>NZ_JARZAH010000006.1:0-365529 GCF_029892145.1 Kitasatospora sp. GP30
CCAGCCCCCTCGATCGAGACCGAACCAGCCACCTGGCCCGCCTCGACCTCACACTCACCGCCTGACACCGAATTAGGCAACGGAGTCCTTCAGGCACCTCAGGAGGCTGCCTGGGCATGCTCGGTGATGTTGCGGGCCATCCCGCCAAAGACGACCGAGTGGAAGGGTGCGACCGACCACCAGTAGGCGTGGCCGGCCAGTCCGTGCGGGTGGAACAGCGCCCGCTGGCGGTAGTGCGTGCCGCCCTCGCCGTCCGGGGTGACCGACAGCTCCAGCCAGGCCAGGCCAGGCAGTCGCATCTCGGCGCGCAGTCGCAGCAGCCGCCCCGGTTCGATCTCCTCGACCCGCCAGAAGTCCAGCGCGTCGCCGACCCTCAGCCGCGCCGGGTCACGCCGCCCACGGCGCAGGCCGACACCGCCGACCAGCCGGTCCAGCCTGCCGCGCAGCGCCCAGGCGAGCGGGAAGGAGTACCAGCCGTTGTTTCCCCCGATGCCTTCGACGATCTGCCAGACGGCGGACGGGGATGCCTTGACGGCGCGTTCCTGGACGTCCTGGTAGAGGCTGCCCCCCGCCCAGTCGGGGTCGGTGGGCAGAGGGTCGCTGGGCGCACCGGGCAGTGAGGCCGAGGACCAGCGGGTGGCCACCTCGGCTTCGCGGATCCGGCGCAGGGCGAGCGCCACCGCCCGGTCGAAGCCGGTCAGGCCGCCCGCCGGGTCGGGCACCCAGCGGGCGATGTCATGCTCGCCGCACACCACCTCGTGGCGCAGCGACTCGACCAGCGGCCGGGCAATGGCGTTCGGCACCGGGGTGACCAGGCCCACCCAGTGGCTGGACAGCCGTGGCGTGAGCACTGGCACCGGTACGATGACGCGTCGGTGCAGCCCCGCGACCCGGGCGTAGCGCCGCATCATGCCCTGGTAGGTGAGGACCTCGGGCCCGCCGAGGTCGAAGGTCCGGTTGACCTCGGGTGGCAGCTGGGCCGCGCCGACCAGATAGCGCAGCACGTCGCGTACCGCGATCGGCTGGATCCGGGTCCCCACCCAGCTCGGGGTGACCATCACCGGCAGGCGCTCGGTGAGGTAGCGCAGCATCTCGAACGACGCGCTGCCGGATCCGATGATCACCGCGGCGCGCAGCTCGGCGGTGGGCACGCCACTGCGCCGCAGCGTGCGGCCGACCTCGGCGCGCGAGCGCAGGTGCGGAGAGAGCTGCTGTTCGGGCACGCCGCGAGGGATCAGCCCGCCCAGGTAGACGATGCGGCCCACGCCGGCCGCGGCTGCGGCCTCGCCGAACGCGCGGGCAGCCGCGCGGTCGGTCTCCTCGAAACCGGGCCCGGTGCCCAGCGAGTGGATGAGGTAGTAGGCCACATCCACCCCGTCGAAGGCGCCGGAGAGCGTGTCAGGCCGGGTGACATCACCGGTGGTGGTCTCGACCTTCGCCCGCCACGGCTGGTCGCGCAGCCGGCCGGCGTCGCGGACCAGGCAGCGCACCGCGTGGCCGGCCGCGAGCAGTTCGGGCACCAGGCGGCCGCCGATGTAGCCGGTGGCACCGGTCACCAGGCACCGCGGCGGGGTGTGCGGCTGGTGGTTCATGCCCGCTCCTCCTCCCGGTGGCCGCAGGCCGCCGGGCACTGCCGGGTTCCCGGGTACTCGGTGGACCCAGACTCTCGCACGGCATTCGGAGCCCGCAACCGGGCGGATTGGCGATTCCGCCGACCAATCCGGCCGGTTTCCGGTCAGGAACAGCCGCTCCGGCGCGCCGGCGGCGGCCGGGCCGTTCGCGGCGGTCCTCCCGCGAACGTCAGGGTGCCGTACGACTGGCAGCGCCGGCCGGCCCCGCTGCGCGCCGCCGCGGTGGACCGCACCGAGCAGGCCCCGCCGATCACCTGGGCCCTGCGGGTCGCCCGGTCCTGAGCACGGGGCGGGGCGGTCTCGGCCCGGGGCTCAGTCCAGGCCGCGGGCGTGCCGCAGCCGGTCGGTGAGCGCATCCGGGGCGATGATCGGGTCCGGGTAGCCGTGGCGGTCGGCAAGCAGCCAGGGCCGGTGCACGGCCCGGCCCGGCACATGGGCGAGCTCCGGCACCCAGCGGCGCACATAGTCGCCGTCCGGGTCGTAGCGGTCAGCCTGGACCAGCGGGTTGAGGATCCGGTTCGGGCGGGTGTCCGTCCCGGTACCGGCCACCCACTGCCAGTTCAGCTGGTTGTTCGCCACGTCTCCGTCCACCAGCAGGGACAGGAAGTGGCGGGCGCCGATCCGCCAGTCCAGGTGGAGCGACTTGGCGAGGAAGCAGGCCGTGAGCAGCCTGGCCCGGTTGTGCATCCAGCCCTCGTGGGCGAGTTGACGCATCCCGGCGTCGATGATCGGGTAGCCGGTGCGGCCCTGCCGCCAGGCCG
This sequence comes from Kitasatospora sp. GP30, assembly GCF_029892145.1. Taxonomy (NCBI): domain Bacteria; kingdom Bacillati; phylum Actinomycetota; class Actinomycetes; order Kitasatosporales; family Streptomycetaceae; genus Kitasatospora; species Kitasatospora sp. GP30. The sequence goes on from NZ_JARZAH010000006.1 coordinate 2,393, forward strand.
CGGCCTCGCGCTCGTCGTGGTGCCACGAGTCGTGCCGGGTGCGGTAGTCCCGGTACGCGGTGTCGGGCCGGGCGGCGAGCACCTGGTGGTGGAAGTCCCGCCAGGCGAGCTGCCGGACGAAGGCCTCGGCGCCGTCCCCGCCGCGTCGCGTCGCGCGCGCTGCCAGCTCGCCGGCGGACAGGCAGCCGAAGTGCAGGTACGGGGAGAGCCGGGAGGTGCCGTCGGCGGCGAGCGCGTCGTGCACGTCGGCGTAGTCGTCGAGGTCCCACCTCCGCCACCGCGCCCGTCCGGCCGTCTCCCCGCCTGGCGGCAGCGCGGGCGAGGCCGCCGGGGCCGTGGGCAGATCGTCGCCGTGCACGGTCTGCGGGGTGTGGAGCGTCCGGGGGGCGGACAGCACGGCGCGGCGAGGGACGCGCTGCCAGGCGCGGTGGTACGGGGTGAACACCGCGTAGTGGTCCTTCCCCGCCGGGGTGACCTGGCCGGCCGGTACCACGGTCAGCACGGCGTCGTGGACGTGCAGTCGGCCGCCGAGCAGCTCGCGCAAGCGGGCCTCACGGCGCTGGGCGAACGCGCTGACGCCGACCGCGAGGTGCACGCTGGCCGCGCCGGTCTCCTGCGCGATCCGGGCGGTCTGCTCGGCGGCGTTGCCGTGGCGCACCACCAGCCGGGAGCCGATCCGGCGCAGCGACGCGTCCAGGTCGGCGAGGCAGCCGGCGAGGAAGGCCCGCCGGTTGGCGGTGGCGAAGCCCGCGGCCTCGACCGCAGTATCCACCACGAACACCGGGACGACCTGGTCGGCGGCGGCGCGGGCGGCGTGCAGGACGGGGTTGTCGTGCAGGCGGAGGTCCTGGGTGAACAGGGCGACGGAGACGGTCATCGGGGGCCTCGGAGCTGGTAAGTACGGCTGGGCGAGCGGTCGAGCGGCCGGTGTGCGGTCGGCTGGAGAAAGGTGTCGGGTACCCGGGTCGGCGTGAGCCTGGGGAATGGGCCCTGCAGCAGGCACGGAATCTCACCGCTGACCTGGGCCTGCGCATGGATTCCCGACGCTTCCTGCTGCGCGACCGCGACAGCAGGTACAGCTACGCCTTCGACGCCGTCTTCGAGGCTGAAGAACTGGACGTGATCACGAGCGCGCCACGGGCTCCTCGGATGAACGCCCACTGCGAGAGGATCATCGGCACCATCCGGCGCGAAACGCTCGACCACGTCCTCATCCTCAACGAGGCCCACGCCGGGCGCGTCCTGGCCGCCTATCAGCGGCACTACAACGAGCACCGCCCGCACCAGGCCCGCAACCAACTACCGCCCGGCGCCCGTGAACAACCCGCCACCGAACAGGGCCTCGACAGTCGCAGAATACTGCGCAGCCGAATCCTCGGCGGCCTGATCAACGAGTACCGTTATGCCGCTTGACCAGCGGCGATGACTCTTCGAGCGGCACAGGTCTGGCTATCGCTGACCCGCTACGCGGGAGTTTCGTTTCCTCTCCCGGCTGAAGCCGGGGGTATCCACGAAAGGACCCTGATGACTCAGCATCATGCGATTTACCATCGCTCGAAGGAGTGAATCGGAGTCGCCTCCCTAACGCCACCGGCACGGCACTGGCAGAATGATCACTTAAGTCAGCTGGACTTCGATCACTGCTGGTAGTCCTGCGATCATCGGGGAGCACCCAGATCCAACTCCCCCGACACCCCCGACCGTCGTCGGCTCACGGTCTGTGTCCGGCCTCGGACACCGACCGTAAGCCCACGGCACTTTTTGCTTTCCCGAGTCGTAGGTCAGGATCAGCCCGAGCTGCCGGTAGAGCTCGACACGGTCGGCGGGCTCGGCGGCGGCGAGGACGGTGACCAGGTTGCAGTGACTGCGGGCCAGGGCTGCGATGTCGTCCCGGGTGAGTTCGCCGGTTCGGGCGGTTCGGGCGGCGCGGAGTTCGGCTTCGGCGCGGGCGCGGGTGGCCTGGGTTTGGGTGATCCACTGGGTGATGACGGCCGGGTCGGCGCCGGCTTCGAGAGCGGCGCGGTGGGTAGCAAGTTTGGCGTCGCAGTCGGCGATCGTGTTCTTGGCGTGTTCGGCGCAGGCGGTGTGGTTGTTCGGGGCGGGGTTGAGGTTCTGGGCTGCGGCGAGGAGGTCGATGGTGTCGTCGAGTCGGTGGGGGGCGAACATCTTGGCGAGCCAACGGTCGAGCGGGCCGAGGATGTCCTTCTCGCGTAGGTAGACGTTGCGCGGGTGCTGAACGCGGTTGGCGAGGGCGTATTCGGCGGGGAAGCGGCAGCGGTAGTAGGCCTCGCCGTGGGACCAGTTGCCCTGCATCTTGCGCATGCAGTCGATGCAGATGAAGGAGCCGCGCAGGAGGTAGAGGTTCCTGGTGCGTTCAACACCGTGGGCGGCATGGGTGCGGACGCGGGAGTTGATGATGTCCTGGACCTGGGCGAAGGTCTCGTCATCGACGATCGGCGGGTGGACGATGCGTTCGGAGACGATCCACTTGTCTTGGGTGTTCCAGCGCAGGGTGGTGGTGTAGCCGAGGGTGACGTCCTCGATGTCGAGGAGGGTCTCGTCCTTGCGCTGCTTGTTCCAGACCTGACGGCCCGTATAGCGGGGGTTGGTCCGCCCGGGTGAAGTCGCAGACGGGACGCGGCGCGACCAGTGCACCCACCGCGTTCTCGCGGGGGCGTGCCACCCTGTTCACCCCCGACCCCTGGCCGGGCTCGACCCTGCGCTTGGGCGTGCCAGCCGCTGGTTCGGACTCGGTGACGGACACGGCCTGCTGAGCAGCCGCCAAGCGACGGTAGAGGCGAGCGGCCGGGGCCGGCCGGCGGCGCACGTCGGGTGGTAGGCCGTGAAGGGACCGGTTCACTCAGCCGACACGGCCTCCACGTCCTTGTCTCATGGCTCAACCAGCGTCGCCACGCCTTCTGGGCTCCAGGCGACGCGCAGGTCCCGGTTGTCCGCGTGGGCCCGCCAGCCGTGCATCCCGGCGTCGTAGTCGACGCAGATCAACGCGGCGCGAACCCGGACTGGGCGGCGCGGGGAGACGGTCTCGTCCCATGCGAGGACATCCAGGACCGCGCGGCCGTCCAGCACCGCCCAGCCCGGGGCCGCGACCTGCCGGGCCCAGATCGAACGCACCTGCAGCTGGATCATCGGCGGCCCGCCGTACTCGACCTTGTGGCTGAACCACATGCCCGGGCTGTCATCGGTGATCATGGACTCCACCACAGCCGCGGGTACCTCCGGCACCCGGGACGAGTCATGGCCCGACCGGTCCCGGCCGGCCTTGAAAGCCGGCTCCGGCGCCGGGTGCTGCGCATACCCCATCGCCTCGTAATCGTGGGCGAATCCGGCGCGCACCGCACCCACCACCGCCTCGCCGATCAGCTCCCGCGCCTCGCCGACCTTCACAGCCCACCGCCCTCTTTCGGTTCAGGCATCAGCAGTCCCGGGCCCCGGGCAAGGTATCGCACACCCGGACGCGGCCCTGCCCGGAAACCGCGCAACAACACCCGGGAGAGCAGCCAGGCACTGACACTCTGGTGTCCCGTCAGGAGCGACTACGGCGCGCCGCCGGCCGCGTCGGGAAGGCCCTAGACGGGGCGGGCAGCTGCTACTGGCCGAGCTGAGCACCGCGGTGACAACGCACAGCGGGAAGCCGCCCTGGTGTGCCTGGGACCGCTCTTCTCCGGTGCTCCGGTTCGCCGGTGCGCAGCGTGGCGTCGGCGACCTCGTAGACCAGGTCCTCAACTGGCAGCTGCGCCAGCGCGAGGCGGCCCGGGCCCGAATCTGCGCCGCGCTTCTGCGTCTTGACGTCATCGGCGGAGGGCTGCGGATCGGCTCAGCTTACCTGTAGCAACTTAGTAGATCGTCCCATTCGTTGAGTTCACGTCAGTGGGCCGGATCGCCGACCGCCGCCGGGCCTCGGGTGAGCACCAGGCGGAACTCCGAGGTGTAACGCCGGTCCTGGGCATCCGGCAGCCACAGGCCGTCGAGGTCGGGGAGCATCTCGCCCACCGTGAGGTGCTTCGCGGCCTCCTCGGGCGGGGCGCCGCGGACCGCCTTGGCCAGCAGCTCCACCAGGACCGGGCTGGTGAAGTCCACCGCCACCGGCTTCACCTCGTAGGGCACCTTCCAGAAGGCCCGTTCGGGCAGGCCCAGTTCGGCCCGCCAGGCCCGGGCGGCCAGGAAGCGCCGCCGGACGTCCTTGACCCGGGTCCACGCCAGCTCGGCCAGCGGGATCCGCCAGGTCTCGCGGCACAGCACCATCCGGTCCACGGTGATCCGCGGCCGGTGGGCGACCGGTGCCAGCAGGCCGAACGCCCCGGAGACGGCCGCGCACAGGAACTCGCCCAGGACCTCCAGCAGGTCGAGGTCGCCGCCGTCCGGGCCGCGCACCAGCAGGGCTCCGTCGGCGGCCTGGTACGCCGTCAGGCCGGCGGCGGGCAGCACCGTCCCCGGGCCCTCGACGCTGTCCTGGCCCTCGCTCCAGGTCCAGTAGCGGTAGTCGGGCGAGAGCAGCCCGGCGGGCGGGGCCATCCGCGAGGTCACGAACGGGGACTCCTTGGGCTGCACCGCGTAGATCCGCCGGCCAGCGTAGTCCGCCTCGGCCCGGGCGAGCAGCCGCTCCGGCGCGTGGTGGTGCGCCACGAAGGCGGGCTGGTCCAGGCTGTTGATGGCCGGGTGGACCTCGCCCAGCACCAGCAGGAACTCGCCCCGCGCCAGCGCCAGCCGATCGGCGGCGTGGACCATCAGGTCGGGACTGTGGTGGGCGGCCGCCGCCCAGGGCAGCGGGCCGGGTGGGAAGGCCCGGGCCACCCGGTCGGCGAGTTCCGCGCTGCTCCACCGCGGTCGCTGCTCGGGCCCCTCGGCCGCCGGGCCGAGCACCTGCGACCAGCGGCGCTGCAGCTCGGCGACGGCCTCGGCGACCGGTGGCGGCACGGACCGCGCACCGACCGTCAGCCGGTCGGCGGCGAGTGCGAACAGCCGTGCCAGCGGCATGCCGTCCGCCGCCGCGCGCCGGTTGCCCAGCAGCTCGGCGAAGACCGCGCGGTAGTTGTCGGCGACCCGCCGCACCAGCCAGTCGGCGCTGTCCAGCACCAGCCCGAGCGGGCCGGCCGCCGCGTCCAGCAGCCCGGCGCCGACCTGGACGTCGACGTCCCGGACGGCGTCCTCGTAGATCAGCGTCCGACCGGCGTACATGGTGCCGGCCCGGCGGGTGGCGGCCGCGCCGGTCGCGCTCTCGAAGCCCGCGGAGAGCCGGTCCAGCGCCTCGCCCAGCCTGGTCGCGTCGCCGGCGGCCGCGCTGACCTCGTCGCGCAGCGCGCACAGCCGCTTCAGCGGAGCGAGCGCGCGCTCGCGCAGCCCGGGATCACCGATCGCTTCCAGGCGCCGGCGCAGGGTGTGCTCGGGCTGGGACTCCGCGGGGCCGAGCAGGTCCAGCCGGAGCAGTCCCCGGTCAGCCAGGTCGGTCAGGCGGAGCAGGTCGTCCGGCTGCCCGTCGAGGTCGGCGAGCACCTCGGCGACGGTGCGCCGGCCGTCGCACCGCAGCAGCAGCGCGCGCTCGCGCTCGGCGAGTACGACGGCCGCCCGCCGGGGCCGGGCCACCAGGGAGCCGCGCAGCAGATGGGAGGCGGGCCGGCGGGGCACCAGCCAGGGCAGCACGCCCGGCAGTCGGCCGGTGCGCTCGGCGAGGGCGTCGACGGCCCAGCCCTCGAAGCAGGTCCGGCGCGAGCTGAGCAGGCCGGTCCCCGGCCGCACCAGCACGCTGTGCGGGCCGTCGCTGAGCCAGGCCCAGCCGATCGGGCCGAAGAAGCCGATGGTGTCGTTCTTCAGGCAGTAGCGCTGGAGGTAGGAGGCGAGCGTCAGTTCACGTCGTCGGGTCTGGGCGTTCCAGGGGCTCACGGCGTCCAGCCGGTCCAGCACGTTGCGGGCGGCCTCCCGGTTCTGCCAGGTCACCGCCTCCCGCACGGCCGGGGAGGCGGCCTGCTCGGCCAGCGCCCGGGACAGCTCGGGCTGCGCGACCTGCCAGAGCTTCTCGTAGTGCTGCGCGGCCTCGGCCTGGTCGGGCAGCCCGAGCGCGGCATCGGCCGCCGCGGCGAGGTCCGGCGCGCGCAGCGCGTCGAGCTCGGCGGCGGGAAAGCCGGCGGACCGGAGCATGGCGTCCGGCCAGGCCCTCCAGCCGGAGGAACCCAGCGGGACCAGGGGCGGCGGATCGGCCGGCGAGGCGGTGTGCGGCGGGTGGGTCACTGAGCTGGCTCCGGGTTCAGGACGGGCTCGGGGACGGGCAGTTCACGCATGGTCCGCAGGGGCGAGAACAGGATCACCAGGAAGCACGACGCCCCTCCCAGTGCGGCGATCCACAGGGTCGGCCGGGCTCCCCAGGCCTGTCCGAGCACGCCGGCCACCAGTCCGCCCAGCGGCATGCTGCCCCACACCAGCACGCGCCCGGCGGAGCTGACCCGGCCGAGCAGCCGGTCCGGCGTGGTGGCCTGGCGGTAGCTGACCACCGAGACGTTGAAGACCACCATCGCGACCCCGGCCACCGCCTGCCCCGCGCAGACCAGCACCAGCAGAGCGCCGTGGCCGGCGAGCGGCGCGGCCAGTCCGGCCACCCCGGCGACGGCCGCGCTGCCCCACAGGGCGGGCCCCCGCCCGAACCGCTCGACCAGACGGTTCACCAGGAACGACCCGAGCACCCCACCGACCCCGCCGCAGGCGAAGACCACGCCGATGGTGGACGGCGAGAACCGCAACTCGCGGGCGAGGACGAGCACCAGCATGGGCTCGCCCATCATGTAGAAGAAGTTGAAGGTGCTGGTGCAGACCGTGGCGCGCAGCAGCAGCCAGTGGCCGAACAGGAACCGCAGGCCCTCGGCGATCTCCTGGCCCAGGTGCGTGCCAGGGCGGGCGGGCGCGGCGGGCTCACGGCGTCGGATCCGCAGCACGCACAGCACCGCCCAGCCGTAGCCGCCCGCCGTGGCCAGCAGCGCGTACGGAGCCCCGAGCCATCCGATCATCAGACCAGCCAACCCGGGACCAGCGATCCGCGCGACGGACTGCGCGCTCTGCAGCCGGGCGTTCGCGTCGACCAGCTGCTCGGCCTCGACCAGCCGGGGCAGGTAGCTCTGGTAGGCGCATTCGAAGAACACCGTCAGCACGCCCACCACCAGGGCGACGGCCAGGAGTTCGGGCATGGTCAGGACCCTGAGCCGCCACAGCAGCGGGACCGCGCCCAGGGCCAGCAGCCGTCCGGTGTTGGCCCACAGCATCACCGGCCGCCGCCGCGCCCGGTCCACCCAGGCCCCGGCGGGGAGCCCGATCAGCAGGAACGCCGCCGTCTCGAAGACGGTGAGCAGCCCGACCTGGAACGCGTTCGCGTGCAACAGGCCGATGGCGGCCAGCGGCAGGGCGATCGGCGCGATCGCCGCGCCGAGCTGGCTGAGCGAGTCCGCCAGGAAGAGCCTGGTGAAGTCCGGGTTCCGGAAGACGCCGACGGATGCGGCGGGCATGGCACTCCAGGGTGCTGGTGCGCGGGAGGCGCGGTGGAACGTGGTCTCTAGTGCCGACACCTCGGTCGAGCGCGGGTGCCGGCGCCTCAAGCGGGCGCGGACGACGACACCTCGGTCGAGCGCGGGTGCCGGCGCCTCAGTCGAGCGTGGAGGCGATCAGCCGCTGCGCGAGGGCCAGCCGGTCGGCGGCCGGGAGCTGGGCCAGGGCGGGCCACAGCACATCCCCGGCGCCGGTCGGCCGACCCGCCGAAGTGGGCGGTGCGGCGGCGGGGGCGAGCTGCTCGGCGGGGGCGACCGGTGCCGGGCTGCTGTCCTCCCCCGCCCAGGCCTTGATCAGCAGGCCGACGTCGCCGCACTCCAGCAGCTCCGTCAGGGTGACCTCCAGCCCGTGCTCGCGCACGGCGATGTTCACCAGCCGGGCCGCCTCCAGGGAAGACCCACCGAGTTCGAACCAGGCGGCGTCCAGGGTGGACGAGCGCAGCAGCTCCTTGGCGCGGGCGGTGAGCGCGGTGCCGGCGGCTGAACCAGCGGCGGGCACGGGGGTGGAGAGCATTGTGACGTCGACCTTTCCGTTCGGGGTGAGAGGCAGCCGCGCGACGCAGCGCAGCGTCAGGTGGCGCAGGTAGCCGGGCAGCGCGTCGCGGACCTGGCCGATGACCTCGGTCCAGTCGGTGCCCACGGCCGGGACCAGGACCAGTTCGAGGCGGGTGCGGTCGGCCCCCTCGACGACCACCGCCGCGGCCTGCCGCACCCCGGGCTGGGCCAGCGCGGTGGCCTCCAGCTCGCCCAACTCGACGCGCACGCCGGAGACCTTGAGCTGGCGGTCCAGCCGGCCCAGGTAGTCCAGCGCGCCGTCGGGCCGACGGCGCACCAGGTCACCGGTGCGGTACACCAGGTGGACCCGGTCGCGGTGCGGGTCCGGGACGAACCGGCAGCGGGTCTGTCGCGGATCACCGTGGTAGCCCAGCGCCAGCGCCGGACCGCCGAGCCAGAGTTCGCCCGGCTCCGACTCCGGCACCGGGGTGCCCCGATGGTCGACGATCCGGGTGTCGAAGTACGGCAGCGGCCTGCCGATGGGCGGCTCGCCGGCCCCCGGCGTCACCCAGTCGGCCACTGAGACGATGGTGCACTCGGTCGGCCCGTACAGGTTGAGCACCCGGAACGGCAGGTCCTGGGCGGTCACCGGGTGCAGGCGGTCGCCACCGGAGCCCAGCACGCGCAGCGCCGTCCCGCTCGGCCAGGGGCACTCGACCAGCAGCTGCGCCACCGGCGCCGGTGCGAAGGCGACCTCGACGCGCTGCTCGACCAGCCACTGCGCGAGTTCGTAGGGGTCGGCCCGCAGCGGATCGGGGATCAGCTGGATCCGGGCACCCGCGGTGAGGGCCGGCCACACGTCCCACAGCGAGGCGTCGAAGCCGATGCTCGCCCCCTGGCTGACGACCGTGCCGGGGGCCAGCTCCAGCGTCTCGCGCCCCCACGCCGCAAGTCGGCTCAGGGCGTCCCGGCCGATCACCACGGCCTTCGGGGCGCCGGTGCTACCTGACGTGAACATCGTGTAGGCGGGCAGGTCCACGGCGGCCTGCGGGTCGGGGGTGCCCGAGTCCCAGGGCTCGACCGCGCCGCGCAGTTCGGCCCACCGAAGGACCGGTGCGCCGCCGAGCCGGTCGGGGCCGTCACCGTCCAGGTCGACGACCAGCCGGCAGCCCACCCGCTCGACCATGGCGTCCAGGCCGGCGGGGTAGCGCCGCCGGTCCAGCGGGACGAACGTGGCGCCCGCGTGCAGGACGGCGTACTCAGCGGCGAAGAACCGCGCGGACGGGGTGCCGATCAGCCCCACCACCGCCGGGCCGCTACCGAGCCGCCGCGCCAGGGCCTCGCCGAGCGCGGGGAGTTCGGCGTAGCCGATCTCGTCGGTGTCGTCCCGCAGGGCGGTCAGCGCGCCGTCCGCCCGGGCCGCCCGCAGCACCAGGGCGACCACGTCGGGTGCCCGGTCGGCGGCCCCGCTCAGGTCAGCGTCGTCCTCGAAGCCGGTCAGCGCGACCAGAGCACGGACGAACTCGTGCCACAGCAGCCACAGTTCGTCGGCGTCGACGTGGCTGCGGGTGGCCTCGAACAGCAGCGTGGTGTGCTGCTCGGCCGCACTGCGGTCGACCAGCGCGATGGCGTTGACCGGGAACTTGGCCGCGCCGTTGTAGGCCCCCACTTCCACCTCGGCCTCCCGACCGCCGAGCCGGATCCGCGACTGCAGCTGCTCGTGCATGCTGAACGCGGCCTGCACCAGGCCGCGGTCGGTGCCGCCGCGCACGCCGGAACCCAGCGCAGCCACCAGGTCGGGCAGCGGCACGTCGGCGCGGGCACTCGCCCGGGCCAGTGCCCGCGCGGTCGCCGCGAGGACCTCGGCCGGAGCCGACCCCGCGGCGGCCCGCACCACGACCGGCGCGGTGGAGACGAACATGCCGACCGTGTCGTGGAGTTCGGCCGGCCGGTTGCCGACGGCGGTGCCCACCAGCAGAGGTCCTGCGGCGTCCGGGCGGCGCACGGCGGCCAGGGCCTGTCCGAAGGCGGCGAACAGCACGGTGAAGTACGAGACGCCCTGCGCCCTGGCGGTCGACTCGGCGGCCCGGGCCAACTGCCGCGGCAGGGGCAGCCGCAGGTGGTGGTCGGCCTCCGCGGTGGGCGCGGGCAGCTTGGGGAAGAGCTCGGGGAAGTCCTCGCGCAGTTCCTCGAGCACCTCGTCCGCGACCGCCGGACCCCGGCGCTGCGCCACCGCCCGCGCCTGGCGCCGGGCGTAGTCGAGGTAGCGCCCGTCGACGGCGGTCGGCCCGCCGTCCGCCAGGGAGCGCAACAGCAGGTTGAACGACTCCCCGTCGTGGACCAGGTGGTGCTCGGAGTGGACCATTACCGCCCTGCCCTGCGGCAGGTGCACCAGCGACCAGCGCACCAGCGGGCCGCCGTCCAGCTCGAAGGAGCGGTCGGCGCCCACCGCCGCCAGCAGCGCCTCGCTGGAGTGCGGCAGGTGGTCGAGGTGCAGCTCGTGGATCTCGGCGGCCCGGCGGGACTCCTGCGGGGTGGCCGGCCGCTGCCGCGGCTCGCCGTCCACGACGACCAGCCGGACGCCGAGCCCGCGGTGGTGTTCCAACAGGCCGTACAGGGCCTGGCTCAGGGCGGCCGGGTCGGGGGCCCGCTCGAAGCGGAACAGGGCGTGGAAGTGGTAGCGGGTGGAGGCGGGTTCCAGCATCGTCTGATACCACACCAGGCGCTGCTGCCAGCTGAGCGGCACCTCGTCGTCGGTGGGGTGCGGCTCGGCGGACGCGTCGGCGGCGGCCGGGGCGAGCGGCGCGCTGCCGGCCTCGCGCAGGGCCAGCCCGAGGTCGGGCGCGGTGACCAGCTGCACCGCCGACACGTCGAGCCGCAGGGTGGTGCGCAGGAGGAACGCCAGCCGGGCGCCGTCCAGCGAGCTGCCGCCCAGGGCGTGCAGGCTCTGGCCGTGGAGGTCCTCGGTGGCGCAGCCGAGCAGGGCCGCTGCCTCGCGCAGGGCCGCCGCGGGGTCGGACGTGAGAAGGCGCTGGTTCATCGGTGCGGAGCCTCCGGGCGCGGGGAAGGGGCGGCGAGGATCCGGCCGAGGTCGCCGACCGGCTGGTCCAGGTTGTCCGCCATGGCGTGCAGGACCCGCAGCAGGTCGCGTGCCAGGGTGGCGGGAGCGGGCCGGTCGGTGGCAGCCGGGTGGCGTTCGACGGTGATCCGGGGGCGCTCGGCAGCGAGGATCACGGACACCGTCAGCGCGTTGGGCGCGGCCCCCGGCGCACTCGCCGTCACCCGCAAGCCCCCGCCGGGCTGCGGGCTGCCGGAGCCGACGGCCAGCACGACGTCGAAGAAGGACGCCTCCCCGGCCGCCGTGACCGAGCGCGGCAGCCCGGTCAGCTCCGGCAGTCGGGTCAGCGGCGTGTACTTGTGGGTCTGCACCTCGATGAGCCGGCGCCGTGCGTCGGCCACGACCTGGCGCAGCGTCATGTCGGGGTGCGCCTCGGTCACGACCGGCAGCACGTTGAGGAACAGGCCCACCAGGTCGAACCCGATGGCGGGATGGTCGCGCAGCGACATCGGCACGCCGACCGCGACGCGGCTGCCGCAGCCGTAGTGCCGCAGCAGGGCCGCGAGCGCCGCCTGGACGGTCATCGCCGGGGACGCGTTGGCGCGCCGCGCCAGCTCGCGCAGTGCGGTCAGGTCGGCGGACCCGAGCCCCAGGCTGTGGCGCGGTGGCGCCTCGTCGGCGTCGGGCGCGGCCATGGTGACCCGCGCCGTGGGCGGTGGCTGGTAGCGGCCGCACCAGTACGCGCGCGACCCGGACGCGCTCTCCTGCGCGGTGAGCACCGCCCGGACGGCGTCCTGGTAGCGGGCGGCGGAGAGCTCCGGCGAGAGGGCCGGCCCCGGGAGCGCCCGGCCGAGCAGCAGGTGCCCCAGGTCGTCGGTGAGCCGGCCGACGGCGGCCTCGTCCACCAGGACGTGGTGCACCGCGAGCAGCAGCCGGGTCGGCTCGCCGTCCCGGCCGGCTGGTGCCACGGCCAGCCGGACCAGCACCTCACCGAAGGCGTCGAAATCGGGTACCGCCACCTCGGCCGACGGTGCGAGGTCACGGGTGGCGGGCGGCAGGTCGTGGTAGCCGCGAACCTCCTGGCACACCTGCCCGTCGACCACCTGATAACGCACGCGCAGCGCCGCGTGAGTCTGCAGCAGCATCTTCCAGGCAATTCGGACGGATTCCACCGGAATCGATCCGGGAATGGCGATGGTGAAAATCAGCGAACCACTGCCGAGCTCCTCTGAGATTTCCGAGCTGAGCAGCTGCAGACACTGGGCCTGAGTGGCTTCGAGCGGGTCGGGCAAAAGGTCTCCCAGGGTCGGCAGAGTGCTCTCTGCACGGCTTGGTCAAAACCACGTGCGGGACGCTAGTAGCACTGGCAGGCCACTGTCAATGGGTTGTGACTGATACTCATATAGAACCCTTCATAAGGAACTTGACCACCGTGCATGCCGACACCGACCGCACCGTCATGACCTCATTTGGATACGCCCCACTCCATTGACAGGTCCGCACCCATGCCGGACGATCAAGCCCCGGGAGCTGCCGTTACCGACGGCAGCCGGCTCTTCGGGGAGTGATTGCGTGGACCAGGAAAAGGCGACGCCCATTTACGACATTGCGCGCCCCAGCAACCCGGACGATATGCCCAAGGTGTCTCTCGACCAGGCGCACGCGCCCAACAAGGTGCTCGCCCACGATGACCTGCTGCGGCGGTTCGCGCGGGGCGAGGAAATCCGTCCGATCCATATGCGGATCGGCATCATGGGTGCCTGCAACATGCGGTGCAACTTCTGCAATTTCCACTCGCCCAATGAGAAGAGCTTCTACGATCTCTTCTCATTCAAGGACTCCATCGCCACCGACGCCGCCATCCGGCTGATGGGCGAGTTCGCCGCCACCGGCGGGCGGGCCGTGACCTTCTGCGGCAGCGGCGAGTGCACCATCCACCCCGGTTACCAGGACATCGCGCGCGCCGGTCACGCCGCCGGGCTGCGCCTGGGCCTGATCACCAACGGGTCCCGGCTGTCGAAGCCGGACATGGCCGCCTGCATCGCCGAGACCCACACCTGGGTCCGGATCGGCATGAACGCCGGCACCAAGGCCACCTTCGAGGAGATCACCCGGGACCACGACGACACCTTCGACACATTCCTGACCACCCCGCGCGCCCTGCGCGAGGCGGCCGTCGATCCCGAGTTCCGGATTGGCTTCAACTTCGTGATCACGCAGCAGAACTACCAGGAGATCCGCCAGGCGGCCCGGATCGCACACGATTCGGGTGCCCACTACGTGCGCTTCGAGCCGGAGTTCTACAGCGCGATGGGCCACGAGACCATCGAGTCGGTCATGGCCGAGGTCTCCGAGGCGCTGCAGGAGGTCGCCCAGCTCTCCAACGAGGAGTTCGAGGTCTCCGTACCCAAGCTCGACCGCGGTCCGATGGACCAGGTCGAGGCGGTCGAAGGCGACTTCGAGCACTGCCACTACAGCCGCTTCGTGACCGCGGTCGGCGCCGACGGCAACCTCTACCCCTGCCCGCAGGTGCACCTCAACAGCCGCTACCAGATCGGCAACGTGCTCCAGGACGGCTACCTCACCGTGCTCGAGGGCGGCAAGCGCGCCGCCTGGGAGGCGGAGAACCCGCAGCGGACCGACCTGTGCAAGTCCTGCTTCTACCGCCCCCAGAACGAGCTGCTGGAGTGGCTCAAGCGGGGCCAGGTCCAGCTGGACGAGGCGCTGGACGCGTACCGGGTCGAGATCCCCGCCACGCTCCACGCCGACTTCGTCTGATCGGGAACCGAACCGTGCACTCTCTCCGGCTGGCACGCGACTTCGAGCGTGCTGCGACGCTGCGAACTGCGACGCGCGACCGCGGCGGGTCCGCCGCGGTCGCGCGCTCGGTCCGCGCGGCGGTGGCCCGGCTCGCCCAGGTGGACCCCGACGCCCCCGTGGCGGCGCTCGAGGTGCTCCGCCACCAGGTCGAGCACCGCGACGGACTACGGGTCGAGGACTACGAGTTCGCCTCCACGGGGCGCACCGGCATCCGGGCCACCCTGCTGGTCCCGGCCGACCTCACGGCGCCGCGCGGCGCCGTGCTGGTCTCCCCCGGGCGGCGCGCGGTCCTGGAACAGGTCACCGGCGCACATCCGGCCGACTACCCGGACCGCAACATCGCCGAGCGGCTCTCCCGCGCCGGGCTGGTCACCCTCACCCTGGACTACGGTCTGGACGGGGTGCTGCCCGCCGCGGACCTGGCCGGGCGCGACGAGGCCGCCGTGCTCGCCCTGGCATTCTCGCTGGGCGGCCGGCCGCTGCTCGGCGCCCTCGTCGAGGACAACCTGGCGGCGCTGGCCTGGCTGCGTGAGCACCCGGCCGTGGACCCGGGGCGGGTGGGGCTCTTCGGCCACAGCCTCGGCGGCGCGGTCGCCCTGCACACCGCGCTGCTCTCCCGCACGCCGCTGCCGCTCTGCGTGGCCGCCCACTTCGGCAGCTACCCGGCGCTCTACGCCCAGGCGTTGAGCGGCAACGCGGTCGCGGCGCTGCCCGGCATCCTGCGCCACGCGGACCTGCCCGAGCTCTACGCGGCCCTGGAGCCACGGCCGTTGCAGATCCAGTACGGGACCAAGGACCCGGGGCTGCTCGCCGCGGACGCGGCCGCGGCCGCCGACACCCTGCAGACCGCCTGGCCCGCCGACGCCCAGGAACGGCCGCAGGTGCTCGGGCTGGAGATCGGTCACGCCACCGACACCGCACGGGCGTTGGAGTTCTTCGAGCGGTCGCTGGCTCGCCCGTCGGCGAGCCGGCCCACCGTGCCACCGCTGCGGGTGCGCTTCGACCTCGAAGCCCGGCTCGCCGTGGCCGACCGTGTCGACGACGCGCTGGCCTCGGGCGTGCTCACCCTGGGCCCGGTGCTGGCCGACTTCGAGTCCCGGGCACAGCCCTGGGTCGGCCGCCCGGCGGCCGGCGTCAGCTCCGGCTCGGCGGCGCTGGAGATCGCCTTCCGGGCGATCGGCGTGACCGGACGGACCGTCCTGGTGCCCGTCAACACCTTCTTCGCGACCGCGGCTTCGGCCGTCCGAGCCGGCGCGCGGGTCGACTTCGTCGACATGGAGCTGGACGGCCTGGGCCTGGACCCCGACGCGCTGGAGGCGGCGCTGGAGCGCCACCCCGACACCGCCGCGGTGGCGGCCGTCCACATCGGCGGGGTGGTCTCGCCGTCCCTGGAGCGGGTCCGGCGGCTGTGCGAAGCGCGCGGCATCGCCCTGGTCGAGGACGCGGCACACGCCATCGGCTCTCGACTGAACGGCCGACTGGCCGGTACCTTCGGCGAGTTCGGGGCCTTCTCGCTCTACCCGACGAAGGTGCTCACCAGCGCCGAGGGCGGCATCGTGACCGCCGCCACCGAGCATGGCCTCGACGCGGCACTGCGGCTGCGGGACCACGGGAAGACCGGCTTCGAGTCCATGCTGCACGACTCGCCCGGCGGCAACTGGCGCCTCAGCGAGGTGCACGCGGCGGTCGGCCTGGCCCATCTGGACACCTTCGCCGAGATGACGGCCGAGCGGCGGCGGCTGGCCGCCTGGTACGACGAGGCACTGGCCGACCTGCCCGCGCTGACCCCGTACCGGGTCCCGGACGGCGTCGAGGCCAACGGCTACAAGTACCTGGCCTACCTGCCCGAGGGCGTCGACCGGACCGACCTGAAGCAGCGACTCCGTGCCCGCCACGGCGTCAGCCTGGCCGGCGAGGTCTACTCGACACTGCTGCACCAGCAGCCGTACTTCGCCCCGCAGAACCCGGGCGACGACGCCTTCCCCCGTGCGTGCTGGTTCGCCGACCGGCACATCGCCCTGCCGCTGTTCCCGTCGATGACCACGCAGCAGCAGGAGCTGACGGTCGCGGCGCTGCGCGCCGAACTGTGAGTTCCCACCGGGTCGGCACCCCACGCGGTGCCGGCCCGGCATCCGACATCGGCACCCACCAGAGGATGACGTGAGGTCCACCCCAGCGGCCGGCGCCGTGCTGACGTCCAACGGCGAGAAAATACCCTTCGACGAGGCGCACTTCGCGCCGATGCGGGACAGCAGCGAACTGCTGGGCAACCGCACGGCCCTGCGCGCCCGACTGGACGAGGACGGCTACCTGCTCCTGCGCGGCGTGCTCGACCAGCAGGACGTGCTCGACCTGCGGCGCCGCTACTTCGAGTTGCTGCCGGCCGGCTACCTGGCCCCGGACACCGAGCCCGTGGCCGGCCTGTTCTCGGGGACAGTCCCGGCCGAGCTGTCCCAGTACGGCGTGCACGGGCACCCCGCGCACGGGTTCGTCCGCTCGGAGCGGTTCCAGGAGTTCTGCTCCGCACCGGCGTTGAGCGCGCTCACCGCCGCCCTGCTGGGCGGGCCGACGGAGCTGCTGCCCCGGCGGATCCTGCGCCACTTCTGGCGCGGCGCGAACCGCGCCTCCCGTGCCCACACCGACTACGAGTACATGAGGCTGGGCACCGACCAGGTGCTGACCACCTGGATCCCGATCGGCGACTGCCCTGTCGCGACCGGCGGCCTGGTCTACCTGGAGGGCGGTCCCCTCGACCCCGAGCAGCTGAGCCGGCTGCGCAAGGTCACCGACCGCGTCCACGACCAGCGGCCGATCAGCCACGACCTGGCCCACACCGCCCGGGAGACCGGGCGGCGCTGGCTCTGGGCCGACTTCTCGACAGGAGACCTGACGGTGCACTCCCCGCACATCGTGCACGCCACGCTGGACACCAGCACCGAGGCGATGCGGCTCTCGACCGACCTGCGATTCCAACTCCGCGGCGAGCCGGTGGACCACCGCTGGACCACCGCCTGGTCCGCCGACGACGGGGCGTGAACACCATGGCGACCGAGACGACGTCCGACACCCGGCTGATCCCGCTCTTCCGGCGGGGACGGTGGTACGAGTCACTGGACGCCCAGGAGGTGCCCGGCCGGGCCGGCTGGCGCCTGTCGCTGGCGCCCGCGGTGATGGCGAAGGGCGACGCGGCGCACTCCCAGCGCTCCGCCGCCGGTCGTGCCGCCCTCCCGCTCGACGCCCGCGGGCACGTGCTCGCGGCGGCCGTGGAGCTCTTCGCCACCGGCGAGGTCCAGCTCGGCCCGCTCGGGACGCAGTCGGCTACCGACTTCCATGAGCAGCTGCGGGCGACCGTCGGCCTGCCGACCCCGCTCACCGACCGCTGGACCGCCATGCTGCGCCAGCAGCTCGACGAGGCGACGGCGGCCGCGACGGGCGGCGCCGGTCCCGCCGCCACTTACCGGCGGACCCTGGTCGCGTTGCCGGCCAACACCTTCACCTGCCTGGCCGCCGTCATCCAGGCCGTCCTCGACAGCGAGGAGGTCTGGATCCGGCCCAGCCGCCGCGAGCCGATCTCCGCCCTGCGCTTCGCCGCCGCGCTGCTCCAGGCCGGCTGGCCGAGCGACCGGCTCGGCTTCTACCCGACCGCGCCCGACGTGCTGCCCGCCCTGATCGACCTCACCGACCGGCAGGTCGTCTTCGGCGGCGACCAGATCAGCGAACGCCTGTCCGGACTGGCGGACCTTGACCTGCGCGGCCCCGGACGCGGCCTCGCGCTGGTTCCGGCCGGGGCCGACCCGCGCGAGCGGGCCGACTGGCTGCTGCCGCTGCTGGCGGCCGACAGCGGACGCTTCTGCAAGAACGTCTGCACCGTCCTGTGCGAGGACGACCCGGAGCCGCTGGCCCGGGAACTCGCCGCGCGCCTGGACGCGATCCGGCTCGACCCCGCCGACCCGGCGCTGCCGCAGGCCGCCCAGGTCGACCCGGCGCACGCCCGGGCGCTGGCACGCTCGATCGAGGAGCGGCTGAGCCCGGCGGACCGGGTGCTGACGAGCCGTCCACTCGTCCACGAGGGCGAGCACGGCACCTTCCTGGCGCCCGCACTGGTCCTGCTCGACGATCCGGGCAGTCCGGACCGGCCGCACCCGCTGCTGGCCTACGAAGTCCCGTTCCCGTTCGCGTCCATCTGCCGCACGGACCCGGCGCTCACCGCCACGACCCACGACGGGTCGCTGTTCGTCTACCGGATGCCCGACCCCGCACCCGCCCCAGGAGGAGCCGCGTGACCGCGCCCCAGCCCGCCCCGGCCAGCCCGCTGCCGCTGATCCAGGAACGCCTGTCGACCGTCGGCGGCGACCTGAACGAGTGGACGCTGCGGACGGTCCACTGGCACTTCTCCGAGGCCACCGGCTCGCCGTTCTGGCTGCGACGCCGGTCCGAGCTGGGCTTCGACCCGCTCAAGGACATCGTCGACTTCCGGTCCCTGGAGCTGTTCGGCCACTTCGACAAGAAGCTGCTGCGTGACGGCAACCCGCGGGACCTGCTGCCGCGTGGGCTGCACGGCAAGCCGTTCCGGGTCTTCGAGACCGGTGGCACCACCGGCGAGCCCTGCCGGGTCGTCAACGTCAGCAAGCTGGATGAGGAGGTGACGGTCTACCAGGTCATGCTGGAGATCCGCGGCCTGGCCGGCGGGGACATCGTCGCCATGACCCCGAGCGGTCCGCACCAGTACGCGCACTTCGTGGCCAGGCTCGCGGACCGCTGGTGCGGCTCGGTCGGGTTCATCGACTTCGACCCGCGCTGGGTCAAGGCCGAACTGCGCAGGGACGGCGGGGCCCAGGACTACGTGGCCCATCTGCTGGACCAGACCAAGGTGCTGCTGGAGCGCCAGCGGCCCTCGCTGCTGTTCACCACCTCCAAGCTGCTGCTGGCCCTGGTCGCCGAGCTCGACCGGCCGCTGCGCGAGTACGGCGTCCGGGCGGTCTGCACCGGCGGCACCTCCTGCACGCCCGAGGAGGTCCGCTACGTGCAGGAGGAGCACCTGGAGTCGATCGCCTGGATCGACACCTACGGCAACACCCTGGTCGGGCACGCCCTGATGGCGGACCCGGTGAACCCCGGCGATCCGCGCACCTATCACCTGCCACCGCCGCTCGCCGTGATGAAGGTGGTCGACCCCGCGGACACCTCGCGCGAGGTGGAGTACGGGCAGCGCGGACGGGTGGTGACCACGACGCTGCTGGAGGACCTCTTCCTCCCCAACCTGCTGGAGCGGGACAGCGCGGTCCGGGTCCCCGCACACCCGTGGTTCCCGTGGGACGGCGTGCGAGACGTCCAGCCGTACCTGGAGGTCGACGGCGAGAGCGCGGTCGAGGGCGTCTACTGACCCGCAGTCCCAGTCGAAGACACCGCCGCCCTGCGTGGGTTGGGGGTGGCAAGCACCGCAACGCCGAGGAGATACATGCTGCGCGCAGTACGTCCGCCAGACCCGGTCGGCCCGGGTGGTCACATCCGAGTGGTCAGCCCGGGCCTGCCGACCCTCGCCCACGTCCCGGAGCGCGGCGAGCGGGCCGAGGCGGCCCTGCACGGCCTCGGCTACCGGGTCAGCTTCTCGGAGCACGCCTTCGGGATGGCGGCGGACGGCATCACCTCCGGCACGCCCGCCGAACGCGCCGGTGACCTGCTGGCCGCCTTCGCCGATCCGGGCGTCGACGCCGTGCTCATCTCCGACTCCGGCACCGGCAGCCGCGACCTGCTGGCCCTGCTGGACCCCGAGGTCCTCGCCCGCACCCGCAAGCCGCTCATCGGCTTCTGCGACACCGTGTACCTGCACCACCACCTCGCGCTGGCGCACGGGACGGGGTCCTACTACGGCTGCTCGCTGGTGGTCCACCTGGGCGACGCGCCGGGCCCGTTCCCGGAGACGGTCGACTACCTGGGCCGCGCCCTGGCGCTCGACTCCCCGCTTCGCTGCCGGCCGGTCGGCCCGCGTGCCAGGCCACTGGCGACCTGGCACGATCCCAAGATCGAGTCGGCTCCCCGCGAACGCGACTACCCGGCCGGCTGGACCTGGCTGCGCGAGGGCTCCTGCGAGGCTCCGCTCTACGGCGGCGAGATTTCACAACTCCCGGGAGTCGTCAAGGAGTTCGGGCTCGACTACACTGGAGCGCTGTTCTTCTGGGACATCACCGAGGAGCAGACCCGGCCGCTGGGCGAGCTGCTGGAGCGGCTCTGCTCCGCCACCGACCTGCGCCGTCTGGCCGGCATGGTCGTCGGCGCCAACCCGAACATGGACCCGCAGGACTGGGCGGAGCTGGTGGCGGCCGAACTGGCGCGCCAGCTGCCGGACGCCGACTACCCGGTGCTGGTCAACTCCGACCTCAGCCACGCGGCACCCTCTTGGACCGTGCCGTTCGGCGAACAGGCGGTCCTGGACCCGGTCGACGGCCTGGTCTTCCCTCGACACGGAGCCCGGTGATGACGACGCCCCTGGCCACCCAGCAGATCGTGGAGATCTTCAGCGCGCTGCTCGACAGCGACGACGTGCGCGAGGACGACTCCTACTTCGACGTCGGCGGCACCTCGATCACCGCCCTGACGCTGGTCGCCCGCCTCAACCAGGCCTCCGGCGCCCGGCTGCGGCTGCGCGACGTCATCCGGTCGCCCAGCCCGGCCGCCCTGGCCGCGGCCCTCGCGGCCACCGCGGCGCGGGAGGCGGCGGTGCAGGAGGCGGCCAAGTGACGGACATCGCCGGGCAGTTCCTGCGGCGCGCGGCCTGGCAGCCGGAAACCGTCGCGGTGGTCGCGCCGGGCGGATCGCTCACCTACCGCGAGCTCGCCCAGCGCGTGAACCGACTGGCCGAGCAGCTCACCGCGCTCACCGCACCGGGCTCACTGATCGCCCTGGAGGCCTCCAGCGGACCCGCCGGCCTGCTCGCCCTGCTGGCCGCCGGGGCCGCGCGCCGGGCCCTGCTGCCGCTGGACCTCTCCTACCCGCGGGCCCGGCGCGACACGGTGCTGCGGGACGCCCGCCCGGCGCTGGCGCTGCGCGAGGAGGACTCCGAGCTGGTCCCGGACCCCCTGGCGCCACCGGTCGGGGTGCCGCCCAGGACCGGGCTGGAGCAGGTGGCATACGTCATGTACACCTCGGGCTCGACCGGCACGCCCAAGGGTGTCGCGGTCTCCCACCTGGCCCTGTCCGAGCGGATCGCCGGACTCGCGCGGACACCCGGACTGGCGGCGGGCGAGTCGATGCTGGCGCTGACCGCGCTGTCCTTCGACATCTCCCTGGCCGAGCTCCTGCTCCCGCTCCAGGTCGGCGGCACCGTGGTCGCCGCCGACCCCGACGCCCGCACCGACCCCGACCTGTTCACCGAACTCGTGGACCACTACCGGCCCGACGTCGTGCAGGCGACACCGAGCTTCTGGCGGCTGGTGACGGCAGCCGGCTGGCCCGGCCTGCCCCAGGGCCGCATCTGGTCCGGCGGCGAGGCACTGACCGGACCGCTGGCGGAGCGGCTGCTCCCCATGGCGAAGGAGCTCTGGAACCTCTACGGGCCCACCGAGGCCACCATCTGGGCGACCGCGCAACTGGTCACGGATCCCGCCGCGGTGGGCCTCGGCGAACCGCTGCCCGGCACCTGCCTGCACCTGGACCCGGAGCCGGAGCCGGTCGACGCGGCCCCCGGGGGCGACACCGTGGGAGAGATCCTGCTGTACGGCGCCGGACTCGCCGAGGGCTACCTGGACCGGGAGAGCCTCACCGCCTCGCGCTTCGCCGACTGCGCCGTGCCCGGCGGCCCGCGGCGCTGCTACCGCACCGGGGACCGCGGCCGCCGCCGCGCCGACGGCAGCCTGGAGTTCCTGGGCCGGATCGACCAGCAGGTGAAGATCAACGGCCACCGGGGCGAGCTGGGCGACATCGAGACCGCCTTCGAATCGCACCCGGCCGTCAACGAAGCCGTCGCGGTCCTGCTGCCGCCGGACGACGCCGACCGGCTGCCGGCGGAGCTGGTGATCCTGGTCATCCTCGCCCAGGCCTCCCCCGCCACCCCGCGCGAGCTGCGCGGCTGGGCCACCGACCGCCTCCCCCGGGCGCTCGTGCCCGCACGCATCACCGTCACCGGCGAGCTGCCGCGCACCCCCGCGGGCAAGACCGACCGGACCGCCGTCCATGCCGACCTCGTCCGTCGGTACCGTCCAGGAGCCACCCGTGCTTGAGGCCTACCGCGCCACCACCGACCGCTACGACCGGATGCCCTACCGGCGCGCGGGAGCGAGCGGCATCAGCCTGCCCGAAGTGTCGCTCGGCCTCTGGCACAACTTCGGCGACACCCAGCCGCTCGATGTCCAGCGCGCGGTGCTGCGCCGCGCGTTCGACCGCGGCGTCACCCACGTCGACCTCGCCAACAACTACGGCCCGCCGTACGGCTCGGCGGAGCGCAACTTCGGCTACCTGTTCGCCCAGGACTTCCGGCCGTACCGCGACGAGCTCTTCCTCGCCACCAAGGCCGGCTACCACATGTGGGCGGGCCCGTACGGCGAATGGGGTTCCCGCAAGAACCTGCTGGCCAGCCTCGACCAGTCGCTAAGGCGGATGGGCGTGGACTACGTCGACGTCTTCTACTCGCACCGCTACGACCCCGACACCCCGTTGGAAGAGACGATGGGAGCCCTGGACACGGCCGTGCGCCAGGGCAAGACGCTCTACGCCGGCATCTCCAACTACGGCCCCGAGGAGCACGACCGGGCCGTCCGGATCCTGCGGGAGCTGGGCACCCCGCTGCTGCTCAACCAGGCTCCCTACTCGCTGCTCGAACGAGCCCCGGAGCAGGGCCTCCTCGACGTGGTGGACCGGACCCGCACCAGCCTGATCGCCTACTCCCCGTTGGCACAGGGGCTGCTGACGGACCGCTACCTCGACGGCGTGCCCGCCGGCTCGCGCATGGCCACCAGCCACTTCCTCCCCCCGCAGGCCCGCACCGAGCACCTCCTCACCCGACTGCGCGCCCTCGCCGCGGTCGCCGACGGGCGCGGCCAGACCCTCGCCCAGCTCGCGCTGAGCTGGGTGCTGCGCGACCCCCGGGTCTGCTCGGTCATCATCGGCGCCAGCAGCGTCGCCCAGCTCGACCAGAACCTGGACGCCGCCGGCGCCCCACCCCTGCACCCGGACGAGCTCACCGCCATCGACGCGGCCCTGCGCACACCCGGGGCAGTCGAGCCGGACTGACCCGCGCGCCACGCTCCTTCCCGGCAGCGAACCTGTGGTCAGAAGCGATTACCAAACCGGGGGACATGGCTGCCGATCGAACCTCTGAGCGGATCGGGCTCGTTCGGGTGATCGCTCCGCGGTCAGTGCATGAGAGAAGGGCCTCCTGCGCAGTTCGGTGATGTCGAGTCAACGAACCAATCAGGAGGCCCTGGTGCCCCACTGTGGCGTGTCCGCACTGTCCGCGTCCAGTTCCGGCATGTCGTGCGATTGCCTCGCACACCGGCTCGGGAATGCCACTGACCAGCCGGATCGCACCCGCCGCTACAGCTTCGACCTGACCGACGCCGAATGGGCACTGGTCCGGCCGCTGCTTCCGGTCCCAGCCTGGCTGAACGGGCAAGGGGGCCGTCCTGAGGGCTTCTGCCACCGCCAGATGCTCGACGCGGTGCGCTACCTGGTCGCCGAGGGCGTGCGCTGGGCGAGCCTTCCCGCCGACTTCCCCAACTGGCGGGCCGTGTACCGGTTCTTCCGCCGCTGGCGCGACAACGACCTGGTCAAGGAACTCTACGGCCGGCTCCACGCCCGCCTGCGCGAGCTGGCCGGCAAGAAAGAAGAGCCCACCGCCGCGATCATCGACTCCCAGACGGTGAAGGCCGACGCCACCGTGCCCGCCGGCACACGCGGCTTCGACGCCGGCAAGAAGACCAACGGGCGCAAGCGCCACATCGCGGTCGACACCCTGGGCCTGCTTCTGGTCGTGATGGTCACCGGGGCATCCGAATTCGGTAACCCTCAACCCACCTGTCGTGGGGAAAAGCGTGACCGCTGACACGTCAGTCAGACTGAGAGTCAGGCCCCGAGCGATGCCGGGCTACATCCTCATTGTCAGACTGGGACAAGGCCATCGCGCACCTCTCACTCAACGAGCATGCCTACTCGCAGAGTTGCGCGATGGCTCCTTTATGACCAGGGGTTACACCAAGATCCCTGCTACACCACTTGGTGGGACGCCATCAAGCAGTGGCCGGTGCTTCGGATCCCTGGATGTCGGCGTCACCGAATCAGTAGCCTGTCTGCAGAGGGTCATGGACTCGGGTGCCGGGCGGGTGATGGGGGATCAATGTCGCAGCGGGTGATCGGAGGGCGGTTCCGGCTGATGTCCATGCTCGGGTCAGGCGGGTTCGGCCAGGTGTGGAGCGCCTTCGACGAGAAGCTGGGCGTCGAGGTGGCCATCAAGCAGATCCGGCTCGATCCGTCCGCGACCGACGTCGAGCGCGCTGCGACGGTTACCGACGCCGAAAACGAAGCGCGCAACGCTGCCAAACTGCGCGACCACCCCAACATCGTTGCCGTCTACGACGTCGTCATTGCGGCCGGGGAGCCGTGGTTGGTGATGCGGCTGGTGAAGGGACGCACCCTGGCACAGGAGATCAGAGCTCGTGGCAGGCTCCACCCGGACGAGGCCGGGAAGATCGCAGCCGGAGTGCTCGCCGCTCTCGGCGCCGCACACGCGGCCGGAATCGTGCACCGCGACGTCAAGCCCGCCAACATCATGCTCGCCGACGACGGCACCGTTCTGCTGACCGACTTCGGCATCGCCAAGCAGCACACCAACACCACCCAAGCAGTGGTCATGGGGACTTTGCCCTATATGTCTCCCGAACGGCTCAACGGGAAAGACCTGCCGGCCGGAGACCTGTTCGCCGTGGGTGCGATCATCTACGAGATGACCGAGGGCGTCTCGCCGTTCGCTCGCGCGACTCCCACGGCGATCATGTCGGCGGTGGCCTTGGAGCAGCCGCCTCCTCCGCAACATGCCGATCGCCTAACCGCGTTGATCCTTGCGCTGTTGGAGAAGGATCCCGCCAAGCGCCCTAACGTGACGGCGGCGCAGGTGCTTCTGACCGGCCGCAGCGCGTTTCCCACCGAGGAAGCGACGATCGACGCTCCGGCCGTCCAGGACCAGGATGTCGTGTGCACCCGCGTCGACCAGGAGCTCACTCGCCGGTGGCGTCCGAGTCGGCGTGGTGTCTTGGTGGCTGGGCTGGGCCTGGCCACCGCGGCGACGATTCCGGTGGCTCTTACGATCTACCCGTCTTCGCGCTCGACAGGTGCGAGTAAGCGCCCGATCGCCGCTCCAGACACGACCAGCGGCTCTGTGCGGCCGCAGGGCCCTGTGACGCTTTCGGAC
This sequence comes from Kitasatospora sp. GP30, assembly GCF_029892145.1. Lineage (NCBI taxonomy): Bacteria > Bacillati > Actinomycetota > Actinomycetes > Kitasatosporales > Streptomycetaceae > Kitasatospora > Kitasatospora sp. GP30. The sequence goes on from NZ_JARZAH010000006.1 coordinate 27,708, forward strand.
GGCGGCAGCGCCTCGCCACTCGCAGTGTCCTTCAACCCGGCCAGTACGCTGCTGGCCAGCGTCGGCGAGGACGGTGCGGTCAGGCTGTGGAACACGGCGACCTGGAAGTCGGCCAAGACCTTCGCGCACCAGGCCGTCAACCCATGGTCGAAGCCGCTTGACCAGGTCATCGCGTTCAATTCCCGCTTCACGGCCGCGCTGTCCCTCGCATTCAGCCCGGACGGGGCCGTCCTGGCGGTCGGCAACGGTGATGGGACGATCAGCCTGTGGAACATCGCGGACGGCACCGAGACCACGCTGCCCTACCTCGACCCGGTCGAATGGAACGGGGCGACCAGTTCCGTATCCTTCGCCCCCGGCGGCGGGAGGCTCGCGGCCACCTACGACGCGCCAGCCATCAGGATTTGGGATGTGGCTACTCGGACCAGCCTCGCCACCCTGACCACCGGCGACACGAGCTGGGTAGCCCAGGTGGCGTTCAGCCCCTCCGGGCAAATCCTGGCCAGCGCTAGCGGCAACGGCAATCCGAACAACACCGTCACCGACGGCCGGCTCCAGCTGTGGGACACCTCCTCCCGAACCAGGATCGCCACTCTGACCGACTCCAATTCCCCCTGGCAGTCCCTGGCGTTCAGCCTCGACGGGAAGACGCTGGCGAACCTCCGCAGCGACGGGGAGATCACCCTGTGGGACGTCGCGGCTCGCACGGCGACCGGGACTCTCGCCAGCTCTGATTCCGGAGTGACGTGCGTTGCGTTCGGCGCCGGCGGCGTTCTGGCGGGTGGTTTCAAAGACGGCACCATCACCCTGTGGGACACCGGGTCGGGCAAGAGCATTGATGTCCTCGCCACCGGCACCGACAGCACCGTCAACTGCGTTGCGTTCAGCCCAGACGGCAAGACCATTGCCAGTGCCGCCAAGAACCTCACCGTATGGACACTCAAGCAATAGCAACTCGACTCTCGACGCTTTCGCTGATCGTCGTTGGCATCGCTCGGGTGGGTGATGTGGCGTCATCCGGCAGCGCGGGCCGGAGACAGCAGAGAAGTATCGGTGGTGCTTACGTCTCCTCCGGGGAGGGACCCGCCGATGCTTCCGGATCCGACCGTACCGGCTTCGCTGCTCGCCGTGTTGGAGTTGGTGCGGGGCAACTTCACCGCGCCGACGTTCCGGACCTTCGCAGCGCTGGTCACGGGACTGATCGCGCAGACCGGTCGGTGCACGGTGACCGGGATGCTGAGTGGTGCGGGGTTGACGCGGGCCTGGTCCCACGACCGCGCGCACACCTTCTTCTCCCGCGCCGCCTGGAGTCCGGACATCCTGGGCATCTGCCTGTCCCACCTGATCGTGCGCCGTCTGCTGCCCGAGGAGGCGGCGCTGACCGTTGCGGTGGACGACACCCTGTTCAAGCGGCGAGGGAAGAATTTTCGGCGCGGCCTGGCAGCACGACGGGGCGGCCAAGGGCCCCAAGCCCATCGGGCGCGGGACCTGCTTCGTCGTGGTGGGCCTGGTCGTCGAACTTCCTTTCCTGGCCCGGCCGGTGTGCCTGCCGGTGATGGCTCGACCGTGGCGGCCGAAGCAGGAGCAGTCCAAGGTCGACCTCGCCGCGTCCATGCTCCGCTTCCTGGCGGCCTGCCACCACGACCGGCGCATCCACGTCGTCGCGGACGCCGCCTACCACGGAAAGTCCCTGCGCGAGTTGTCCGCGAGCTGCACCTTCACCACCCGGTTGCCCACCAGCGCGTTGCTGTACGACCTCGCCCCGCCGCGCACCGGAAGACGAGGCCGCCGTCTCTCCCCACGATCCGCAGGCCCGCTTCAGCCACAAGCCCGGCAAGGCCGAGTGGGTCGGCTACAAGGACCACCAGACCGAGACCTGCGACACCGGCCTGCCGAACGTGATCGTGCACGTCGCCACCACGCCGGCACCCGAGCAGGACATCGACGCCCTGGAACGGATCCACTGCGACCTCGCCGCACACGACCTGGCCCCGGCCGAGCACCTGGTCGACGGCGGATACATCAGCCCCGCCACCATCCACCGGGCCAGGACCGAGTACGGAATCGACCTGGTCGGCCCCGTCCGGCTCCCATCCCGGTCACGGGCACTCCCGGGCTTCGACAAAGAGGATTTCCATCCCAACTGGGAAGAACGAACGCTTACTTGTCCCAACGGCGCCACCAGCCCGCCCTGGAAACCGACCCTCGCCGACGGTCAGCCACGCCTGTCGGTACTCTTCCCACGCGCTGTCTGCCGGGCCTGCGACGACCGCCCGAAGTGCACCGGAAACGTCGACGGCAAAGGCCGCCACATCCTGCTCCTGCCACAGCCTCTTCAGGAGATCCAAAACCGCGTCAGGAACGAGCAGAAGACCAGGGCCTGGCAGGACCGATACGTCATGAGAGCCGGCTGCGAGGCCACTGTCTCCGAGACCGTGCACGCCCATGGCCTGCGCAACTGCCGCTATCGCGGCACAGCGAAGACCCACGTCCAGCACGTTCTCACCGCAGCCGGAACCAACATCATCCGCCTCAGCCAGCACCGCGACGACGGCGGATCAACCGACCCCAACGAGGCCAGAGCACCCGCCTCCAGCATCTGTGCCAACGACTGAGCGACGGGACTCGAACCCGTCGCTCATGAAGATCACCAACAGCATCAGTTCCGTGATCGGTGCCGTGGTCCTCCTCGCCCACCTCTGTTGGTCATAGGGCATCTTCCGCCCGCTGTGGGAGGCGGCCACCGAGCACACCCGCCCCCACACAGCGGGCTGGCCGGCCGCAGGCAGCGCCGCTGCCTGGCAACGAGTCGCCCGTCGATGCGGTGGCGTAGGCCTCGGAGCCGATGGGTGCTCCAGCATCATGACCACGCAGGCTTGCTGAGTTACAGTCAGTGATATGAATCCAGCGATGGGGCAGGACTTCGTCGACGCTCTTGTGGCCTACACGGAGGCGTGCAACGGCTCGACAAGGTGTGAGGCGGCCGGGTACGTCCTCGGCCTGCCGTGCCGACTCTCCGGATCGAGGTGAACTGCCCTATGACCACCGCACGGGATCTGATGATCACCGCCGTGGACGTGGCGCCCAGCCACCCCGTGGAACAAGGCGACCTGTCACTGGCGCTCGCCGGGGCCGAGGTGATCGATCTCCTCGATGCCCGGGCACTGAGCCTGGACGACGATCGCATCGTGCCCGGCTACCGCCCTACCACGGCCGATCCCCTGCTGGACCAGGCCGCAGCGGCGCTGGTCCGCGAGACGCCGTACGAGTCGGTCGAGGACTGGCTGTGGCGCCGCGGCCGCGGCCTGTCCGCAGCCTATCTGGCGACCCTCGAATCGGAAGGGCTACTCAATCGGCAGCCCCGCCGCGGCATCCCCCTCCTGGCCGGTCGGATCGTGCTGGCCGATTCCGCGGAGCGGCGCGCCGCGGCCGCCCGTCGGGCCTCCGACGAACCCGTCCTGACCGCCCTCGCGGCGGCCCTCGGGCTCCGTGGTGGGGACCGCACGCAGGCGGTGGACCCCCCGAGTGTGGACGACGAGGGCGTGGACACCGTGCTTGCCTCCGTCCACGACGCACTGATGCACCTGGAGGCCATGCGTCAAAGGCGCGCGATCGAGCAGGCCGCCTTCGACAACGTCTGGCGAGGTTACTGAGGTGATCCGCGGAAGGCTGTGGACAGGCCCTACCGGGCGCCGGGACTGGTGGGCCCGCGTGTTAGAGGTGTCGCGTGTTCACTGCTGGACGACGCGCCGAACTACGCAGCGTTTCCGTCGAACGGTGCCGCCGGGCTGTCACTCCGGGGCTCCGAGGGCGGCTTGTGTGTGGACGATCACGTAATTACGTGACGCTGATCATGAAGATCGTGGGGAATTGCACGACCGCTGACACCTTGTCGAAGTGTGAGGCCTCAGAAGCGATTCCCAAAGCGGACGTAGCTTCAGTTTTCGCTGTTCAGGCCTGTAGTCGCCGCCGGGTAGGCGGGCTGGAACGGCTGTGTTCACGCTTGCTCTGCGCGGGGTGGCGGATGCCGGTGGTGGTGAGACTGTTGGAGGAACGCGAACGGGCCGCGCTGGCCCGGGCGGAGGAGTTGCGCGCCGAGCTGGGACACTCAGTTGACTCGACATCACCGAGCTGTGCAGGAGGCCCTACCTTTATGCACAGACTGTCGATCGATCACCCGAACGAGGCCGATCAGCACAAATAACCGAACTGCAGGCGTGTTAAACGGATTGAGAATCGCTTCTGAGATTTTATGACGGATGCCGTGATGCTGGAGCGGATCGCCGCGCGACGTGCTGACCTGGGTCTCCTGGAGGAGCAGGTGGTGAAGCAGCTCGCCGAGGTGCGGGTCGAGCGGGGACGAGCTGGTGGTGGCCGAACGCGTGGTGCAGCGGATCAGCGAGCAGGGCTGCGGATCAGCGAGCAGGGCTTCGGGGAGTACCTGTCCCTCGCGCCGGCGCCCTAGGAGGCGCAGGTGGGGTCCGTGACTTCCTGAACAACCTCGACTCGGATCCCGCTGCGGCCAGGTGGGTGTGCTGGCGCTTCTGGAACGCGGCGAACTCGTGGTCTCGATCGTCCTTCTCATCCTGTCCTACCGTCTACGCGGCACGAGTCCGGCCTCGAAGGCGGTGATCGCCAGGTGGACGCGGTCCCGAGCTTCGAGCTTGGCGAACAGACGCGCGACATGCGTCTTCGCCGTCGCCGCGCTGATCACCAACCGCTCGGCTATCTCAGCGTTCGACAATCCCTGTCCGACCAGTGCCAGCACCTCGCGCTCCCGGTCGGTGATCCCCGCGATGAGACGTGAGTCCGCGGCGGGCTCGGCGTCCGGCTCGGGGGCCGCGGGGCCGGACGTTCCGGCGAAGTCCGCGATCAGCCGTCGGGTCACGCTCGGCGCGATCAACGCGTCGCCGGCCGCCACCACGCGGATCGCGTCCAGGATCGCGTCCAGGGCCATGCTCTTGAGCAGGAATCCGCTGGCCCCGGCGCGCAGTGCGCCGTAGACGTACTCGTCGTCGTCGAAGGTCGTCAGCACCAGCACCTTGGGCGGGTCCGGCTCGGCGGTCGCCTGCCGGGTCGCCTCGATCCCGTCCATGCCCGGCATCCGGATGTCCATCACCACGACGTCCGGCCGCAGCTCACGCACCAGGCGCACCGCCTCGCGGCCGTCGCCGGCCTCGCCGACCACCTCCAGGTCGTCGGTGTCGCCGATCAGGATCGCGAGCCCGACCAGCATCAGCGGCTGGTCATCGACCAGCAGTACCCGCACGCTCATGCCGGGAGCCTCGCCGCCACCCGGAAACCGCCCTCCGGACGCCGGCCCGCGCTGAACTGACCGGACAGCAACGTCACCCGCTCGCGCATGCCGAGCAGGCCGAAGCCGCTCCCGCCGACCGCAGCCGGGGGCCTCGGACGGCCGGGCCCGCCGGGACCGTCGTCCCCGTCATCCACCACCTCGATCGTCACTCCGGTCGGCTCGTAACCGACCGCGACCCGGCACGTCCGCGCACCGGAATGCCGCACCACGTTCGTCACCGACTCCTGGATGATCCGGAACGCCGACAGTTCGATCTCCGGCGGCAGCGGACGCCGCTCGCCCTGCCAGGTCACGTGGACCCGGACCCCGGCGCCGGCCGTGCGTGCGGCGAGCTGCGGGACGTCGGCCAGGCTGCCGGCCGGCGCCAGCGGAGCGGCTCCTGGCATGGCGTCGTCGGGCTCGGCGCGGCGTAGCGCTCCGAGCATGCGCTGCAGCCCGAGCAGCGTCTCCCGGCTGGTGGTCTCGATGCCGGTCAGCGCCTGCCGCGTCTGCTCGGGCTTGGTCTGAACGACCCGCGCCGCCGCTCCCGACAGCACCGTGATGATCCCGATGCTGTGCGCGACGCTGTCGTGCAGTTCGCGGGCGATCCGCAGCCGCTCCGCCATGACGGCGCGGGCCGCGGTCTGCTCGTGCAGGGCTTCGAGGTATTCGCGGCGTTTGCGGTACACCCCGCCGAAGACCCATGCGACCGCGAACACGAACGCGAACTGCCCGGCCCCCCGGGCCGCGTCGCCGACGGGTTCCCCGTGGGGGACGAGGGTGCGCTCGACGAACGCGATCGCGACGGCCGCGACGGAGCCGACGGCGGCAGCCGTCGGCCGCCGGGCAGCGAGGTACCCGGTCAAGAGCGGGAGCAAGAGGGGCAAGATCACGGGCCGCGCGCCGAAGAGGTCGCCGAGGGCTACTTCTTCGACCAGGACCGCCGCGAAGACCGTCGCGGGCAGCCGACGAACCAGCAGGATCGGAAGGGCGAGCCCGACGCAGAGACCGATCATCTGGTCGGGCCTGACCTCGGGGAACCGGCGCTGGATCTGACTGACCGGCATCGTCAACAAGAGCAACAGCGCGTAGAGGCAGGCGGCAGCCAGCACCACGGCCCGCGACGTCAGCCAGGCCACGGGTGCCGATGTCGAGAAACGCCGGAGCAGCTCTTCCATACGGAGATCGTATGGATCGACGTCACCTCAGCGCGTCACCCCGGGGGTGTACGCGGGGTACGCCGCCGGGCCGATGGCCTGGGGGAGGGGTGACATCCGCCGGCCGACGCGATGGATCATGGTCCGTTCCTAGGTTGATGGCCATGACGAATGAACCGATGATCGCTCTCCAGGACGCGACGAAGAAATATGATGACGGCCCGCCCGCGCTGGCCGGGGTGAACCTGTCTGTGGCGGCTGGTGAGTGCGTGGCGATCCTCGGCCATTCCGGCAGTGGCAAGTCGACGCTGCTGAACCTGGTCGCGGGTCTGGACAAGCCTTCCAGCGGCACCGTGACCGTCAACGGAACCCGGGTCGATCAGCTCGGCGAGGCCGGTTCGGCGAAGTACCGGCGGGCTTCCATCGGCATGATCTTCCAGTTCTTCAACCTGCTCGATGACCTGACGGTGCTGGACAACGTGATGGTTCCGGCGCAGTTGGCCGGGATGGGCAAGGGCGAGGTGAAGCGGCGGGCGACCGAGTTGCTCACCTCGCTGGGTATCGACCGGCACGCCAAGGCCTACCCGCAGCGGCTGTCCGGCGGTCAGCGGCAGCGGGTGGCGGTGGCCAGGGCCCTGATGAACCGGCCGGCGTTGCTGCTGGCCGACGAGCCGACCGGCGCGCTGGACTCGCGCTCGGCCGAGGACGTGCGTCAACTGTTGCTGGATCTGAACGCCGAGGGTCAGACCATCCTGCTGGTGACCCACGACATCCAGCTGGCCGCGGACACCGCGCGACGCACGATCGAGCTGGTGGACGGTGCCGTGGCCCGGGACGTGGTCAACACGGTCAGCGGCGCCGCCTCCAACAGCTCGGCGGGAGCGGTCCGATGACGCGGCCCCCAGCGCTGCCGTCCCAGTGCCTGTACGAGGTTTCCTTCCGGGCCGTGGCCCGTCTGCTGCCGGTGGCGGGCCGATGAGCGCCCTGGGCAAGGTCGTGCGCTCCGGCGTCGGCCGGCGTCGTGTGCAGTCCTTCGTGATGGCCCTGACGACGTTCGCGGCCGTCACCTCCTCGGTGCTCTCGCTCGGTCTGCTGGTCGTCGTGCAGGCTCCGTTCGAGCACGCCTTCAAGGCCCGCAACGGCGCGCACCTGTCCGTCCAGTTCGACGGCTCGAAGGCCACTGCCGCGCAGGCCGCCGCCACCGCGCACACCGCCGGCGTCACCGAGGCGTCCGGGCCGTACCCGGTGACCGCCGCCCTGACCACGAGCTTCGGCACGGACTGCACCGCGAACTTCGCCCCGGGCATGCCGATGGCCGGTCACACCAACGAGCCGGTCGTCGCCGCCACCCGACCCGACCTGGCCGGCACCTCCGGCCTGGACCAGCTGGCCCTGATCCAGGGCAGGTGGCCGACCACCGCGAACGAGATCGTCCTGTCCTCATGGGACCGTATCTGCCCAGACGGTTCCGTGGTGTTCGACTCGCTGCCGGGCAAGCCCTCGTTCAAGGTCGTCGGCCTGGCGAACTCGCTGACCAACACCGCGACCGGCTTCCTCACCGCCGACGGCTTCGCGCGGTTGACCGCCGCCGGCGCCAAGACCGACGAGCAGATGCTCTACCGGTTCGCCAAGTCCGGGACCGACGCCGACCTCACCACGGACAAGCAGGCGATCGCCGCCGCCGCGCCGGCCGGCTCGGTCGAGAGCGGACAGTCCTACCTGGCCGTGGAGAAGCAGGCCGTCGGCAACGCGAAGTCCTACGTGCCGTTCCTCGTCGTCTTCGGCATCCTCGGCCTGTTCCTGTCGGTGCTGATCATCGCGATCGTGGTCAGCGGCGCGGTGGTCTCGGGAATCCGGCGCATCGGGATCCTGAAGTCGCTCGGCTTCACCCCCTGGCAGGTGGCCCGCGCCTACGCCGCACAAGCCCTGATCCCGGCGACGATCGGCGTGGCGGGCGGCACGCTGTTCGGCAACCTGCTGGCCGTTCCGGTCCTGAACGATGCCAGCAAGGATCTCGGTGCCGCCAGCACCAGCCTGCCTGTGTGGGTCAGCCTCGTCGTGCCGATCGGCACCTTGGTCATCGTCGGTATCACCGCGCTCATCCCGGCACTTCGGGCCGGCCGACTGCCGGCGGTGCAGACCCTGGTCGTCGGCCGCGCCCCGAAGGCCAAGCGCGGCCAAAGCGCGCAGCGCCTGGCAAGCAGGCTGCCGCTGCCCCGGCCGATGTCGTTGGGACTGGCCCAACCGTTCGCCAAACCGGCCCGGGCCGCGCTGGTCGGCGCCGCGGTGCTGTTCGGCGCGGTCAGCGTCACCTTCGCGACGGGGCTGGAGACCGCGTTCACCAAGTACACGGACACGGGTACCTCCGGTTTCAACGCCGCGTCGATGATCGTGGTGCCCGCCGGCACGCCCACCGGTTTCCACTCCCCCGGCGGCGGTCCTGCCAACCCCCACCTGGACTCCACCAAGGTGGCCGCCGCGCTCGCCTCGATCCCGGGCACGAAGGCCGCGTTCGGCTGGGGCAACAGCGGCGCGACCGTGATCGGCGCGCCGACCGGGGACTACACGATGGTGGACACCACCACCGGCGACCTGTCCTGGACCAACCTGGAGCTGGTCAACGGCCGCTGGTACCAGAACCCCGGCGAAGCCGTGATCAACGACCACCTGGCCTCGGCGGCCGGCAGGCACGTCGGCGACACCGTCACCGTGGTGCAGGACAACAAGCGACTGCCGCTGCGGATCGTCGGCATCGACTTCGATGCCAGCGGCAACGGGGTCGTGATGACCGATTCGGCCACGTTCACCGCCGCCGGTCTGACGCCGTACATCACCCAGTTCAACGTCAAGCTGGCCGGCAACGTCAGCGGCGCGGACTGGTCCGCCTCGGCCACCCCCGCGCTGACCCCGCTGCACGCCGCGGCCACCCCGAACATCACGTACGAGAACCTCACGGTGCTCACCATGAGCGCCCTGGTGGCCACCCTCACACTGATGATGATCGCGGTCGCCGCGCTCGGCGTGCTGAACACCGTGGTGCAGGACACCCGGGAACGGATCCACGACCTGGGGATCTTCAAGGCCCTCGGGATGACGCCCAAGCAGACCATCGCGATGGTGCTGACCTCGGTGAGCCTCACCGGCCTGGTCGCCGGGCTGATCGGGGTCCCGATCGGGATGGCGGTGGAGAAGGCGACGCTGTCCCAGATGGTGAGCGCGCTCGGCAGGAACCTGCCGTCGAGCGTGACCCACGTCTACACCCCCGGGGCACTGCTGCCGCTGCTGGCCGGCGGGATCGCGATCGCCCTGCTCGGGGCACTGCTGCCGGCCGGCTGGGCGGCGCGCTCCCGGACCGCCACCGCGCTGCGGACCGAGTAGAACCGGTCGCTCGTAGCACTGAGAAGCGATTCCCAATCCGTTTAACACGCCCGGCGTGATGGTGCCCGACGAGCACCACACCCGGGCGTTCCACGACCGGGACGAGGGCCCGCTCGCGGGCTGACCGGGAGCACGGGCAGCGATTGGTCCGCCGGATCGCCACCGCCACAGCGACCTCCGGCGCCCTCTCCCCGTCCTCGCCGTGGCCGGGGTCCGGCAGGAGTTGCCGGCCGACCGGATCCGGCCGACCGGCTTCCGGGCCGGGGATCATTCGCAGGACCGACCCGGTAGCGCATCCTGGAAGGAGGGTCTGACCGCTACCGGGACCGATGCGCGGGCAAACGGCGAGTCTCCTTGATCACCACCTTGCAGGGCAGGACCGTGGCCTTCCTCGCGGCGCCCAAGGGCGTCGAGCAGATCGATGGCACCGTTCGCGGGGCTCGTCGGCTCAAACCCTCAGAAGGGTGCCGCGCTGCGTCCGACGATGTCCAGGCCGCCGGAACCGTTGGTGGCGACCTCGACGAAGGCGGCTTCGCCGCCCTCCGGCATCCGCAGGCGGCCCTCGCGGACCTTCTCCATCAGCTCGAAGTCCTCGTCCCGATCCGCCTGAACGTGCCCGCCCCAGCTCAATGGGCCGTCGGGCGAGCCGCGAGTGGCCAGATCTGCATGGACCACGATCTCGAAGCCCCGATCGATCAGGGTGGCCCATCCGCGATATCGGTTCTCGCTCACCCCGCCAGTCTCCACCGCCCGGCCCGCGTCTGCACACTGTGTCCGACTCCTCGACGGCAGGCAGGCTGGCGTGCGGAGGGCACGCCGAACCCCAGCTGCCCGGGGCAAGGGCAAACGACGACGCTGACCGCTGGACCGACGAGCCGCCAGTCCACAGCAACTCACTCCTCCAGGTGACGCCCCGCAGCCTTCCGTCGCTGCCTGCTCGCGGCCAAACTGCTGGAAGGACTAGGAACCGGGCACTACGCCGGCCGCTCCTTCGGAGAGACGAACCGGTGTCCGTCACCGCGCTCCACGAGCAGTCGGCCGCGGCGATGGCCGACCGGGTGGCCGAGATCGCCACGGCAAGATCCGCCGGGGCGAGGTCGTCGTCCTGTTCCTCGCGGCGGCCAACCGTGACCCCGGCGTCTTCGCGCACCCCGATGACGTCGATCCGCAACGACGCAGGGGCGTTCATGTGGCGTTCGGCCGAGGCGCTCACGCGTGTCTGGGTGCGAGCCTGGCCGCTTCGCAGCTGCGAGCCGTTCTCACGGCGATGTCCGGCTCAGGTCTCAGCCTCACTGCGGCCGCGGCGCCGGTGTTCGACCTGACCGCGACCCTGCGTGGACCGCACTCCCTACCCGTGTTCGTCCGCTGAGCTGACCGGCCGTTCCCCTGGATCTTCGAGCGAAGGACCTGCCACCGTGGAATCCGAGCGCAGCCGAGCCGGACACCTCGCCGCTCTCCTGGACAGCCATATCGTCACCCAACTCATCGCGTCCGCAGTCCGGTTCAAGATTCCGGACCAGCTGGCCGGCCGGACGCTGACGGAGGAGCAGCTCAGCGGAGCCACCGGTATCGGCGTACCCGTGCTGCGCCGCTACCTGCGGGCGCTGCAAGGGCTCGGACTGGTCGAGGAAGTCGGCGCCGCCCAGTACCGGGGCACCGCACTCGCGGACCTGCTCCGCAGCGACTCCGGTTCCTCCACGGACATTCATTGATGGCGGGGGACGACTACTACGGCGCCTGGGCCGAGTTGGACCACGCCCTGCGATCCGGTGAGTCGGCGTTCGAGCGCCGCTACCGGAGCTCGCTGTGGGACCGGCTGAACGAGCAGAGCCAGGTCGCAGAGTCCTTCACCCGCACCATGCAGTGGAACAGCGAACGCGCCCTCGGCGATGGTCCTCGGCCTGTACGACTTCTCGGCGGCCAGGACCATCGCCGATCTCGGCGCAGGACACGGCACGCTGACGGCCGGACTGCTCGACCGCCATCCGCAGCTGCGCGCCATCGTGCTCGAACAACCTTCCGGCAGCGGTGTTTGACGCCCGTACCAGGCCTTCGGCCAGGTACGGGCGTTCTGTCTTCAACTCCCTGCCTGCTCCCTGGTGCTGGTGATCCTCGGGGCGGCAGTCAGCCGATGAAAATCCTCTCCTCTCGGTCGGTGTTGGCGATCAGGGTCTGCGCTTCCGGGTCGTAGGTGAGCGTCAGGTTGCCGTGACGGAGGTACCCGATGCAGTCGGCAACGCTCGGCGTCTCAGCCATACCAGGTGAGACGGCGGCGACGGCGGTAGGCGTGAGCCGGATCGCGAGGGCAGGCAGGTGCGGCAGGATGCTGTCCTCGGGGACGTAGGCGTTGCGCGGCCGGTCGGGTCTCGGGGCGGCGCTGGTCTGGCCGTGCCGGCAGCGGTAGCCGGGGCGCTGGTTGGCCCAGCAGGACTCCACCGAGGTCCGCCGCCGGGTCACCGTGACGCACCGCGGCCGGGTCACCGTGACGCACCGCGGCCGGCGCGGCCGCAAGGGCAACCGTGAGTGGGACCTGCGCAACCGGCTCACCCGTTCCGCCGCCCGGATGCGCGGCGAGCACGTCGACGCTCTCCTCGACGAGCTGTCCAACCTGCCCAAGGCGATTGGCGAACCGATCACCGCGGCATGGAACGCCAAAGAAGACCTCTTGGACCTGCTTGCCACCGCCCGGACCGCCCGGACCGGGAACAGGTCCGCGATCTGCTGTACCGGTTCTACCCACGCTGCGCCGACGCCGGCCTTCCCGAACTGCAGTGCCTGGCCACAACCGTCGAGACGTGGCGGCCAGAGATCCCGGCCTTCCTGCACACCGGGCTCAGCAATGCCGGCCGGCTCCGAAGGCACCAACCGGGTCATCAAGACCGTCGCCCGCGGCGCCTATGGCTTCCGTAACCCCGTCAACCAGCGCCTACGCACCCGCTGCGCAACCACCCGGCAACCCGTGGGCACCTCGACGCCCGCTAATTTCGTTGAGCCCGCACCTGTGATCGTGTTGGCTAGCGGCGTCGAACTGTCGGTACCGCTCGTGTCCGCTTGGTTGTAGCAGGGAGTTAAACGTGCAGGACCTTGCCGTCGACCCCGGTGCCCATAATCGGGCAGCCTGGGACAAGTATGTCCAGGAGGGCAACGAGTGGTCGAGGCCGGTGAGTGCTGAGGATGTCGAGCGCGCCCGCATGGGCGACTGGTCGATTGTTCTCATCGGGCGTGAGCCAGTCGACCGTTCCTGGCTGCCGACGGACCTGACCGGCAAGGACGTGTTGTGCCTGGCCTCCGGCGGTGGCCAGCAGGGTCCGGTCCTCGCCGCCGCAGGGGCGCGGGTCACCGTGTTCGACAACTCGCCCCGCCAGCTCGGCCAGGACCAGATGGTGGCGGCGCGCGACGGACTTGACCTGCGCACCGTCCTGGGTGACATGCGCGACCTCAGTGCCTTGGGCGACGCAGCATTCGATGTTGTGTTCCACCCGGTCTCGAACCTATTTGTACCCGACTTGGCACCGGTGTGGCGTGAGTGCTTCCGCGTCCTGCGACCGGGCGGAACCCTGCTCGTGGGCTTCCTCAACCCTGATGCGTACTTGTTCGACCACGAGGCGCTCGACGAGCGCGGCGAGCTGGTCGTCGTGCACAAGCTGCCCTACAGCGATGTCACGCAGTACTCCGCCGAGGAACGCGCCACGAAGTTCGGCGCGGATGCCCCTCTTGAATATAGTCACACCCTCACCGACCAGATCGGCGGGCAACTCGCCGCGGGGTTCGTCCTCACCGGCTTCGCAGAAGCACCGGACCAATCCAACGCATCCGCCCAATACATGTCGAACTATTTTGCGACGCTGGCGGTCAAGCCAGGCTGACCCTGCCGCGGCGCCGGCCGCGACGGCCGTGAACAACCAAATGCCATTCGAAGATTGGCCACTGGTTTATTCGATATGGCCAATCTCCGACTGGCCAATCTCCGACTGGCCAAGTGGAGCGCTGTGCCAGCCGACCCCCACTAACTTCGCTGACCCCAAAGACCTTGACTGCCGCATGGTCGGCTACGCGGTCCCGGCACGTCATGGCTGGATACGCAGCGCCAGCGCGGGGCACTGGTTGACGGCACGGCGGGCGTCGTGTTCCTGCCAGGCGGCGACCGGGATGGTGGAGGAGGCGGGGTAGCCGTGCGGGCCGAGCCGGATCAGGTCGGGGGCGAGCACCGCGCACAGGCCGTGGCCGTCGCAGCGGGACCAGTCCACCTCCAGGCGCACGCCCTCCGCACGAGGCAGGGGCAGCGCCCCTCGGACCGCGCGACCGCAGCCTGGGCCGGACAGGTGCGCGTCGACGTCCTGGGCGAAGACGTCGAGCGCAGTGAGCACGAAGCGGGCCGTGCCGTCCGGGTGCGAGCAGGCTCCGCCGCCCTGGGCAGCGCCGAGGGCGCGCCGGGCGTCCTCCACGGCTGTCGGCGGGGCGCCGCCCGCGGCCAGCGCGGCGAGCGCCTCGGCGGCGTCCGGCAGCCCCCGTCTGCACGGCCCGCACTGGCCGGCCGACTCGGCCGCCAGCCAGGCCGCGACCCGGGCGATCTCACCGACCGGGCAGGTGTCGGACGGGAGCGGGACGATCGCGCCGGCGCCGAGTGTGGCACCGAGACCGGCCAGGCCGGCGCGGGAGAGCGGCGCGCCGACCGCGTCCAGGGGAGGCAGCCAGGCTCCGTGGTAGCCGCCCACCAGCACGCCCTCCCCCGGGGCCAGGCCGAAGGCGTCCAGCACTGGTCCCAGCGGGGTCCCGGCGGGCACCTCGGCCACCAGCGGGTCGGCGCCCGGCCGGTTGACGGTGAGCAGGATCGTGCCGGGCTCGGCAGCGGTGCCGACCTCGGCGTACCCGTCCGGTCCGAGCCGGGCGGCGATGGCCAGCTGCGCCCAGGTCTCGGCGTTGGACAGCAAGGTCGGGCGGCGGCGCACGCCGCCCGTTCCACCGTCGGCGGCGCGCGCCTTCAGCGGCGCCGGCAGCACCGGCAGGCCGTTCACGCCCCGGATCAGCGCCCCGGACTCCCCCGAGACGAAGCGCTCGGGCAGGCAAACGGTTCGGGTCGGACAGGGCAGGTCGCGCTCGTCGAGCGCGGCCGGGACCGAGATCTCGCCCGGGCCGCCCGCCCCGACGCCGATCACGATCTCCTCGGCCCCGAAGGCAGCCGCGGCGAGGCAGGCGCCGTCCAGCACCAGGTGTGGTACGCGGGCGAGCAGCATCTTGTCCTTGGCACTGGGCGGCTCGCCCTCGGTGCCGTTGACGACGATGACGGGCGGGGCGCCGGTGCGGTCGGCGGTGGCCAGGGTAGCCCGAGCCTTGCGGGCGAACGGGAACCCGGCGCCGCCGCGTCCGCGCAGGTCGACGGCGTCGGCCAGGGTCAGCAGGGCGTCTCGGTCCAGCGGGGCAAGCGGCGGGTGGACGCGGGTGTGCGCGGCGAGGTCGAGGCGCTGGTGGCGGTCGAGGCCCGCGGTCAGCCGGGCGGTGCCCAGCCAGCGCACCTGCGGCAGCGTGAGCGCGGCGCCGCTCACCAGTTCCTCCCGAGCTGAGCCAGGCGCAGTGGCCTGGGGTTCGGCGACGCGGCGTGCTTGGGTGGCCTGGACGGCTGGGCGGTCGGCCTGGAGCGCAGCGCCATCGCTGCGCCGGACCCGGCGGCCAGGGTGATCGGCTGGGCGTGGGCATCGCGCCGCGCGGATGGCGCCGACATGTGGGCGAGCGCGGCCGGCTGTTTGGTGGCGGGCCGGTAGGCCTTCGAGCCGCGCTGCCTCCGGGCGCGGGTGTGGTGGCGACCCAGGTGGGCGAGTGCACGCACGAGCAGCGCGAGCGCCACCACGGCCGCGCACAAGCCGTAGCCCCACAGCACCCAGGCATGTGCCTGGCGACCCGCCGTCAGCCCGTGCGCCAGCGCGATCGGCCAGCAGGCGTAGGCGGTCGAGTGCAGCACCCGCCACAGCCAGGGGCGACGGCTGCCGGCGAACCGGCCGCGCAGCACGCCGGTGGCGGCCACCAGGACGAGCAGGTCGGAGGCGACGGTGCCCAGGCTCACCGCGAGCGCCGTGCCACCGGTGAAGGGGACGACCGCGGTCTGCGGACCGGCGTGCCGTTCCGCGATCTTGACGGCGACATGGATGGCCAGGAAGCCGAGCGCCGCGACGGCGCTCGCACGGTGCACCGACTGGACGGCCACCCGCAGCCGGGCGGTGAGCACCAGGCGGTCGGTGGCGGCGAGCCCGCACACCACCACGGCGGTCAGCGACAGCAGGGTGAACACGCCGGCGAAGTAGTCCAGGAAGGCCATCATCCGGCCGCCCACTGTGGCTGGCGCGCTGCCGAGGGAGGCCGCGACATCTGGGGCGAAGCTGGACATGTGTGCACCTTTTCCGTGGGATCCGGCCGCGCGGCCGGCTGCGGCGCCCTTCGGGAGCGCAGCGGCCGACGCGGCACGAATGGCCCATTGTTAGCGGGCGTTCAGCCGGGGACAACGGCCCGCGCATACGACTCCCGACCGTAGGAGAGCTGTGCGGACACCCGGACTTCGCTGGAGCCGCCCGGTGAAGGCAGCTACGACCGTCCGTAGGACACGCTGGAAGCCGCGTAACTGGCCTCACATCCCACGGGCACGTCCTGCTACGAATCGGTATAAAACGGCTCCATTCCGTAATGAGCGTCGCCGGTCGAGGCCCCGCCAGCGACGCCGCCGCCGTCCCGCGCCGCCGTGCCGGGCGGCTACAAGGCCTCCAGGCGCTCGATCAGGGGGCGCATGAGCGGCTGCAGGACAGTGGTGGCGGGGGCGGGGCGGTCCGGGGCGCGGGCACCGACCGGCGCGCAGGTGGGCCAGCCCCGGGAGGGCTCCATCGCTCTGCAGTGGTCACGCTCAGCGCAGGCTGCTGGTGCTGCCGTCGAGACCAGCAGCACCAACACGCGCCAGTCAGAGCAGTTCCAGTACCCCCCCACCACCCCCGACCGCCGTGGGGTGACGGCCTGTGTCCCCCTCGATCACATAGCCCTCAGGTCGCCCTTTCAGAAAGGCCCGAGGTCGTGGCTCGGCGCCGGCGCGGTGAGGGGGAAGAAGCCGGGCCTACCGGTGCCGCTGCCGGCGAAGCGGTAAGCCCGGCAGGTCATGTCGACGTCGTGGCCGACCGGGTCACTTATGGGATCGCGGTAAGTGACGACGGGGGAATCCAAGACCACGAAGCCGGTATGGGGTGTGTCGTTGTCACGGCAGTAGCGAGCCAGGGCGGTCGTGATCGCGGAGTGGAGGACCGAGCGCACGCCCTTGCCGCGGCTGGAGCGCAACCGGTTCCCGGTCCGCTGATGGGCCGCACCATACTGAGCCAGAGCTGTTCCAGCGGTATCACCATCACCCCGAGCTGCTGTAGGCCCGTCAGGCTGGTCGACCGTCGGCTTGCTCTGCGCGCCGGGAAAGCGTCGTGAGACCGCCCCGCTTGGTCGGCCTCGTCCAGCCTCTGCCAACGAGGTGGCCACCCTCAGGAGTAGAGAACCTCGGCTTTCCTACCCCGGGAAGGCGACACGCTGGATACGCTCTGCGGTCATGAGCACGATGAGCAGGGCGCAGCTGGAGGCGATGGCTGAGGAGGCCACGGTCGACTGTTACGACGAGGACGAGGCGCTCTCTGGTTGGCACGCGATGTTCGAGGAGCACCTGGCCGTGCCCTTCGCGACGGCGGTGCTCGGGGTGGAGGTCGTCGTTGAAGAGGTCGATCTTCGTGGCAGTCAGATCGTGGCTGTCTGCTCCCACGGGGCGCATCGACAGGTGATTGGCATCCTTGACCTGCCGCTTCCGTCGCCCGCGCCCGAAGGTGCGGAGTGGATCGAGGCGTTCTGCCGGTGGGCCTCCTGACGGTGCCCGTCCGTATCAGTCCCGACAGTCCCGTGAGCGCGGTGGAGCAGGTCCGTTGAGTGAGTATCAGTACTACGAGTTCCTGGCCGTCGACCGCCCGCTCAGCGCGGCCCAACTCGCCGAAGTCCGCGCACTGTCCACCAGGGCACGGGTGACCTCGACCAGGTTCACCAACAGCTACCAGTGGGGCGACTTCCGCGGCAGCCCGGACAGGATGATGGAGCGGTACTACGACGCCCATCTCTACGTCGCCAACTGGGGTACCCACAGGGTGATGATCCGGCTGCCGAAACACCTGCTGGACCTGCGGACCGCGCGGCAGTACTGCTTCGAGGAGTCCGTGCGGGCCTGGTCCTCCGACCGGCACGTGCTGCTCGACCTGAGCAGCGAGAACGACGAGGGTGACTGGGACGAGGACGCCGAGGACTCACTCGCCGCGCTCATCGGCGTGCGCGCGGAACTGGCGACCGGAGATCTGCGCTCCCTGTACCTGGCCTGGCTGTCCGCACTCAGCGGCTGGGAACTTCGCGAGGACGATGAGGAGGAGTTCCAGAGCGAGGTCGAGCCGCCCGTCCCGGCGGGCCTGGCCACGCTGAGTGCACCGCAGCGCGCCCTGGCCGACTTCCTGCGGGTCAACCCCGACCTGCTGGCCGTCGCCGCCGACGCCAGCCCCGCGCAGGCAACGACGACAACCTCGGAGGGCGACCTGACCCGGTGGGTCGAGGCCCTGCCGGCGGCGGAGAAGAACGCCCTGCTGCTGCGCGTCGTCCGAGACGAGGACCCGCCTGTCCGGGCCGAGCTGCTGCGTCGCTTCCACAGCACCACGCGGCAGGCACCGGCCGACGCGATGAGGCGTACAGCAGCCCAGCTCCTTGACGCCGCGGCTGTCCGTCGCGCTGAACGGCAACGCCTCGCCGCCCAGCGCCAGGCGCAGGAACTGGCCCGCCAGGAGCAGCGGGCCGCGCTCGCCCGCGAGAAGCGCCTGACGAACCTGGTCGGCCAGCAGGAGCAGACCTGGCTGCGTGTCACCGCACTGATCGACACCAAGAAACCGCATGAGTACGACACCGCCGTCGAGCTGCTCAAGGACCTGCGCGCGGTCAGCCAACGCACAGGTAGTCCCGACGAGTTCAGCCAGCGCCTCGCGCTCCTGCGCCAGCAACACCAACGCAAGTCCAGCCTCATCGAGCGCTTCAATCACGCCGGACTCACTGCCTGAACCACTGCGGCAGCCCCCGGCGGGAGAGCGGCATCCACCACCCGCCCGCCGGGGGTTCCCGGGCGACAACGGAACGGGTCCGTTCGGGGGCGCCAGTGCTCGACGGAGTCGTAGGCGACCAGCACTCGGTGCTGAGCCTCCGCGGGACACGTCCAGGGAACTGCGCACCGCGATCTGGGACGCCTACCAAGAGGCCCACGCGTACCCGAGCGGCTGACCCAGTACGGCTGCAACTACTCGCCCGACGGCCGCGATGCACCACCCGGGGCGGCAACCCGGACACACCGCTACCAACGGCGCAGAACCTTCCAACGCTCCTCGAACACGGCCAAGCCATCGGGGCCGAGCAGGTGCCGGTACGGAGCCGGCGGGTTCAGGCAACAGTCAGCCTCGCAGGCGGCAGCCAGGGTGGCGAGGCGCTCGGCCAGCTCCAACGGGTCGTTCCGCAGCTGCTCGCACAAATCGAGGTGGAGCGCCGCAAGTTCAGAGCCGATCTCGACCGACTCGTTGTCGTACGTACGCCAGTCCTAGCTGAGGACCCGGGCGAGATGGTCCCAGCACTCGACGACGTACTCAACCGCATCGAGCAACTCGCCCGACGGCGGGCGCAGCACCTGGGCTCGAAGTTCCGCAAAGACGGCGCGCATGGCGGTGGTGAGGGCCTCGCGGTAGCGGGCGAGCTGCTGGTCGCAGGCGGCGACCGCGGCTCGTGCTTCGATCTCGGTCGCCTGGGACTGCGCGGGGGCCGGGTGGAGTCGGCGGATGGGCGGCACGGTGGCCGGGGGCGAAGACGAGGGCGAGCCAGCCCGACGTCGTCCAGGTCTTCCCCAACGACGACGCGCTCCTGCGGCTGGTCACCGCCGTGCTGTTCGAGATGCACGATGAGTGGATCGCCTTCCCGCGTCGCTACCTGCCCGAGGCCGGCATGGAACAGATCTACCCCACTCACGACGAACTTCCGTCTACCGCATGACCGTTGGCATGCGACCACTCCACCGGCCCATGGGACACGACCCGTCAAGGAGGGCGCAGGCATGGGGCCTGCGGCGCCAGGGCAGGGCGCGGGAGTGGCCGATGTCGAAGAACTCGGCGACGGTGCGGCCCTCGGCCGGGGCGATGAGGGTGGTGGCGGGGGTGAACTGCCAGTTCCTGGACGCCACGGGGTCCTGGAGGTCTTCGGTCGAGCAGCGTCCGGCGAACGCGAAGTGGCGCATCTGACTGGGTCCTTGTCGGATGGAAGGAGCAGGCCCGTGGCGATCCCGTGGCCGGCTGGTGCGGTCGACCACCGGACCGTGATCGGTCGTTCCGTCGTCACTCGGACGGGCGAGGTGCTCCAGCTCCGTCACCCGAACGACGTGCCGGGGCCTTGCTTCTGACGGTGCTCGATGAGGATCCGCAGAAGGAGGGCAGCAGCCTGGCGAAAGGACGTTGACAACCAGGTAAACGCCGGAGACAGCCTCTTCCTGACGCTCAGCCATCGCGCCGATCTTCAAGACCTCGCCGATCGTGGACTCTCGCGCCGCCTACAGCAGCGCCGACTGACAGGCGACCGGCGACGCTGTCTTGCGAAGATCGAACACCGGGAGACCGCATGGGCCACCGGATGAGGGAGATGTTCCGGCGAGCGCGGCCGGCGCCGGGGGTTCCCCGGCCGCCGGCCGCGCTCGCCGGGCCGTTCACCTCCCTGCGGCGTCGGTCAGAATGCGAAGACTCGCCCGGTCGCGCGCCACAGCGCGCACTCGTTGGTGAACGTCTGCTGGTACGCGATGGGTTGAGCGCCCCACAGGCCCGCGGCGGTCGCGGTGACCGGCAGGTAGAGCTCCGGACAGAAGGTGTGGGACGGCACCAGAGCGCTGAAGTCGCCTTGTGCGCCCAGCAGTTCCGCACAGGCGGCCGCGGCGTCGGGGTGGTCCCCGGTCGGCGCCGCGCCGCCGCAGTCGAGCGTGACCGTGCGGGCCGCTGCGGCGGTGTTCGGGGCGGTCGCCGCCACCGTCAGAAGCAGCAGGTCGGGCCCCGGGTCGGCGGCAGAAGCAGCGGCGCCGGGAGCGGTGGCGGTGGGCGTGGTGGCGACCGGGGCGTCGGCGGCGGCGAGCGGGGCGCTGCCGGCCACCAGCGCCGCGGCCGCGACGACGCCGAGCACTGCCTTGAGGACACTGCGAGTACGCATATCGAACTCCTTTGGTCGACTGTCCGGACGGACTCGGCAGTATCAGCACAGGGGCTTGTCATGGACACAATTGATGGGCGGACGGCAGCCACCCACCACGGCCGTCCCCGTGGCCGGATCCCGCCCTCGCAGTCGCCACGGTCACCCCCCGACTTCACTCCCATCCCACCCCGCACCGGCGCGCCGAATGCGGCAGCCCCACCACTTCGGCGAGTCGGCCACGCACGAACGGCTGAGATGGACACCATCCGTGGAGTCCTGATCCACAATCAGTGACGAATGGTCAACTTTCAACATCTCCAACGGCGAAGGCCGGCCACCGCGTGCGGCCGGGAGGCCTCGCGCGGTGGCCGGCCGGTCACTCGGCTGGCGCTGGTGGATCAGACCGGAATCGGCCGGAAAGCGAACGGGAAGCGGACGGGAGTTAGCCGCTGAAGGCTGCAGTCCCGTTCGGGGTGCCGAGCCCGGTCGGGCCGTCGTAGCCCGGGCCTGCGGTACACAGGTAGGAGCCGCAGTCACCGTTGGAGCCGGTGGTGACGTCGTTCAGCGCGGAGGTCTTGGCGTACAGGTCGGCGGCCGGCGTGGTGTTCGCGCCCGGATTGCCGGCCAGCGCGTAGACGCTCGCGATGATCGGCGAGGAGGCGCTGGTGCCGCCGTAGACCTGCCAGCCGGAGGCGCCGTAGGTGTCGTACACGGCCACGCCGGTGGCCGGGTCGGCGACGGCGGAGACGTCGGCCACCGTGCGGTTGCCGCAGCCGCTGTCCGTCTGCCAGCTCGGCTTGGCCTCGTAGGCGGAGCAGCCCGAACCGGTGCCCTCGGAGGCGCTGGTGCCCCAGACCGACTCGCTCCAGCCGCGGGTGCTGGAGTCCTTGGTCAGCGAGGTGCCGCCCACGGCGGTGACGTACGGCGAGGCCGCCGGGTACTCGACGCCGTAGGCGCTGTCGCCCGCCGAGGCGGTGATCGCAACGCCAGGGTGGTTGTAGTACGAGCTGTCGGCCGACACCTCGTCGGCCGACTCCGAGCCGCCGTAGCTGTTGGAGACGAACTTGGCGCCCAGCGCCACCGCCTTGTTCACCGCGGTGCCCAGGTCCTGAGTGCTGGCCGTGTTCGCCTCGACCAGCAGAATGTTGCAGTTCGGGCAGGTGGCGCTGACCATGTCCAGGTCGAGCGATATTTCGCCGGCCCAACCGGAGTCGGGAGAGGGGTAGTTGGTCCCGCCGTTCTCGTCCACCTTGCTGAAGCACCCATTGGCGGTGCTGCACGCACGCAGGCCGAACTGGCTGCGGTAGGCGGCCAGGTCGGCTTCGGCGTTGGGGTCGTCCTGGGCGTCGACGATCGCCACCGTCTCACCGGCGCCATTGGAGGCGGCTGCGGAGGCGAGGTTGTACGCGCTCTGGATGTCGGTGGGGCCGTAGCCGGACACCGTGGCGGCGGCCTGCGCGGCGGCGGTGTGGGTGGCGGCGGCCGGGTGCGCGAGCCGGGTGCTGACGGTGGTTCCGCCGGTGACGTGCAGGGCGTTGCAGGCCAGGTAGCCGGCGTGCTGTGGGATGGCGCAGGATCGGGTGAACGTCACGTTGTGGTGCGCGTTGCCGGCCGCCATCGTGGTGGCGGAGGCAGCCTGGGTGCCGAGGCCGAGGCCGGCGATCGCCAGACCGGTCGCGGCGGTGAGAGCCAGCGTGGTGCGCCGGCCGTTCGGGGTCATGTGGGTACGCAAAGACGTGCTCCTCTGTGCGGTGCACCAAGCAGCGCACCAAGTGGGGGGAGACCGTGCGGGCGTGGGGTGCCGGCCGGCCGACCGCGCCCGCCTCCGGCGCCGTGGGGGTGTCAGAGGCTGGTCAATTAGGCGGCTGCGCAAGAGAGTAGAAGCACGTGACCATGACAACAATGGCACTCCCAGGAAACGTACAGAATCCACGCAGGTGCGCCAGTGTCGGGCCCTGACCTGCACTCACGTCCGCAGGTTCCACACCTGACGTGGTGTCGCATGCCGGTTCGGTGCCACCGTCCGGGGCGGCGGCTTCCGCCTCCGGATACCCGACGAGCCGAAGACCGCCGCCACCATGCTCGCCCTTGACACGGCCTGGCCTACCGTCACCAATTCTCATGAGCGCCGCATGCATGACTCCCGGCTACGAGAGGGCGAACCGGAGCCGGGCGGGGCGCACTACTTCGTTCCCCGGGTCGCATCGTGCAGGGTGGGCGACCCGCGCGCGGGACGCGGCTCGCCGCCGGCACGGAAGCCAGGGCGACGTCCTGATGGACAGGGATCGCGTTCGCTTCCGCGAGCCCCTGAGGAGCCGTCATGTCCGGCAGGTTCGACCGTCGCGGTCTTGCTGATCCCATGTGGGCGGAGAGCCTGTGGAAGTTCAGCCGACCGGCAGCTGTCCTCGCCCGGCCCCGGCCGGAATGGCAGCGCCTGTCAGCCGGGTTGACGGCCGACGACGTGCTCCACCAGCTGGAGGTCGGGTACTACGACGCGGACCGCAACAACCTGGTGCAGGTCATCACCCACCGCCGGCGGCTCCGTCCTCATGTCGGCGTCCTTGACGGTGTGGCGACGGGCCATTGAACACAGTGTGGAGACGGCCAGTTCGGCGGAGCCTGCCACATTCGGCTACTACACATGTAGTGTGGCAGTCGAGGGAGGGTCCGATGCTGATCGACTTCATTCCCGACGGGAGTCTGTACCCTTTCGAGTCGCGCTGGTTCGACTCGTCCGTCGGTCGGGTGCATTACATCGACGAGGGGGCCGGGCCGCCGCTCCTGTTCTGTCATGGCGCTCCGACGTGGAGTTTCCTCTACCGGCACATCGTGAAGGCCCTACGTGACCGGTACCGGTGCATCGCCGTCGACCATCTGGGTTTCGGACTGTCCGAACGTCCCGCGGGTTTCGGCTACACGATCGCCGAGCACACCGCGATCCTCGGCGAGCTGATCGACCACCTGCGGCTCGACGGCTTCGTTCTGATGGGACATGACTGGGGCGGACCCATCGGTCTGGGTGCGGTCACCGCGCGCGCGGATCGGCTGCGAGGGATCGTGCTCGGCAACACCCTGTTCTGGCCGATCGAAGCGATGGCCAATCGGGCGTTCAGCATGATCATGAGCAGCCGTCCGATGCAGCGGCGGATACTCGAAGAGAATTTCCTGGTCGAGCGCGTCCTGCTCGCAGAGCTGGGGCGCAAGCTCACCGCGGCCGAGGCCGACCACTACCGTGCGGTGCAGCCCACCGCGGAAGCCCGGCGCGGACTCGCCATGATGCCCAGGGAAATTCGCGCCGCGCGGCCCCTACTGGACCAACTCGCCCGGGACGTACCCGTCCTGCTCGGCGACAAGCCGGTCCTGGTGGTGTGGGGTATGCGGGACATGGTGTTCCGTCCGAACGCCTGTATCCCGCGAATTCGTGAGTCCTTCGCCGATCTCGACGTAGTCGAGCTGCCAGGTGCACGGCACTTCATCCAGGAACACGCACCGGACGCGATCGCGGCGGCGATCGCGAAACGGTTTCCGTGAGTTGGGAACTCGCCCTCAGCGCCGCTGTACCGGGACGGCCCTGATCATCGCCGGCAACAGCGCTACCCTCGCCGAGCAGAACCGCGGCGCCTGGGACCGGGAGCTGATCGCCGAGGGGCACGCCCTGGTCCGCGCACGCCTGGCCTCCGGCGAGGCGCCGGGGCGCTACCAGATCCTCGCCGCGATCAACGCCGTCCACACCGACGCTCCTGGCGTCCGCGACACCGACTGGTCGCAGGTCGTCGCGCTCTACGACCAGTTGGCCCGGCTCGACCCCTCGCCGATCGTCCGCCTCAACCGGGGGATCGCGCTCGCCGAGCTCGACGGCCCGGACGTCGCGCTGGCGGACATCGATGGTCTGCCGCTGGCCGGCTACCACGCCTTCCATGCCACCCGCGCCGACCTGCTGCGCCGACTGGGCCGCAGCGAGGAGTCGCGGGCGGCGTACGACCGGGCGATCGCGCTGGCAGGCAACACCGCCGAGACGGCCTACCTGACCCGCCGACGCGACCAGCTGTAGGCGCATCAATCCCATTGCCCGTCCGCGCACCCGCCTGACACGATCACGCGCATGGTGATCCCGGGGGACCTGGTCGGTCGGCGACTGGACCGTGTGGCGTGCTCGTGGTTGCACGCGCGCGGGCCCTCCGACGCGCTGGAACTGCTGCACATGTGGCTGACGCTGGATGGGCTCCGGGTGCGGCCCGCCGACCAGCATGCCGGCGTGTACACCGTCAGGATCGAACACACGCGCGCGAACGACATCGAGACCATCGGGCTCCCGGAGAGCGTGTCGGCGCTGCGGGCGCTCGGCGAACGCCCGGTGCGATTGGAGGCCATCGACAGCCCCGACCGCTGCTGGCACTTCGCGCTCTTCCTGGCCGACGGCGGCTCGTTGGTGGGCTGTGCCGGCGTACGACGAAGTGGAGCAGCGGCATGAACCCCACGACCTGGTCCGGCGTCCGCGAGCGGGTCCTGGCACTGCGCGAGGCCCCGAACGCGGCTCAGGTGTTCGGCGCGCGCGGGCACCGCTTCGAGTTGCTGCCGCCGTTGAGCGAGGTCGAAGTGGCGGAAGCCGAGCAGGAGTTCGGTGTCGGCCTCCCTGCGGACTACCGCAGCTTCCTACTCGAGGTGGGCGCAGGCGGGGCCGGTCCGCACTACGGTCTGTATCCACTGCAGCGCGACGAACGCGGCTGGGCCTGGAACGAGGGCCGGGGGGTACGCAGTGACAACTCTCTGCTGCCCCAGCCGTTCCCCTCCCCTGCAGAACAAGCCCGCCTGCGCGCGGCGTACGACGCTCGCGAACCGGTCGAGAGCGCTTTCCCCGACGAGCCCGCGTTCCGCGTGGCGTTCCGTGCCTGGGACGACGAGTGGGAGGCGCTCAGCGCGACGTTGACCGCAGGCGCGGTCTGCCTGAGCCACGAAGGATGCGGCTACTTCGACTGGTTCGTGGTGACCGGCCCTGAGCGCGGCACGGTGTGGGTGGACCTCGGAGCAGCGGACGGCCCTCTCCAATCGCTTGCCCGTACCCCCCACGAGCGGCTTGGCTTCCGCGAGTGGTACCTGACCTGGCTGACCGCTGCCACCCGACAGGCCCACGGCCGGTGACCGAGCCCAACGGCGGGGTGCCCCCAGTCACCACTCGCCGTCGCTCGCCAGCATCACCTGCAGACGGGCCAGGCGCTCCGCTACGAACGCCGGGTGCATCCCCCAGCCGCAGCCCGGCCGGGGTCAGCGGTCTCGCCAGACGCTGTTCGAGCACGGCAGCGACCTCGTGCCCGCGACGCGCGTAATCGCGCCCGCAATGGTCGATGCGGCGCTCGTGGGAGGCGCGGCGGCCGTCGCCCCCGTCGGGAACGGATAGCCGTCCCTGGGGAGCGGGCCTGTCGGGGGTTGCGCGATGCAGCCGCAGCGTGTGCTGATAGAGCGTGAATTGACCCGCCGCGAGCAGCGGGCCTTGGTCTCGGGCGCCGATTCCGCAAGTGCCCGCGAAGGCCGGAACCGCAGCTCCCCCTCCAGCGCCTGGTGCTCAGCAGCCGATTCGGCGCCTCGTCCGGTCCGGAACCTGCCACCGGTTCCGGACCGGACAGGACCTCTGGGGCAGGGCCAACGACGCGCTCAGCGGCAGGGGCGTGAGGTGGTACTGAGGTCTAACCCGGCTGTCCGTCCACAGCGGAGCGCACCTGGCGACCTGGTGTCCGGAGCGGGTCAGACATCGTTGGAGGCATCTCGTCGGCCAGTAGCGGGGGTGCTGAGACCCGGGACAAGGCCCGCATGCGCAAGCTGCGCGGGCCGGATGTGCCGGCGAGTGCAGGGCGGACTTCTGCCGGGGAGGTGGGCTGCAGGCTCCAGCCGGCCGCGATAGTGGCGACCGCGAGTACGGCTTCGGCCGTTCCGAAGGTGTCGCCGATACATTAGCGGGGGCCTGTGCCGAACGGGATGTATGCGGAGTCAGACGGTGAGGGCATGTCGTCGTCCCGCCGCCCGGGATCGAAGCGGGCCGGGTACAGGTCAGGGCGGCGGTGGATCGGGTAGGGGCTGCAGATGACGGTGGTGCCAGCGGCAACGAACGCGGGAGACAAGCGCGGAGACGAGCGCCGAGCGATCCGACCGCAGCGATCCAGGCCTTGCGTTCAGCACCCGTACGCGGAGACGCAGTTCGAGTACGCCTTCGCCCAGGGGCAGCCCAGGGAGCCGCTGTTGGAGCCCGTGCAGCGCGGCGGCCGGGATCTCGCCTTCCAGCAGGCGGCCGGCGTCCCGTAGTTGTGGGGCGTGCGGGATGACGCCGAGCTTGGTCAGCAGCGCCAGCGGTTCACCTGGGCGGGCTTGTCGCTGTGGCTGTGTGTCAGCCCCCGGCGCGTGCCGCGTCGCGCAGCCTGCGCCAGGTGCGGCTGACGGACGCCACCCCGGTGCGCCTGGCGCCGGGTCCACCGGGCTCCCAGTTCCGGGCCGTCTCGGCGAATGTCTCCGCCCGCGTCGTCGCGGCCGGTCGCCGCGCCTGCGTGGCCCGGGTGGCGAGTCGCAGGTCCGCTGGCTCGATCGTGTCGAGCTCCGCCCGGACGTGGCTGAGCAACGTGGCGCAGGCGTCGGCGATCGCGGCCTCGCCCAGCGGGCGCGCCGGGAGGTCCAGCCCTTCGGACAACCGCTGCTCCAGGGCCGTCCGCAGGTCCTGCAGGGAGATGTCGCGGATCGTCAGCGACAGGTGGGCGGACAGTCCGGCGGCGCCCACCGCACGGTGCGCGAAGCCGCGCGGGATGTAGAGCACGCTGCCGGGCTCAAGGACGCTGTGCAGGAGCCGCGGGGAGTGCTCGTCGTCCGGGAGCTCTCCCGGCGACCAGTCCGCCACCGTCGGCGCGTCATGGACGTACCAGGTCTTGCGCCCGGCCACCTGGAGGACGAACACGTCGGCGTCGTCACGGTGCACCGCGAGGCCCTGACCGCCGGCGGGCGTGACGAAGAAGAACGCCTCCACGCGCCGGTCGAGCTCGTCGGACAACCGCGCCAGCAGATCGCCCGTCGGGCGGTGCCACTGGTCGACGCATCGCAGGAGCAGCGTCGCCCCGGCGCGCAGGAGTGCGACGACCTTCGCGCGGTCGGCGAAGCCGTGGTGCGTTGTGCCGTTGACCACGCGCGGCGTGGTGTAGGCATCGGGCGGGACGGTGACCTTGTTGGAGCGGACCATCTCCAGGTAGGGGGTGCGCAGCAGGCCTCCGTCGAAGGCGGCGTCCAACTCGTCGAGGTCGAACGGCGAGGCGAGTGTCTGCGGTGTGAAGACCGCGGGCTTGCGCTGCCACTGGCTGCCGGTGAAGCTCTTGACGTCGCCGACCCAGTCGGCCAGCGTGGGCGATTCCATGGTGTTTCCCGTGGTGTCAGGGTGTTCGGTGCTCGCGGCCGGCAGCGCCCGCCCGGAACGGGGGCGTGTGCGGGCTCCGTGCCGGGAGGGGTTCTGCGTGGTGGTCACCCTGCCCTCGTCGAACGGCGGGCGGAGCAACGGCGGGCGGAGCAACGGCGGGCGTGGCAAGGGCCCGACGCCGGGTCATGCGCCGGTTTCCGCGACGAACCGCACGGAGAGCAGGGAGCGCAGAGGGACGTGCGTCTCGTCCCGCGGGCTGCGAATGGCGAGTCGATGGTCGAAGGCCGCGGTCAGTAGGCGCTCGGCCAGGGGCACGACCAGGTGCTTGGCCCAGCAGCGGGCACCGTCGAACCCGAACGGCATGAACGCGGGCGTGTTCTCCGGGTCCGCCACCCCGGCCCACCGCTCGGGCCGGAACTCCAGCGGGTCGGACCAGTAGTCCGGGTGGCGGTGCATCAGGAGTGGGAGAAGCGCGACGCGGTCCTCGGGACGGATCTCGGGGTGCAGTCCGGTGTACGCGTCCCCGCCCATGCGGAACAGCATCCAGGCGGGTGGGAGCAGCCGCAGCGTCTCCCACAGGACCGCGGTGAGGTCTGCGCGGGGTTCCTCGTGTTCCCGCGCCGGCCCCATGAGCCACAGCGCGTTGCCGGCCAGTGCGGCCACGCCGTCGCAGAGGGTGGCCGTCGCTCGCCGGTACAGCGCGATGGCCTGCCTTCTGTCCTGGGTGCCGGAAGCGACGCGGATCTGCTCGGCCAGCGCGGTGCCCTTGCCCTCGGCAGGGGATCCCGGCCATCCGGTGACGGCGCGGTCGACGATCCGGGAGAGCATGTCGGAGCGCGTGACGCCGCGTTTCGACAGCAGGGAGACCGGCAGGGGGTCGGACGAGAAGAGCCACTGGCGCAGGTAGGAGGTGGCCGCGTAGGGCCAGGCGCCGGACAGCCCGCGCGCCGGGGGCGGCGGAGTCCGGATGCCCGCCATGACGTCCTGCCCCAGCGCGCGGATCGTCCGTGTCGCAGTGTCGTGGTGGATGTCGGCTCCTGCGGCGGGCTTGTAGACCGAGCGCTCCGTTGCCAGCACAGGACGCGCCGCGACGATCTCGGCGATCAGGTGGCAGTCGGAGACGCCGACCGTGGTCGCGTCGATCCGGAATACCTTCTCCCCCCGGGCCAGCAGGTCCTGAATCCGCGGGGCGTACACGATGGAATGGTCGCGCACCGCCGCCGGCGCCATTTCTTCCACGAGAATTCCGCCTCCACTGGAACGGCGATGAATACATTCCCCGCGACAGGCGGAGAAATCCGGGCATGGAACGGGCAGGACCGCCGCTGCGCGCCGCGGCCCGGTCCGCGGCGGAATCCGACACGATCGTGGCCGCCAGGGCCGGGCAGGGCGACAGGCACTCTGCAACATCGGCGGAGGCAGCGGCACGGCCGCGTCCTCCGCCGACGGCGGTGCATCAGATCACGTGCAGGATCCACGCGTGGTTGGCGAGGTCCTCGTCCTGCTTGAACTTCTTGACGAGCGCCTTGATCATCTTCATTACTGACTCCATTCCCGGGATTGCGGGCAAAACAAGAAGTGCCCGCACCATCATCGAAATTCAGCATTTCGGTCCGAAAACCGAACGGCCTCATGAATCCCAGACCATAACCGAAGGCGAGCCTCCCCTGACAGCCCTTTTCGACGGACGCCGATGCGATCTGCACTTTCAGGCAGGACATGAAATAGATGTGAACCGCCGGTGATGTCGTAGCCGTAGGGGATGCGGCGACGTCGCACTCGCCGGTCGGCGGCTCTCCGATGAAATGTGCGGCAGTGTCAAGCGCTCCAGAGGGGGACGGTCTTGTCCTGGCTGCCGCTGGCGAGCAGCTTGCCGTCGCGGCTGAACGCCACCGACGTCACGGGTGCGCGGCGGCCCGAGCGTGTCGTGACGGCGCTGTGGGTCGCCACCTCCCACCGGTGGACGGTGCGATCGTCGCTGCCGCCGGCCAGGATCTTGCCACTGGGGCTGAACGTCACTGACCGCACGGGCTCTTGGTGGCCCGTGCGGGATGCGAAGGGCATGCCGTGGTTCTGAGCGGCAACGGGGACGTCCACAGCTGAACGGCGAACTTATGGCTGGCGTCTGGGCAGCCCGACCGTATCCCGCAGTGCCAGCCCGCCCCGCCGGACAGTCCGGATGCACGCCAGCTGGCACAGACCCCGGAGACCGAACGCACGTCCATCTACGAGGTCCGGGGCACCCGGCTCGCCCTGCAGCTTGCCAAGGCGCTGCACGAGGCCGGCCCCATGCAAGCGCTCCTGCGTGACGAGCTCAGTCGTGGTCGCCACCGCAGAATGCCTGACGGGGCATCACCTACTGCCGGCCGCCTCCTTCGGCCGGTGTCGCCGCGCTGCCGGTACGGAAGTGTCGAGCGCAGAAGTCCAACTGATCGAGGAGGCTGCCGTCTGAGACTCCCCCTACCTGTCGGAGCAGCCGGCTCAGGAGCTCGTGTGCAGAGCTGGGTTGAGAGTCGCCAGGATGGAGTCCGAGACGGTCTGCGGAGGCGGGTGTGGACTCGGCGGTGGTGTCGGGTCGACCGGATGCGTCGGCAGGTCCGGCCCGAGCTCCGGGGGTGGCAGCACGGGAGGGCCACCGGATGTCGGTGGGGCGTGCTCGGTCGGTAGCGGTGGGAGCGGCCTGGTGGGGACGGGCGGTCGGGTGGAGGTGTCGTTCGGGGCGTGGGACTGGGATGGCGGAGTCGAGGCCTCGCCGTGCGTCGCTCTGAAGTCGCCGATGGGGGCGGGAAAGTGGCCCATCTCATGGGACAGGCTCGAGAGGTCCGTATCCAGCGGTGGCAGTGGCGGCAGCTCATGGGGCAGATCCCCGACCGGCCCGAGCTCGATCTCCGACGAGCCACCGCCCGACGAGCCACCGCCCGACGAGCCGCCGCCCGGTGGGCGCGGCCCCTCCAGCTTGCCGTTCAGCCAGCCCTCGATGTGGTCCGCCGGCGAGATGGAGAACTTGTTCCCGGGGTTCATCGCCCCGTGTCGCGCACCCCATGCCCCGGCGAACGCGCCGTTGGCCGCGCCGGACACATAGTCGCCCGACAGCCCGAAGGCCGCGTCCTGCGCCGCGCCTTCGGCCATCCCGGTCAGGGCCCCGTAGCCGGTGTTCCAGACCAGATCGGCCGCGCCCTTGGTGAGCCTGCCGGGCTCATGGCCGGTCAGCGAGGTGAAGCCCTTCCCGAGGCCCTTGCCCAGGCCCTTGGAGAGGCCCTTGCCGAGCCACCCGGCGCCGACGCCGACAGCGCCACCGATCGCACCGTTGATGGCGGCGGTGCCCAGCTCACCGCCGTCGATCGACTTGCGATGGTGCTGACCCAGCTCGATCACCTGGGCCAGCAGGTCGAAGCCGACCTGGGCCAGCACCGACTCGCTGACCCGGGTCACCGCGCTGATCAGCGCTTTGCGCAGGAACGCCCACACCATGGCCCTGGTGAAGGCGATCTCCACGGGCGCCGCCTCCGCTCCGCCGAAGAGGAACATCGCTGCGTCGATGGCCAGTTGGATGGCGAGGACCACCAGCGCGCCGATGATCTCGATGCGCAGGGTCTCGATCTCGTTCGCCATGTTGTTCAGCGCGTCGGCGGCGGCGTCGCAGCACTGCGCGATGAGCGGCAGCGCGGCGTCGTCGGTGGTGGCGAGCTTGGCCAGATAGGTGTCGACGGCGTCCTTGGTGCTGCCGCTCAAGCCCTGGTCGAGCCGGGACTTGGCGTCCGTCAAGTCCCGGACCGAGTCGCGGATCAACTTCGCCGTCTCGGTCCAGGCGTCCGCCTCGGCCCGCAGCGCGGTCTCGTTCCCGGTGGGCCACTTGTTGCCCACCAGGATCATCAGCAGGTTCTGCAGGTCGTCCGGTAGCGAGGCGTTGGGGGCGTCGACCGCCATCACGCGCCTCCAGTACCGGGAGGCGGGAACGACTGGGCGAGTTCACTGGTCTTCTCGTCGCCGTTCTCGAGGGTGCTGTGGGCGGCGCCGAGGGCTTCGGCGAACTTCCGCAGGGTGTCCGGCAGCGCCTGCACGGCCTTCAGCAGATCATCGCGCGGCTGGGCGAAGACCTGGTCGAAGCCCTGGCCCAGGGCGGGGTCGTCACCCCAGGGCGCCGCGCCGAACAGGGCGGCGGAGCTCAGAGTCGTCCATGCGGCGGCCATGGTGTCGGCCGCGTTGCCGGCGTCGATCCCGGCCTTGCCGACCTGGGCGAAGTCGACCACCAGAGTGCCGTCGAGTGTCGGCAGCGCCGGTGGTGTCGACCCGTTGTACGGCGGGTCCCCGGTGGGGGCGTTGCGGTAACCGCCGGTGGGACCGGGGACGTCGGGCAGTGGAGGGGTCGGCACCCGTCCAGCTCATCTGACTTCCGGTCCGGTTCACCCGCTCTTGACGGGATCCCAACGATCAACGCTCGGGCCCTGATGCGATATTGACGCGGCCTCAGCTGATGAGGCCCGCTCAGCCGCAGCCCGTTGTTGCTGCTTTGTCGCCGGCAGCTCCCCGCCGCAACGGCTACGGATGCGCGTCGGCGCCGTCCGGATGCCTCGCGGGTGACCAGGTGGACGTCGATGGCAGGCCCTCGTCGAGCATGCGGTAGCTCTTGCCCATGCCCGGGGCGGCTCCGAGGTAGATCTTGAACCGGCCCCGTCCGGTCCGGGCCTCGGACGGCTGCGTCACCACACAGCTCCTGGGCCGGAGCGGGTCCGATGTCAGCCGAGCCGGGCGAGGGCGAGGTTGAGCGTGACCACGTCCACCCGGGGTTGGCCGAGGAAGCCGAGCGGGCGGCCCTTGATGTGCTCCTCGATCAGCTGGTGGACCGCCGCAGTATCCAGACCCCGTGCCTTGGCGACCCGGTCGACCTGCTCATAGGCGTAGGCGGGCGAGATGTCCGGTCGAGGCCGGAGCCGCTCGCGGTGAGCGCGTCCGGGGGCACCTGGCCGGCGGGAACGCCGTCGAAGGCGGCGGCCGAGGCGCGGCGGTCGTGAACCGTCTGAGTCAGGCTGCCGTCGTTGGGGCCGAGGTTTGAGGCGCCCGAGGCCAGCGTCGGCAGGGGGCGTGCCACGGCGGTCTCCTTCGGTCGGTGCGGGCTCGGTGCGGGCTCAGGGCTGGCTCAGTGCAGGCCGGGGACGAACTGGACGACCAGGTCGATGAGTTTGATCCCGAGGAACGGCAGGCTCAGGCCGCCGACCCCGTACACGCCGAGGTTGCGGCGCAGCAGCGCGGAGGCCGAGGACGGCTTGTAGCGCACGCCGCGCAGGGCCAGCGGGATGAGGCCGATGATGATCAGCGCGTTGAAGACGATCGCCGAGGTGATCGCGGACTTCGGGCTGTGCAGTCCCATGATGTTGAGGTGGTGCAGGCCCGGGTAGACGCTCGCGAACATCGCGGGGATGATCGCGAAGTACTTGGCGACGTCGTTGGCGATCGAGAAGGTGGTCAACGCGCCGCGGGTGATCAGCAGTTGCTTGCCGATCTCGACGATCTCGATCAGCTTGGTGGGGTTGGAGTCCAGGTCCACCATGT
Organism: Kitasatospora sp. GP30; assembly: GCF_029892145.1. Taxonomy (NCBI): domain Bacteria; kingdom Bacillati; phylum Actinomycetota; class Actinomycetes; order Kitasatosporales; family Streptomycetaceae; genus Kitasatospora; species Kitasatospora sp. GP30. The sequence goes on from NZ_JARZAH010000006.1 coordinate 61,714, forward strand.
TCCCGGCCTCCTTGGCGGCCGAGGTGCCGGTGTTCATCGCCACCCCGACATCGGCCTGGGCCAGGGCCGGCGCGTCGTTCGTTCCGTCGCCGGTCATCGCGACCAGCTTCCCGCCGCCCTGCTCCTGGCGGATCAGGGCCATCTTGTCCTCCGGTGCGGCCTCGGCGAGGAAGTCGTCCACTCCTGCCTCGTCGGCGATCGCCCTGGCGGTCAGCGGGTTGTCACCGGTGATCATCACGGTCCTGATGCCCATCGTCCGCAGGTCCTCGAACCGCTCCCGGATGCCGTGCTTGACCACGTCCTTCAGGTTGACGACCCCCAACACCCGTGCCGGCTCGGCCGTGTGCTGGACCGCCACCACGAGCGGAGTGCCGCCCGCCGAGGAGATTTCCTCGACCAGGCGGCCGCTCTCCTCGCCGGCCCGGCCGCCGTTCGCCTCCACCCAGGCGACGACCGAGCCGGCCGCGCCCTTGCGGAAGTTGCCGACCTGATCGGTTCGGTTGCGGTGGAAGCCGCGGATCAGCGCTGCCACCACCGCGATGCCCACTGCGGCGGACAGGAAGTTCTGCACCGCCAGACCGGCCATCTGCACCAGGTGGCCCATGGTCGACAGCCCGAGTAGGACTGCCAGTTGGTGTTGGTGACGAAGGAGGCGGCGGTGTTCACGCCGTCGCCGGGCTCACTGCGGGGAAGCCGAGGCAGAGCCAGAGGGGGTTCTGCAGGCGCTGGAACGCGTAGAGGAAGAGCACCGAGACGGCCGAGAAAGCGAGCACACTGCGCAGGTACGCCGTCCATGTCTGGTCGTAGTCACCGTGGACGCCGATCAGCCGGTAGGCACCGCGCTCGAACCGCAGATGCCTCCGGCTGGTCAGCAGGTGCGCCAGGTAGTCGCCCAGCGGACGGTACGACAGCGCGAGCGCGGCCCGGCCGCCGCGCCCGGCGCGAGGGCGCGGTGCGCTCACGTCAGCGCGGGCGTCCATGTCGCTGAGCGCGAAGTACAGGTCGGCGCTGCGGACGGCCCTGGGGCGCGGCCCGGTGGCCGATGTCGTCGATGCCCTGCCGGGCTCCGCCCAGCACGGTGGCACTGACGGCCGCCGCGCCCGGCCGGACGGCGACGCAGAGCGCGCTGAGGCCGCGCACCAGGCGCGGCGTGGTCCACCAGGAACGGGCCGGCGGCGCCGACCAGCGTGCGGGGCCCGGCCGCCATGCCAGGCCCCGCACACCTTTCCCTCGGCGCACGGGAGTGCGAGCGTGCGGCGCGGGTACCGGCTGCGGCTCGGTCGAACCTGGGCCCGTCTCCCCCGACGGGTTCGTCTTCCCCGGTTCGACCGTTCCGGCCGGTACCCGCTCTCTCATGTGCCGCGCGCTCCCCGTCACCTGGCTGCCAGTGCCGGCCCCTGGGCGTCGCCACTGGTGGATGGCACCGGTTGGACTCCCCCACGGAGCGATCCCGAGCCTCTCGAGAGCTGACGCTATGCGGGCGATCACCGGCCATGACCGTTCCTGACGCGTTCTTCGCGTGGCCAGGCGTGATCTTGACGCGTCGCTAGCACCAGGCGATCGCCACCGCGATCCGGCACCGGTGGCGGACCCCCGCCCGGACCGCAGCGCACTCCAACGAGCCGAGCCGAGCCGCGCACTCGCCGAGGCGGCAGGCTTCGTACCGGTGCCCGAGAAAGTCGCCTCCTGCGTCGGGGCGGCCGTCTGAGGCCCGTCTCACGCAAGGATCCCGTCAATGCTGCGCGGCTACCGGTTCCGGGGCGGGGTGAGCCTGCTACACCGGAGATCAGGAGGTGCGCGATGCGCCGAATTCTCAACCGGCTCTCCGCCCGGGGACCGCTCGCCCTGCTCGCGGCCGTGGCAGCCCCGATCGTCCTGTGCGCGGTGCTGCTGCCGTTCCGTGGCAGCCTGGCCAACACCAATGTGGCGCTGCTGCTGGTCGCGGTGGTGGTCGCGGTGGCCGCGCTCGGGCACCGGACGGCCGGTGCTCTCGCCGCGGTGGGCGCCGCCGTGTGGTTCGACTTCTTCTTCACCCGTCCGTACGAGCAGTTCGCCATCAGCAAGTCGGCCGATCTGGCGACCGCTGTCCTGTTGCTCGCCGTCGGCCTCGCGGTCTCCCAACTGGCCGCCCGCGCCCGCCGCTTCAAGGTGGTCGCGATCACCGACGCCGGCTACCTGGCTCGGATCCACGACACCGCGGTGCTCGCCCGCTCGGCGAACTCCGCGCTCACCGTCGTGGACCACGTCCGCGACGAGCTGATCGACCTGCTCCAACTGCGCGGCTGCCGCTTCGAGTACGGCTCCCTGCTCGGCCACCCGCCGCGCCTGGAACACGACGGCTCGGTCCTGACCGGGCAGCGCAGCTGGGACGCAGACCTGCTCGGACTGCCCGAGGAGGACGTGGAACTGCGTCTCGTGGGCGGCGGCCGGTACATCGGCCGGTTCATGCTCGAGCCCACCCCGGGCACCAAGCCGTCCCGGCAGGCTCGCCTGGTCGCGGTCACCCTGGCCGAGCAGGCCGGGGCGGCACTAGACACCATGCGCCAGCCGGTGAAAGCAGCCTGAGTGGAGTGTGCCGGGGGCGCGGCGCGGCTTTCACCCGTCGCCGCGCCCCCTCCCTCAACACTGGCCGCCGATGCGGACCCGGTGTGGACCACCGAGTTGAGAAGGGCCATCGGCTGGATTCCACCCTCGTCCTTCCACAAGCGGGGCGGAACCCTTCTCGCGGCCGACGCTATGCGGCGGTGCCCGGGAGCTGTGGATTCCTGACGATCTCCTGGCGCTCCTGGGCCCGTTCCTGACGGGGTCATAACGCCCTGCCTTGTGGCAACGGCAGGGGCACTGCCGCAATGAGTCTGCGATGGGTCAGGGTGGCGTAGCGTGTTGGCCTGCCGCTGAGCGGCGCCGCTCAGCCGTCCGTGCCGGACGGCCAAAGTGTCGGCTGTGGTGCGAAGTTGGGGTGCACTCGGGTCGGCTCGTAGCGGCGCTGCCAGACCGGCGTGGTCGACCCGCTGGTAGCAGGCACGATCGCGGACCAGTCGGCCGGGCAGCCGCGGCCGTGCTTATGCTCGCGCTCCTCGTGCCGGACGAACTGCTTGGTGGCGAAGTGGTGGTCGATGATCGACACGCCGGCTTGGTCGTAGGAGTGCAGCACGGCCGCGGTGAGCTCCAGCAGCGCGCGGTCCCGCCACAGCGTGCGGTCCCGGGTGGTGTCCAGGCCCATCCCCCGGGCCACCGCCGGGAGTTTGTCGTAGCGATTGGTGTCGGACAGGTTTCGGGCACCGATCTCGGCACAGGTGTACCAGGCACTGAACGGCGCCAACGTGTAGCGCAGGCCGCCCAGTTCGAGAACCTGGTCGGAGATCGTCGGAAAGGCGTGCCAGCGCAGTCCGAGCGCTTCGAACCACGGGTACTCCGGGTGGCTGATCCGCACCTCGGGCACGGCATCCGACGGCAGCTCGAACCACCTGGGCTCACCTCCGGGCCACTGCACCACCAGCGGCAGCACGTCGTACTCGGTGCCCTGCCCGCGCCACCCCATCCGCTGGACGGCCTCGGTGAGCTCCACCGTCCCGGGATCGCCCACCACCGACCCGTCGTGCTGCCGGTAGCCGGCGTAGCGGATGAGCTGCCCGTTCCACACCCGCGGACCACCCGGCATGCCGGGCTCAGTCGGCGTGAAGACGGTCAGCAGCAGGCGGACCTTCCCACCGTTCCAGGCCAGCCGCAGGTGCTCGACCAGCACCTCGAACAGGCCGCTCTCGTCGCAGCCGCCGACACCGACTTCGCGGCAGTCCCAGACCTCCAACCCCTTCCAGTAGAACTTGCCGATGCACTGCGGGTTGTTGCGCCAGGCGATCCGGGCGCCCTGCAGGAGCTCCTGGTCGCTCTGCCGGTAGCCGCCCGTGGCGGCCAGTTCGGCCGCGATCTCCCTGGTCCGCTGCTCAGCGGCCTCGGCCGAGAGGTGCCCTTCCGCGACGAGCTGTCGCAACAGGTCGGCGGCCTCAGCGGCCACCGGACCGACGGGCTGGGTGGAGGGTACGGACTGTGCTGCGCGCAGGTGCGAGGTCTTCACGATGATCCCCTTGTCAACGGCGAGAGGTAGGCACCCAGTTCACACATACGAAACACCTGACTGCGTCCGGACACTACTCACGGAGGCCGACGTTCCCCTGTCCCGCCAAGCCGATTTGACGAAACCCATGCACCCGACCACGTCACGGCCGTGGTGCCGGTCAAGTCGGCGACCGCAGTGCAGACTTGACAGTAGCTCGGGTAGGCTCGGTGGACGGTGCGCCGGGAAGCCTGGTCGGCAGTGGACGACGTCCTGCCCAGAGGAGCTTCACCCGTGCCCGTCACTCCGTTCTCGACAGTTCGTCAGAACACCTCCTTCAGTGGGTCTTCCTGGCGTCGCGAGCGGCTGCGCACCAACCTCTGGCTGGTGCCGGCGGTCGAGGCGCTGCTCTTCGCGTTGCTCTTCGCGGGCACCATCACACTGGACCGGTTCGCCTACGATGGCCGGTTCTCCTTCGCCGACTGGGTGCTGAGCGGGACGGCCGACGGTGCCCGGCAGATCCTCACGACCATCGCCGCCGCGCTCATCACGGTGGTCGGGCTGGTCTTCTCGATCACCATCGTGGCGCTGACCCTGGCCTCCACCCAGTTCGGTCCGCGGATGCTGCGCACCTTCATACGCGACCGGGGCACCCAGCTGACGCTGGGAACCTTCGTGGCCACCTTCTTCTACACAGTGCTGGTCCTGGCCGCGATAAGCCCCGGTCCGCACGGCGATTTCGTGCCGCACCTGTCGATCACCGTCACGCTCGCCTCCACCCTGGTCGACCTCGGGCTGCTGATCTACTTCATCCACCACATCGCCACCATGATCCAGCTGCCGCAGGTCATCGCGGTCATCGCCGACGACCTGGCCCGGGCGATCGAGGCGCAGAGCGGCGCCGACCAGGAGCCGCCGACCGGCGCCGACTGCGGACCCACGGCCGTCGACCTGCTGCGCTCGGTCGACGAGTCGGGGACGGTGATACCGACTCCGGCCACCGGCTACCTGCAGTTCCTGAAGCACAACGAGCTGGTCCGCCTCGCCGAGGCCGCCGACGCGGTGCTCCATCTGCCCTACCGTCCGGGCCACTTCCTGGTACAGGGGCAGCCGCTGGCCGTGGTCTGGCCGCCCACGGCCGCGCCCCGGCTGGCTGCGCAGCTCGCGCGGGTGCAGGTGACCGGGCCGTACCGCACCTTGACCCAGGACGTGTCCTTCGGCTTCGACCAGCTGGTGGAGATCGCCATCCGCGCCCTCTCCCCCGCCGTCAACGACACCTTCACCGCGCTGACCTGCATCGACTGGCTGAGCGACTGCCTCTGCCGGATCACCCACGGCTGGCACCCGCAGCGCGTCCACCGCGACCGCGCCGACCGGATCCGCGTCCTGACCTACCAAGCCGACTACGACCGCCTGGTCCAGCGCGCCTTCGAGAAGATCCGCCAGTGCTCGGCCGGCATGCCGGCCGTGATGATCCGTCAACTCGACGCCCTGTGCCGCGTCATGGAGCAGACTGCGATCCCGCGTCGGCGTCAGGTCCTGATGGACCAGGGCACGATGATCTGGCGCTGCTGCGAGGCGTCCGTACCGGAGCCGGCCGACCGCGAGGACGTGCTGCGCCGCTACGAGGCGCTGCTCGCACGCCACCGGTCGGAGCACTTCTCGTCGCCCGAGCACGCGCTCAGCGCGAGGCCGCCCAGCAGCAGGACGGACCCCATGGCGTACTGGTAGCGGGCTCTGGTCGTACGGAGCATGGAGTCCGTCCCTCCTGGGACAAGGCCTCGTGCCGAGGCGGGTTGATCGAAGGTACTGGGTGGGCCGGGGACGCCGTCCGCTCAGCCCGCGAGGCGGGCGAGCAGCTCCGGGTGGTCGGCCAGGGCGTCTGCGAGCACCTGCTGGGCGAGCGGCTGGTAGCGCTCAACGTCCGTGCCGGCCCAGTCGATCGGGCCGAACGGCGGCTGCGGGTCGTACTCGATGAGCAGCTGGATCTCGCGCGCCGTCTCCTCGCCGGCTACCCGGGCGACGAGCTGGAGCGCCATGTCGATGCCGGCCGAGACGCCGGCGGCGGTGACGTAGCGGCCGTCCTCGACCCAGCGTTCCGCCACCGGCGTCGCACCGAAGCGGGTCAGGAGGTCGCGGTACCACCAGTGGGTGGTGGCTCGGCGGCCCTCCAACAGGCCGGCGGCGCCCAGTAGCAGTGAGCCGGTGCAGACCGAGCCGACCAGGTGGGCCTGGCTCGCGGCCTGACGCAGGCGGTCCAGCAGGTGCCCGTCGGCCAGCGCCGTGAGCGTCGGCGCGAGGCCTCCGGGGACCACCAGCGCGAACGGCTCGGGAACCTCGTCGAAGGTGTGGCTCGGCAGCACCGCGAGCGGGGTGTCGGTGCGCATCGGCTCGATCCGCTCGCCGAGCACCACGGTGCGGAAGTCCTGCGACAGGTCCTGCAGCGCGGAGCAGACCTGCAGCGGGCCCGCCAGGTCGAGCAGGGTGATGCCCGGGTAGGTGACGAAGGCGATGGTCCGGATCGGGGTCGCGGGGCCCGCGGTCGCTCCGGTCAGGCTCTGGGACATGGGTTCGGCTCCTGGTGTGGTGATACGGCTTTTCGGGGTCCGGCGGCCTGTTCGGCTGCCCGACTCACCGTCGCCCACGCCGCGCGCCGCCCCGGGCCGTACCCGGGCACTGTGTCCGAAATCCTGCGATCCCTGTCTGTCAGACCGGCCGGCGTAGGCTGCGCGCCATGACAGCCCCCACCCGACAGGTCGTGATCATCGGTTACGACCAGTGCGAACTCCTCGACATCGCCTGCGTCAGCGACACCCTGGACGCCGCCAACCGACTCGGCGCGGACCCCGGTTACCGAATCCGGCTGGCCTCCGCACAGGCCCGCCCGGTGCGTTCGGCCGGCGGGCTGGCGCTGGTGAGTCAGGCCGCGGTCGAGAAGCTCCGCGGCCCGCTCGACACCCTGGTGATCGCCGGCGGCCCCGGCCACCTCGACGCGGCCGCCGACCCCTCGCTGCTGGAGCAGGTGCGCCGGCTGGCGCCAATGAGCCGCCGGGTGGCCTCGGTGTGCACCGGGGCGAGCGTGCTGGCCGCGGCCGGCCTGCTCGACGGGCGGCGGGCCACCACCCACTGGGCGTACGCCCGCAAGCTCGCCGACCGGCACCCGGAGGTCACGGTGGACCCGCGCCCGCTGTACGTCATCGACGGCGAGGTCTGCACCTCGGCCGGGGTGACCAGCGCCCTCGACCTGACGCTGGCCCTGGTCGAGGACGACCACGGGCCCGATCTGGCCCGCTCGGTCGCCCGCTGGCTGGTCACCTACATGCAACGACCGGGCAACCAGGCCCAGTTGTCGCCCTATGTGAAGGACGCCCCGCCCGCCCACCGGCTGCTGCGCCAGGTGGTGCGGTACATCACCAGCCACCTGGACGCCGACCTCTCCACCGCCGCCCTCGCCGCCCGCAACGACGTCAGCGAGCGGCACCTGTCACGCCTCTTCCTCGACCAGCTCGGTGAACCGCCCGCCCGCTACATCCGCACCGCCCGCACCGAGGCCGCCGCCACCCTGCTGACGAGCACCGCGCTGCCGCTGACCGCGGTCGCCCGGCGCTGCGGGTTCCGCTCCACCGAAACGCTGCGCCAGGCCTTCCTGGCCCACTACGGCACCACACCCTCCGCCCACCGCACCGCGCTGGGCCCAGGGACGGCGCATCAGGCCCACTCGCCGAACGCATCCCGCTAGGCCGGAGGGGGTCGTCCCACCGGTGCTGGAGGCCGACCGTTCCCGGCACCGAAGGCCGCAGCATCTCGCCGATCCCACCGGGGAACCAGCGGACAGCGCGTATCGTCCAAGGCGCACCCAACCCCGTGACCTGACCAGAGTTCGGAGATCGACAGATGAACAGGCGCACGGCAGCCCTCGCCGCCGGCACGGCGGTCATGGTCGCGCTCGCGGGCTGCGCGTCGACCGGCGGAGCGTCGCACAGTCCTGCCGCGCACTCCCCGACGACCTCATCGGACACCGTGCCCACCGCTGCCACCACTGCCCCGTCGGACGCTGCCACGCCCTCCGCCTCGGCTGCGTCACCTCCTGCGTCACCTCCTGCGGCCGCTCCGAGCGCCGCGAGCCCGTCCCCCACCCGCGCCGCAGCGTCCTCCTCCGCCCTCCCGGCATCGCCCACGGGTGCCGCTCGGCCCACGACTGCCGCGCCCGGCACAGCCGGACCTGGTGACGTCGAGAACCCGGTCGACCCTGTGCACGGCACCCTCGGCGGGCCGACGCGACCGACCGGCTGAAGTACCGAGGCGTCAGAGGGCGGCCGGCCCACCGGGAAGGGTGGGCCGACCGCCCTGCTGTCAGGCCGTCAGTTCCTGACAGGCAGTGAGCCGAAGCCCGCCCGATGGCTGCCCACCGTGGACAGGACGGGCCCGGTCGTGGCGGGCGTCGTCCCGGCACGCAGGGCCAGACCGCCCTGGACGGTGTACATGGCCTCGTCGAAGGCCTGACCGTTGGTGGGGGTCTTGCCGACGGCGAAGACCGAGACGCTCCTGCCGTTCACCACGGAGCAGGAGATGTAGTCGCCGACCATGCTGCCCTGGGTGCTGCCGGCGACCTGGGAGAGCGACATCGGTCCGGCGACCGTCTGCGGGGTGCTCCAGGTGGTGCCGCCGTTGGTGGAGGAGATGAAGCCGACCTCCAACTGGCAGGTGGCCGTGGTGCAGTTGGCGTTCGGGTAGAAGTAGTAGTAGACCCCGAGCTTGGCGGTCGTGCCGGAGGTGGTGTGGTCGACACCGAAGCCGGGGATGAAGTGGTCCGCGCCGCTGGTGACCGCGTCGATCGGAACCCGGGTCACGGCCGACCAGGTGGCCCCGTCGGTCGAGGTCGAGTAGACGATGTCGTTGGACGAGCAGCCGGAGCGGAAGCGGCAGTCCTGCCAGGCGACGTAGATCTTGCCGCTCGCGTCGATCTCGGCGGAGGGCAGCCCGCTGCCGTCGCGCAGTCCACCCGCGACGGTCGCGTTGGTGATGTTCGAGACGAGCACGGAGGAGCCCCAACTCGCACCGCCGTCCGCGGAGGTGAAGGCGCGGACAGAGGAGCCGTTGGTGGAGAACGGGACAACGACGTTGCCGTTCGGCTGGACCAGCGGCTGGCCGCCGAGTCCGGCGTCGCCGCTCGCGGGCGAGGCGGGGGCGGACCAGGTGGCACCGCCGTCGGTGGAGGTCGCCATGATCACCGCGTTGCCGGAGGAGGTGAGGTCGACCTCGACGTAGCAGTTGCCGTAGTGCGGACTGGTCGGGGTGCTGTCGCAGACGATCCAGTCCTTGTCGTAGCCCTGGCCGTCGTTGCCGACCGCGATGACCGGGTTCTGCCAGGTGAGCCCGTCGGCGGAGCGGCTGACGGAGACCCCGGCGCCGTTGACGTTGGCGTCGATGACCAGGCCGGCGATCATCCAGGTGCCGTGCTTGGCGTCGTAGGCCACCGTCGGGTCCGAGACCCGGGCCCAACTTCCGCCGCCCTGGTAGGTGGTGATGCCCGGGAGCATGCCGTGCTGCCAGGTGGTGCCGCCGTCGGTGGAGGTGACCCAGCCGGTGTCGGAGGCACCGCCGTCGGTGAACCGGCCGACCTGGGAGGCACCGACGATGGTGTTGCCGACGGCGAAGGTGTCCGGCTCCAGCTCGGTCGCGTGCTGGCTGGTGGAGTTGGTGAACGGATCGGTGCTGACCTGGACCAGGCTCGGTCCGCTGCCGTTGACGGTCAGGCTGAAGGTCGCGGTGTGGGTGGCCGAGGTACCGGTGCCGGTGATGGTGATCGGGTAGGTGCCACCGGGGGTGCTGCCGGAGGTGGTGACGGTCAGGGTCGACGAGCCGCCCGCGGTCACCGAGGCGGGACTGAAGGACGCGCTGGCGCCGCTGGGCAGGCCCGAGGCGGAGAGCGCGACGCTCTGGGCGGAACCGGAGGTCACCGCCGTGGAGATGGTCGAGGTCGTCGAGCCGCCCGCGCTGACGCTCGCCGCGGCGGGGCTGTCGGTGAGGGAGAAGTCGTTGGCCGTCGTGCCGCCGGTGAGCGTGACATCGTCGTAGAGGGTGTAGGTCGGGTCACCCGGGTAGTTGTCGTCCTTGCTGCTCAGCGTCAGCGTGTAGTTGTGCCCAGCCGTCAGCGTGCTGGTGATCTGCTTCCATCCGCCGCCGCTGGTACAGGTCTTGGGCAGCACCGTGGCGGTGGTGTTGCTGGTCGTGTCCTTCAGGGTCGCGGTGGCCCAGTCGTAGGTGACGGTGTCCGGGCAGAAAACGTCGTACCAGAAGCCCAGTTGCGGACTGCCTGACGGGGCGGTGAAGGACTGGCTGACCGAGGACGTGCCGTTGGTCGGGGCGGTGCCGCCGACCTGGGCCGCGTAACTGCCGCTGTGCGGGCCACTGGTGGTGACCGAGGTGGTGCCGGCCGTCGTCCAGCCCGAGAGGTTCCCGCTCTCGAAGCCGCCGTTGGTGATCGAGGTCGCCGCCTGAGCCGGGCTCGCGGTGAGCGCGACGCCGGTCAGGACGAGCGCCACGGAGGCGGTAGCGGCGAGGCCGCGTCGCCAGCTGGGCAGGTGGGGTCGTTTCATCCGGATCTCCTGTGTCTGGGCCGGACTTGGTGCGTCGGCCCGTTCGCGCCTGTGGGGGTAGGTGTGCTCGACCGTGCGGAGGTGCGGAACGACGCGGGGCGGACCGCAGTGCTGTGGCACTGGGCCCGCCCAGGTCAGGTGGAAGGACGCTCACGCAACGTGCATGCGTGTTCGTGATTCGGAAGTCTGGCCCAGGACATGACATCGCACAAGATGTGCGACCGACATCCCCCCGGCCGCAGGACGCGCCCCTCAGGGACGACAGCTACGGAATGAGCACGTTCAGACAACGGACGAGCGCGACGGTGACGTCGATCAAGGCAACTGAGGTGACCAGCAAGGCAGTTGCGACAGGCCAGAGCAGGCTCCAGCGACTCGGCCGGCACGTCGTCCGCAGCGCGCCGACGCGGGCGGCCATGCGGTGGCGCACGTAGGCGAGAGCCTCCGGCGACCCCGGGACGCAGGTGGTGGCGAGTGCGGCCCGGGCCAGCGAGCGGGCGGCGAGCTGCCGCGAGGCCACCGCATCCGCTGCCTCTTCATCGGCCCAGCGCTCGATGCCGAAGGCGATCTGGTCACGCACGCGGTTGAGCAGCGGATTGAGCGCGGCAGCGGCCTGGGCGAGTGCTGTGTAACGGTGGTGATGGTGAGTCAGATGGGCGCGCTCGTGAGCGAGCAGGACAGCGCGTTCATCGGCGCTCAGGGCCCGCAGCATCCCGACCGTCACCACGATCCGCGCGGGCCGGCCCGGCAGCGCGTATGCGTCGGCGTGATCCCCGGCCAGGACGATCAGGTCTCCCGCGGCCGGACTTGAGCGCACCACCGACAGCGCCCGGCGTCCGCTCGCGCGTCGCCGGCCCGTGACGGCGAACCGCACCACGACGACGGCGAGTACGACGACGGCGACCGCTCCGAGGCCGCCGGGGACGGGGTCCGCCGCAGCCAGCGCCGCCGGACTGCTGTGCGCGTACGCCTGCAGCTGCGAGGTGCGCGCGAGGCCTCCGACGGCGAGCACCGCCAACCCCCACACCGTGGCACCGGCCGCGACCGTCGCGAGGCAGGTGAGGACGCGAACCGCGGCCGCCGGCGCCAGATGACGGGACACGGCGGACGCGAGCCACGCCAGGACCGCAGGAGCGAGCAGCAGCGCGTAGACGGTGAAGTACACGGGCAGCCCTCCTGCACGGAAGTCCTAGTCGCGGGCGTCGAGCAGATCCCGCAGTGCTCGCTCGTCGTCCGGGTCGAGCCCGTCGACGAAACGCTGAAGTACCGCAAGGCGGTCGGCGCCGCGCGCCAGCGCCTGGTTCATCTCGGAGGCGACCTCCTCGGCCGGCCCCCTGCGCGGGAGGTAGGCGTGTGCCCGGCCGACCCGCTCACGATCGACCAGGCCCTTGGCGTGCAGCCGGCCCAGGACGGTGAGCACGGTCTTGTAGACCAGCGCCGAGCCACCGAGCGCGGCATGCACCTGACCCGCTGTCATCGGTGCGCCCCCGGCCCACAGTACGGCCATGACTTCGGCCTCCAGCGCGCCGCTCTCGCGCCGCTGGTCCCGGGACTGCGCACCCACGCTGCTCTCCGTTCGCCCGAGTCCGTTGTCGATCTGCCGTCGATGGCGTGACTGTACCCAGGCCCAGGGGTGGCGATCCGTCCGCGCCTGTCACTGTGGGGGGAGGACCGCCCGCCGATGCCCGGACGGCGACCTCTACGCGGCCACCCACGGCCACGGCATCTGGTCCTTCGACCTCAGCAAGCTCCCCCACGGTAATCCTGGACTCGGGTACCGGACGCAAGCCCGATACCGCGCTACGACCGACGAGCCTGAGAGGATCACGCGGTGACCGCTTCGAATGAGATCTCCCGCCAGGCCCTGCTCCGCCGCGGCTTCTTCCTGGAGTACGCCACGCTCGGCTGGAACGTCGTCGGCATCGCGGTCCTCGCGGTGGCGGCGATCTCCGCCCGGTCGGTGGCACTGGCCGGGTTCGGCCTGGACTCGCTGATCGAGATCGGCGCCTCCACCGTGGTGATCTGGGAGCTGTCCGGCACCGGCCAGGCCCGGCAGGAGCGCGCGCTGCGGCTGATCGGCATCGGCTTCGCACTGCTCGCGCTCTACCTGCTGGTGCAGTCAACCGTGGTGCTGGTCATCGGCTTCCACCCGCACCACTCCACACTCGGCATCGTGTGGACCGCGGTGACCGCGCTGGTGATGTTCGCCCTGGCCGCCGGCAAGGCCCGCACCGGAGCCGCACTCGACAACCCGGTGCTCAGGACCGAGGGCCGCGTCACCCTGATCGACGGCATCCTGGCCGCCGCCGTCCTGCTGGGCCTGGCCCTCAACGCCGCCGCGGGCTGGTGGTGGGCCGACCCGCTGGCCGGCTACGTCCTGGTCTACTACGCCGTTCGCGAGGCGAAGGAGATCTTCTCCGGCCACCACTGACCGCGCGGACAGCGCCGGCTGCCGGAGCTCGTTATCGCTTGACCTTCGAGACGGGTCAAGAGGTCTACGGTCGCGGCATGACGACCTTGCGCAGCTCCCAACTGGCGGAACGCTCGATCAACAATTCAGTGTCGCTCGCCAGTTCGGCACTGGTAGCGTCCTCGACGTGGCAAAGCTGAACCAAATCATCGCCGTCGAAAAGGGCGTCAAGTCCAAGTCCTTTCAGGAGCTGACGCAGGCCCACCAGGACTTGCAGAAGCCCGCGCTGCTGGCCGGGATCTCCCGCACGTACCAGCCCAAGGACGAGGAGGGTGAGCAGCTGCCGCCGGAGTCGACCCGGGTGCAGCTGAAGGCCGAGGACATCCTGCGGTCCACCGCGGGCACCCTCACCCGGCTGTTCGACGTGACGGCTACCAAGGACTGGGCCAACGTCGGTGCCAGTGCGGACGTGGTGGTGGATGGTCAGGTGCTGCTCGCCCAGGTGCCGGTCCCGTACCTGCTCTTCCTGGAGAAGCAGCTCACCGATCTGTTCACGTTCGTGAAGAAGCTGCCGGTGCTGGACGCCTCCGAGTCCTGGAACCTCGACCCGTCGACCGATTCCTGGAAGACCGAGCCGGTGCGCACCATTCGGACCAAGAAGGTGCCGCGCAACCACGTCAAGGCCGAGGCCACCGAGAAGCACCCGGCCCAGGTCGAGGTCTACTACGAGGACATCGCGGTCGGCTACTGGACCACGGTCAAGTTCTCCGGTGCGCTGCCTGCCCGTCGGGTGAACGAGCTCGCCGAGCGGGTGGAGAAGCTCCAGCAGGCGGTCAAGTTCGCCCGCGAGGAGGCCAACGCGGTGGAGGTCACCGACCAGCGGGTGGGCGACGCCGTCTTCGGCTACCTGTTCCGGTAGCCTCATGATCGCCCGCCCGGGGAGCCGGGCGGGTGCGCCGAGCGCTAGGAACCCGTCCGGGAAACCGGGTGGGTGCGCTGCACGGTGCGAAAAGCTGACACTGATGTTGAAGCTGACCAGGAGTCACAGTGGAGGTTCGAATCCTCCCCCCGGCACCACCGGCCGGGGTAGCCCAAGCCAGGCAGAGGCAGGCTCCATCAAACTCAGACTCTCGCTCCAGTCTCAGCATTCGCCGCCGAACGCCGGATCGACCGGGTGTGGACGAATATCGACGAATGCAGGTTCAAGTCCTGTCTGTGCCGCTCCGTGGCACGGTAGTTCAAAGGCAGAACGCGTCGATTTCAATCTGATCCGCGACCCTTAAACGTGCCGGCGTGCGCAATTGGGCGGCACACAGGGGCCCGGGAGCTGGCTACGCTCCCGGGTCCTCTCGCGCTCCAGGTGCCTTCCTCGGTGGCCGGATGCGCTACTGCGCGTTGATCGCCCGCAGCATGTTCAGGCGGGCCGCCCGCCGGGCCGGCCAGACCGCTGCCAGCACCCCGATCACCAGGCCGAGCAGCAGGAACAGGCCGAGCCGCGGCCAGGGCAGCACGGTCTGGTACTGCGGAAGCGAGGCCTTGGTGAGGCTGCCGCACGCCCAGGCCAGGAAGATCCCCGTGCCGATGCCCAGGGCCGCGCCGAACAGCGAGATCACCACCGATTCCAGGCGCACCATATGCTTGACGCCCCTGCTGTCGAGGCCGATCGCGCGCAGCAGGCCGATCTCCCGGGTCCGCTCGAAGACCGACATGGCCAGGGTGTTGATGACGCCGAACACTGCGATGACGACGGTCATGCCGAGCAGGCCGTACATCATGTTGAGCATCGCATCACTCTGGCCGGACTGCGCCTTCGTCAACTGCTGCTGGTTCTGCACCTTGAGGAGCGGACTGTTGCCGAGGGCCTCGCGGATGTCCTGCTCGAGGCCGCTGGTGTTCCGGTCGGTCGCGGCCTTGACCAGAATGCTGTCGAACTTCCCTCGGTCCGCGTACCGCAGGGCATCGTCCATGGTGCCGATGGCGCCGCCGACGGCGTGGGACTGCTGGTAGACACCGACGACGGTCAGCTCCTTCTTGCCGTGGCCGACGAAGCCCTCCAGCGTGCCTTGGAAGGTGTCGCCCTTCGACAGGCCGGTGACCTTGGCCAGCTTGTCGGAGAGCACGACCTTGCCGGGGCCGAGGTCTGCGAGCGAGCCGCTGCTGAACTTCAGGTCGGTGACCCTGCCGAGCCGCTGCGGGTCCGCGCCGGTGAGCGTGGTGAACTCGCCCCGCGCGCCCAGGGTTGCGGAGGCGAGCGGCACCGACTCCGCGACACCCGGGACTCCGGCGACCTTCGCGCCGAGTGCGGGGTCGATGCCGCCGGAGGCGGTGTTGGACACCTTGTAGTCTGCGGTCAGGCCCCCTACTGCCGCCGCCTGGAGAGCGGCGCTGGTAGAGCTGCCGGTCACGCTCAGACCCGTGATCAGGGTGAGCCCGATCATCAAGGCGGAGGCGGTGGCGGCGGTGCGGCGCGGGTTGCGCAGCGCGTTCTCCTTGGCGAGCTTGCCGCTGACGCCGAAGAGCCGGGTGGTGACCGCCCCCGCGAGCCGGATCAGCGGCCCGGACAGCAGCGGTGCGATCACGATCATGCCGGTCAACGTGAGCACGGAGCCGAGTCCGGCGGTTTCGAGGTTGGTGTCGGCTCCGTCCGTCCGCGTGGAGACGTACAGCATGGTGAGGACGCCGACGCCGGTGAGCAGCGCGCCGAGGCTGTTGCGGAGCACCAGGCTGCGCCTGGGCGGCGTCTGGTCGACGGTGCTCAGCGCCTCCACCGGTGCGACCTTCGCGGCCTTGCGGGACGGCAGCCAGGCGGCGATCACGGTGACGCCGACGCCGACCAGGAGGGACCGGACGAGCGCGTCGGTGGAGATGGCCAGGGGACCGTCCGGCAGGCCCGCGCCGCTCGCGTTGAGGAGTGGCCTGATGACGGTCGCGATAGCGATTCCGAGCGCGATGCCGGCTGCGGAGGCGCCGAGTCCGAGCAGCCCGGCCTCGGTGAGGACCGCACGGACGACCTGGCGGCGCGAAGCCCCTACGGCGCGCAGCAGCGCGGTCTCACGGCTTCGCTGGGAGATCAGCATGGTGAAGGTGTTGGCGATGACGAAGACGCCGACGAACAGCGCGAGTCCGGCGAAGGCCAGAAGCATCCGGGTGAGCGCCTTGGTCTGCTCGGCGATCTGCTCCGCCTGCTCCTTCGCGAGTTGCGCTCCGCTGGTGACCGTGATGCCCTCGGCGGGCAGCAGCGTGCGGATCTTGCTGGTGAGTTCCTGATTGTCGGTGCCTGGTGCGGAGCCGACGGCCAACTCGTCGTACTGGCCGGCCTGCAGGAAGAGTTGCTGTGCGGTGCCGGTGTCGAAGAGCGCGAGGCTGCCGCCTGCGGTCACGCGCGGGTCGTCGGTGTTGACGGTGCCGACCAGCGTCTTGGTGAGTGTGGGGCCCTTGGTGGCGAAGCGGACGGAGTCACCGATGCGGTAGCCGGCCTTCTCGGCGGTACGCCGGTCCAGAGCCATCTCTCCGCCGGCGGTGGGGGCGCGTCCGGCGCTGACGGGGAAACGGCTGTCCCGGTCCGTGCCCGGTGTGTCCGGTGAGTAGTTGGTCGCCAGGTTCTGCCAGCTGTTGTCGGCGTTCAGCGGCCGGCCGTCCTTGGCTGCCAGGGTGGCGGTGCCGTCGACGATGGGGTGCACGGACGTGACGCCGGGCACAGCACGGACCTTGTCGGCGAGCTCACTGGTGAGCGCCGTGAACCGGGTGTCGTCCGCCTCGTTGTCGGGGTTGCGCTGGGATTCGGCCTGCACGGATACGGCGACGTCCTTGAGGTTCTTGGCAGAGGCGGCGCGAAAGGCCTGGGCGACGGTGTCGCCGAAGACGAGCGTGCCGCAGACGAAAGCGACGCCGAGCGTGATCGCGAGGGCGGTCATGACCAATCGGGCTTTGTGCGCGAAGACGTTGCGCAGGGCTGTACGCAGCATGGCGGTGGTCCCACTTCTAGGGTGCGTGGCGGAGGTGCGCGCGAGGTACGGGCGGTCGGGTCAGCTCGTGCGGGCCTTGGCGTCGAACTGCCTCATCCGGTCCAGGACGCCCTCGGCGCTCGGTGCGAGCAGCTCGTCGGTGAGTCGGCCGTCGGCGAGGAAGACCACGCGGTCGGCGTAGGCGGCGGCCGCCGGGTCGTGGGTGACCATCACGATGGTCTGGCCCCACTCCCGTACGGAATCCCGCAGGAAGCCCAGGATCTCGGAGCCGGCCCGGGAGTCCAGGTTGCCGGTCGGCTCGTCCGCGAAGATGATCTCCGGCCGGGACGCGAGGGCGCGGGCCACGGCGACACGCTGCTGCTGGCCGCCGGACAGCTGAGCGGGGCGGTGGCCCAGTCGCCCGGAGAGGCCGACGGTCGCCAGTAGCGTGTCCAGCCACTGCTGGTCCGGCCTGCGGCCCGCGATGGCCATCGGCAGCGTGATGTTCTCCAGCGCCGTCAGCGTGGGGAGCAGGTTGAACGCCTGGAAGACGAAACCGACGCTGTCCCGGCGCAGCCGGGTGAGCTGTCGGTCGTTCAGGCTGGACAGCTCGGTGTCACCGATCTGTGCGGAGCCTGCGGAGACCGAGTCGAGACCCGCCATGCAGTGCATCAGCGTCGACTTGCCGGAGCCGGACGGCCCCATGATCGCGGTGAACCGGCCGCGTCCGAACTCCACCGAGACCGAGTCCAGGGCGACGACCTGGGTGTCGCCCTGGCCGTAGACCTTGCACAGCCCGGTGGCCCGAGCGGCGGCGGAGCCCGTGGAGGAGTAGGCGGGTACGGGGGCGGCTGCCTGCATCGACATGTCAGCTCCGGAGTTACGGGGATGAGGTTGGGTGGCTGCTTCTCATCCTCGATGCGCCGTGCCGGCGAACCGTCAGCCTCAGGGCGTGACTGCGGCGTCTGTCGAAGGTCAGGCCCGGGGGCGCGCGTAGTCCTCGGGGCGGACGGCCGTCTCTGTCCTTCGGCAGAGCCGGCGGGCCGGGTTGCTGCTCAGGGCAGCAGCCCCGCGTGGTGGGCGAGGACCGCCGCCTGAACCCGGCTGTCCGTGCCCGTCTTCACCAGGACGGCGCTGACGTGGGTCTTCACCGTGCCCACGCCGATGCCCAGTTGACGGCCGATCTCCGCGTTGGCCAGGCCCTGGCCCAGCAGTGCGAGGACGTCGCGTTCCCGGCCGGTGAGCGCTGCCAGCCGCTGCTCGGGGACGGAAGCGCAGGCCGGTACTGACGCCCCCTCGGGTCCCGGTCTGCCGGAATCTGCGTTGAGCATGCGTTCGATGACGGTGCGGGTGACCTTGGGTGAGAGGACCGCGTCGCCCGCGGCGGCGGCCCGTACCGCGCTGATCAGCTCCTGCGGGCCCTCATCCTTGAGGAGAAAACCGGTGGCGCCGGACCGCAGCGCACGCGTCACGTTCGTCTCGTCGCCGAAGGTGGTGAGCATGACGACCTGCGGTCGGGGGTGGAGAGCGAGGAGCCGCTCGATCGTGGCGAGCCCGTCGAGCACGGGCATCCGGATGTCGATCAGGGCGACGTCGGGACGGGTCTCGCCGGCGACCCGCACGGCCTCCTCGCCGTTCGTCGCCTCGCCGACCACCTCGATGCCTTCGGCATGACGCAGGATCAACCGGACGCCGTGCCGGATCAGCTCCTCGTCGTCGGCGAGCAGGACCCGGATCGGGCGGTGGTCGGAAGCAGGAAGGTCGGTCATGGAGACTCCCACGGTGGTGTACGCGACACCACGGGCACGGTGAAGCGGTCGATCGTGGCCAACGTATCGCCACGGAAGCAGAACCGGGTGATGTCAAGGTGGTCGGGGACCTCCTCGGCGCCCGCGGCACCGGAGTGCGCACGGCCGGCGCCCGCGGTCGGCGGCGGGGAGTCGACGAACGAAATCGTCGAGTACATGCAGCTCGTCACGGACTGCGGGTGGGCCGGCTCCCGACCCGTCGCCGCCGCACGCGCCAGTGAGCTGTCCCCGTAGACGGCTTGTTCCACCATCGTGCGGGACATCCCGATCCGGGGCAGCTCAGGATCGCGACCGCGGGGGGAGTCGGGTTCCGGGAACGCCTGGGCGACCAGAAAGAGGCCGCACATCATCAGCACGCCCACGCCGATGAGGCCGAGGAGCCCGCTGAGAGCCTTCATGGCACGGCGTTGGACACCGGCGGATACGTGGTCGGAGCGCGGCTCGGACGCCGATTCAGGCAGCGGAGCGCCCGTGGCGGCCAGACTCGCTCCCGGGGCCGGCCGCGCCGGGATCCGTGCCGTCACCGCGAAGCCACCGGCCGGCGTCGGGCCCACCTCCAGGGTGCCGCCGAGCAGCGCGACCCGTTCCCGCAGCCCGATGTGGCCGCGCCCCGAGCCCAGACCGGTCTCCGCCGGCGGGGCCACGGGCGGGGGCCCGTTGCGAACGAGCACCGCCACACGGTCGTCGGTGTGGGTGACCGCCACGGTGACACGGGCTCCGGCGGCGTACCGGTGCACGTTGGTCAGCGACTCGCGCACCACGCGGTGCACCGCACGCCGCACCTGGGCCGCGCGGTCGTTCAAGTCGGGGCCGTCCCAGGTGAGATCGACGGGTATGCCGCCCGAGCGCGACTCCTCGGCCAGTGCCTCGACATCGGAGCGGGTACCCGTCGTGTCGGTCAGCGCGTCGGTCCCGGTGTCCCGCCCCAATGGTCCCAGGACACCGAGCACTTCGCGCAGTTCCCGCATCGCCTCCACGACGGCCCGGCGCACCAGGGCCGCCTCGTCGCGCAGTTCGGGCGACTGCTTCTGCAGTGCCATCTCCAGGCCGCCGGTGTGCAGCGAGATCACACTGAGCCGGTGACCGATCAGGTCGTGCATCTCCGCGGCGATCCGGGACCGTTCATGGATCCGCGACTCGCTCTCCGCGAGCCGACGGGCCGCCTCCGCGGCGGCGGCACGTTCCCGAAGCGCCCGCAGCAGCCGGTCCTCCTGCCCGCCAGAGCTGCCGAGAAGTCCCGGCACCACCAGCGTGGTGGCGGCGAGTACGGCCCCGACCGCGAGCCCGAACGAGTGGCTGCCGAGCCCGATGCCCGGGGCGAAGGCCGCGCAGGTCAGCGTCGCCAGCACGGCCGAGGCGAGCAGCACGGCGCTCCGGCGCCGAGGGGCCGTCAGGTGCTTGACCGTGGTGTACGCGGTGATGGCGGCCGGCAACCCGGCGGTGGGCAGCAGGCCCACGACTGCGGAGATGCCCAGCAGGCTCATCGTGGGGAAGCGACGGCGGACGGCCAGCAGGACCAGGGCGGCGGCACCGAGCAGCAACTGAATCCCGCCGGACGAGCCCCGGCCCCCCAGGATCTCCTGGGTGAGGACCATCAGCAGCGCGCCGCCGCTCCCTTCCGCGAGCGCGCGCCACAGTCCCCTGCTCGGTCTGCCGGGGGCCGTGAACGGATTGCGGGAGATGGGGGCCATCGGCCAATTGTCGAGGGCGGCGGTGCGTTTCCGTCTCCGACCTGGGGATGAGGTACTGCTCTGCCGAAAGCCAGAGGCGCAGGCCGCCGAGGTCTGCCGTGAAGTGGGCAGCGCCGAGGGCGTGCGCTTGGCCGTGAAACAGCTGGGCATCGCCCGACAGGCGCTGCGATGAACCTCAACAGCTCGGGCCACCCCCGGAACGTGTTCTCCGAGGCCGGGGCCCCACCCCCGATCGAGCCGTGCGTATCATCGTCGCTCATTATGCGTATAGAACCCGCCAAGAGCGCGCTCGACAGCCCCACTGCCACCGAACCCGGCGGCGCGCCCCATGGCAACAGCCCCCGCAGCCTCCGCCCTGGCATGGCAGCTCTGACTCTCGGTGCGCTGGGAGTCGTCTTCGGTGACATCGGCACGAGTCCGCTGTATGCGATCCAGACTGTTTTCACTGCCGACAACAACGCGGTCGGGACGACGCCGGACCAGGTGTACGGGGTCATCTCGCTGGTGTTCTGGGCGATCACCCTGATCGTGTCGGTCAAGTACGTGACGTTCATCATGCGCGCCGACAACGGCGGCGAGGGCGGCATCATGGCGCTGACCGCCCTCGTCCAGAAGCTGCACTTCAAGTCGGTGCGCAGCAAGGTGATCCTGGTGGCGCTCGGGATCTTCGGGGCGTCGCTGTTCTATGGCGACGGGATGATCACCCCGGCGATCTCGGTGCTGTCGGCGGTCGAGGGGCTGAAGGTCTCGGCACCGGGTCTGAGCGACTTCGTGATCCCGGTGACGATCGCGGTGCTGGTGGTCCTCTTCGCGCTGCAGCGCTACGGCACCAACCTGGTCGGCAATCTGTTCGGCCCGGTCATGACCGTCTGGTTCCTCGTCATCGGCGCTGCCGGCGCGGTCGAGCTGGCGGGCCACCCGGCGATCTTCAAGGCGCTGTCGCCGGTGTACGGCGTGCAGTTCATCGTGAACCACGGGATGATCGCGTTCGTCGCGCTGGCCTCGGTCGTACTGGCCGTGACCGGTGCCGAGGCGCTCTACGCGGACATGGGCCACTTCGGCCGAGCACCGATCCACCGTGCCTGGTTCTTCATCGTCTTCCCGGCCCTGACGCTCAACTACCTGGGCCAGGGCTCGCTCATCCTGCGCTCGCCGTCGGCGATCTCGAATCCGTTCTTCCTGCTGATGCCGGGCTGGTCGCAGTTCCCGATGGTGATCCTCGCCACCGTTGCCACCGTCATCGCCTCGCAGTCGGTCATCTCCGGCGCGTTCAGCGTCACCCGCCAGGCGGTGCAGCTCGGTGTCCTCCCCCACCTGACCATCCGGCACACCTCTGAGCACGAGGTCGGCCAGGTCTACGCGCCGCTGATCAACTGGGGTCTGTTCGGCGCGGTCGTGGCCCTGGTGCTGGGCTTCGGCTCGTCCGCCTCGCTCGCCGCCGCGTACGGCTCGGCGGTCACCGCCACCTTCGTGCTCAACACCGTGCTCTTCCTGGCCGTGGCCCGGGTCATGATGCGCAAGCCGCTCTGGATGATCGTGCTCGGCGCCGTCGTCTTCCTGACCAGCGAGGTCGCGTTCTTCGCGGCTAACCTCACCAAGGTCGTGCACGGCGGTTGGCTGCCGCTGCTGGTCGCGTTCTCGGTCTTCACGATCCTCATCACCTGGCAGCGGGGACGGAAGATCGTCACCCCGAACCGGACGGCGCTGGAGGGCCCGCTGCGCGCGTTCGTCGACGAGGTCGACGCGATGGAGCCGCCCGTGCACCGGGTCGACGGCACCGCCGTGTTCCTCAACGCCAACGCCGAGACCACCCCGCTGGCGCTGCGCGCCAACGTCGAGCACAACCACACCCTGCACAAGAACGTGGTCATCCTGTCGGCCGTGGTGGAACGGGAGCCGCACGTCCCCGAGGCGGAGCGGTGCGTCTTCGACGACCTCGGCCACAGCGACGACGGCATCACGCACCTCACCGCGCGCTTCGGCTTCATGGACGAGCCGAACATCCCGCAGGTCCTGCGGCTCGCCTCGCAGCACCCGGACGCGGGCCAGATCCACGGGCTGAACGTGGACGAGGTGTCCTACTTCCTGTCGC
Source organism: Kitasatospora sp. GP30 (assembly GCF_029892145.1). Lineage (NCBI taxonomy): Bacteria > Bacillati > Actinomycetota > Actinomycetes > Kitasatosporales > Streptomycetaceae > Kitasatospora > Kitasatospora sp. GP30. The sequence goes on from NZ_JARZAH010000006.1 coordinate 84,312, forward strand.
GGATGACGATCATCAGGAGCGACGCGCCGGGCATGCGACGCTGGCGCAAGAAGCTCTTCATAACCATCGCCAACAACACGAGCAGCCCCGTCGCGTATTTCGGGCTCCCCAGCGACCGGTGCGTCATCATGGGCGCCCAGGTCTCGGTGTGATGCGGTAACGCCGGGCAGGAGCCTGTTGCCGTACGCACGTCCGTGCGTACGGCAACGGGTGGCGGGCGGTGACGGCGCTATGACTTGACTTCCGCTCCCCGGCCTGAAGGCCGGGGATTCCTACCACGGTCGTCTGACCGTCTCGGTGGGTTCCTGCTTCGCCGCGCTGCGCCGGTACGAGTACCGGTCCTACCTGCGCTCCGCAGGCTGTCACCGCCAGTCCGGCGGCCTGGGCGATGTCGACCGCCGCGTTGATGTCCCGGTCCAGGACGCTCCCGCGCGCCCCGCACGCCCACTCCCGGACGTTGAGCGGCTTGGGGCCGTCCTGGACGCCGCAGGCCGAGCAGACCTGTGACGTGGGCTCGAAGCGGCCGATCCGGTGGAAGGCCCGCCCGTACCGGGACAGGGCTGGACAGCACCGCTGCATTTCACCTCAGCTGACATCAAGTGGCTTGATGTCAGCCTGGCTAGGCACGTCTGCCTGGCGGCTGGTCACCTGCCGACGGAGGAGCTTCTTGTCGGGTTTGCCGGCGTCGGTGAGCGGGAGTGCGGGGAGGAAGGTGATGTGGGCCGGTTCGTGCAGGGGACCGCGCCGGGTGCGGACCAGGTTGCGGAGCTCGTCCGGGTCGAGCCGTGTACCCGGGAGGGGCACGACGACGGCGTGGACCCGTTCCACCTGGTTGGCATCAGGGACGCCGAAGACCGCGCTCTGGCCCACCTGGGGGTGGGAGTTGAGCAGGTCCTCCACCTCGGAGGTGTACACGTGGCCGCCACCGGTGTTGATCAGGTCCTTCAGTCGGTCGACGATGTACAGATAGCCCTCGTCGTCCAGGTAGCCGATGTCGCCGGTGTGCAGCCAGCCGTCCTTGAGGACTTCGGCGGTCAACTCCGGCTGTTTCCAGTAGCCCAGCATCAGGCTGTCCGAGCTGACGCAGACCTCGCCGCGCGCACCGGCGGGCAGGTCCCGGCCCGACTCGTCGCGGATCACCACCCGGTAGCCGGGGGTGATCCGGCCGACCGAGCGCAGTCGCTCCGGACGGCTCGGATCGTGGTCGGCGGCATCGAGGACGCTGACGATGCCTGCCTCGTGCTGCCCGTAGAGCTGCACCAGCACCGGGCCGAAGCGCCGGATCGCATCGGTGAGCCGGGCCGGTGATGCCTGGCAGCCGCCATAGGTGATGCGGCGCAGGCTGCTGGTGTCGGTGCGCTCGGAGCGCGGGTGATCCAGCAGTTGGTAGAGCAGTGGCGGCATCAGGAACACGTCGGTGATGCGTTCCTGTTCGATCGCCGCCAGGACGGTGCCCGCGTCGAAGTCGTCCAGCAGGACCGCACTGCCGCCGGCCCGCAGCACCTTGTCGATCATCTGTCCGGCGGCGTGGGCGATGGTGGTGCAGACCAGCAGCCGTGGCGGGTGCGCCGGGTCGCCGGGCAGGTCGGGGCCGAACCGGCGGACCTGCTGGTAGCCGATGCAGATCCCTTTGGAGTGGCCGGTGGTGCCGCCGGAGTGGCGGATGGTCCGGACGTCCTGCGGCCGGGCCCGGCTCGGGAACGGGTCGGCCGGCTGGGCGGCAGCGAGGGCCAGCAGGTCGGTTCCCACCGCGCTGGGGCCGAGGACCAGGAGGGCCCCGACGGGCGCGTGCTCGGTGATCTCGGCGGCCCGGTCCGCGTGGCGGGGATCGACGATCAGCGCGTGCGTCTCGACGTCGCGGACCATGACGGCCTGTGTCTCGGCGGGCAGCTTGTTGTAGAGCTGGTTGACCCGGCAGCCGACCAGGTTGGCGGCGTAGCGCGCGGCGACGGCCTGCGGCAGGTTGCCGCTCAGCAGCGTGACGGTGTGGCGGCGGTCGATGCCCTGGGCGTGCATGGCCCGTGCCAGGCGGTGGGTGAGGTCGCGAAGTTCCCGGGCGGTGGTGGGCCGCCCCTGGTGGACCAGTGCCTCCCGGTCGGGTGCGGCCCCCAACTCCTCGATGATTTCAGTGACTTCGGTTCGGGTTGGCGGGGTGGCTGGCATCAGCGGTTCCTTGCGCCTTGGTTCAGTGGTGGGCGAGGAGCTCGACGGCTGCGGGCTGCTCCTCGGGCTGCTGCTCCTCGATCTGCTCCTCGGTCAGCAGGGAGTGGGCCAGCACGCTGTAGAGCGTGTCGTTGGGGCCGTCGGCGATGCGCAGCCCGCGGATGTCGCGAAGTCGCTTCTCCATCGGGGTCTGCTTGGTGTAGCCCTCGCTGCCGTGGAGTTGGAGGGCGAGGTCGACGGCACGGTAGGCGGCGTCGGTGGCCAGCGCCTTGGCGGCGGAGCAGGCGGCGACATCGCTCTCGCCCTGGTCGATGCGCTCCAGGAGTGCGAAGCACCAGGCGGTGGCGGCCTCGACCTCGGCGGCGGCGGTGCCCAGCCGGGCGGCGACGGAGGGAATGCCGGCCAGCGGCATCCGGCCGACGGTGCGGCTGCGGGTGCGGGCCGCGGACTCCCGGATCGCTGCCGCGGCGGCGCCGAGGCACACCAGGGACATCATCAACCGCCAGGCGGAGAAGTGCGCGTCGAAGATCCGGCGGCCGTCGCCGGGCTCGCCGAGGAGGAAGTCCTTGTCCAGGCGGGTGTCGACGAAGTGCAGGTGGCCGAAGCTCCAGCCGCGCATGCCCAGCGGGTCGGTCGTCTCGGTGAGCACGCCCGCGGCGTCCATCGGGACCCAGACCGCGGAGAGCGGCACGGTCCGCAGGTCGATCCGGTCGACGTCCTGCCGGTCGACGAGCTTGCAGAAGACGACGAAACCGTAGGCTTCTTCGACCCGGCTGATCAGGCCCTTGGAGCCCGACAGCGTGAAGTGGTCACCGTGGTCGACCAGTACGGTGCGAAAGCCCCGCAGGTCCGACCCCGAGTGCGGCTCACTGGCCGCGATGCCCACCAACTTGCCTGCCGTGACGACCTGTTCGCGGGCGTGACGAGCAAGAGCGGGCGAGCCGTAGCGCAGCGGCATCGCGGCGTGCCCGGTACTGAAGATCTCACGGGCGTCACAATCCCGTTGCCCGGCAAGGAACATGGCCATGCCCTGGGCCACCCGCCCGGTCACACCCGGCTCGTCCGGCTCGTCCGGGGAGGCGACGTCGATGCCGGTGAGCCCGGCGGCCGATGCCCGCGCCCGCAGGGCGAGCCAGTCGGGCCGGGGGTCCCCCTCGCAGACCGGCGCGGGCAGGTGGGTGTCCAGAAAGGCCGTCAGGCGGGACCGCAGCTCCCTGAGCTCGGGGTGACGGGCCAACAGGGGGATGATGCCGGTGGCAGGCATGGTGAGGGTTCCTTGGGAAGTCGTCAGCAGGCGGTGTGACGGGCGGCGCTGCCCGGGGGGTGTCAGAGGATGACCGGCGGCTGCGCGCGGACCGCGTCGTTGAGCTTGGCCTTGTCGTGCCGCTCGCCCTTCTTGAGGTGCTTGATCACCAGCAGGCAGGGCAGCCCGAAGGTGCCGCCGTCGAACTCGCGCGGACGGCTGGCGGGGACGGCGACCGTCCACGGCGGCACCTCGCCGCGGCTCAGCTCCTCGCCGGTGGCCGCGTCGATCACGGGGATCGTGTCGGTCAGCAGGGCTCCGGCACCCAGCAGCGCGCCCTCGCCGACCCGCGCCCCGCTGTAGACCATCGAACGGGCGCCGATGAAGGCGTCGTCCTCGATCACCACCGGCTTGGCCATGGGAGGCTCGATCATGCCGCCCAGCCCGACCCCGCCGGACAGGTGGACGTTCCGGCCGATCTGGGCGCACGAGCCGATGCCGACCCAGGAGTCCACCAAGGTGCCCTCGCCGACGTACGAGCCGATGCCGATGTGACTCGGCATCACCACGACGCCGGGCTCCTGGTAACTGCCCCGCCGGATCACCGCGCCCGGCGACACCTGGACCCCGGAGCCGTCGATCCGGGACTTCAGCGGGATCTTGTCGGCGCACTGGAAGGGGCCGAACTGCGAGGCCTGCGGCGACGCCTGCTTGTAGAGCAGGAGGATCGCGTTCTTCAGCCAGTCGTGGACCACGACCTGACCATCCATCAGCTCGGCGACTCGCGCACGACCGGTGTCCAGCAGGTCGATCGCCGCGTCGACGGCGGCCACCGCCTCGGCGGACTGCAGCAAGACCTCGTCCCGCCGCTCCCAGAGGTCTTCGAGCTCGCTGCGCAAGCTCGCCACATCGACACCACGATTCCGCATCGCACCCCACGCTTTCCAGGTTGAATGGGCGGCCCTTCCGGTGAGCGCCGGGGCCGCCGGCCGGACGGCCCGCACGCACTGCCCCCGTGTACGGTCTCCGGCTATGGCGCGCGACGCCCGCCGCTCCCTCCGCAGGCGTCCGCACATGATTGGCACGGCGAGTTACCTGTCGGTAACGGCGTGCCAGGGACAGCCTGGCACACCTGCGATTCGTAGATCAAACTGGCTGAATATCATCGATGTTAAGGTTGAAAAGTAAATTTTTGCCCTTCCCAAAGGCGCCCTATGGGCGCCAAGGGAAGGGGGTCATCGGCGGGAACGGTCGGCTCTGCGCGCGATCGAGGGTCATCGGCTCGCGGTGGCGTTGAGCAGGTCGGTCACCAGCGCGAGCGGCGGCCAGTCGAGGCGCCCGTGTCGGGCCACCGCGTACGCGCGCAGTTCGACGTCGGGGGTGGCCAGCGGGAGGAGCCGCACGCCGGGCAGGGTCGGGAAGTCGACCGGCAGCAGCGCCACGCCCAGGCCCGCCGCGATCATCTCCTGCACCAGGTCGAGGCTGTCGGCCTGGTGGGTGACCCGGGGCCGGAACCCCGCCATCGAGGCGAGCGTGCGGATGACCTCCTCGTCCGCCGTGTTACGGGAGTTGACGATCCAGTCGTGCGTCCGGAAGCGGGCGAAGACGTCCAGCGTCGTCCCGTCGCCCGGCTCGGCACCGGCCGGCACGCCGAGCCCCCACCTGGCGGTCCACAGCGGGGTCGCGCTGACCGTGGGATCGTCGGCGGCCGGAGCCAGGTTGTAGTCGTAGGTGAGCGCGAGGTCCGCCTCGTCGGCGGCCAGCAGCTCCAGCGACTCGGCGGGCTCGTGTTCGCGGATGAGGACGTGGACCTGCGGACTGGTCGCGGCGAGGTCGACCACGACGGGCAGCAGGTATCCGCGGATGGCGGTGGCGAAGCCGGCGACCCGCAGAGTGCCGTTGGGCTCGGCTCCCGGGGCCAGGTCGCGGTGCGCCGTCTCGACCGCGGCGAGGATCGTCACCGCGTGCTCGGCGAGCCGCCGACCCGCCGGCGTCAGCCGGACCAGCCGCCCGGCGGGCTCGATCAGCGCGGTGTCCATCTCGCGGGAGAGGGCGGCGATCTGCTGCGAGACCGTCGAGGTGGTGATGCCGAGCACATCCGCGACCGCGCGCATCGAGCCCAGCCGGGACAACTCCGCCAGGATCTGCAGCCGCCGTGTGTCCATCCGGCCATTGTTCAGCTTTTGCGAACGGATTGTCCATGATCGGCACGTGGACGGAAACGGTACGCGCGTCATGTACTGGTGGCCATGAGCCCGCTGGAAGCCGTCGCCCGCCCCTCCTCCACCCGCCCGCACCTGCGCACCGCCCAGGGCGGAGCCCTGATGGCCATGGCGGCGATGTCCTCGGTCCAGCTCGGGCTGGCCCTGTCCGTACCGCTCTTCGCCCAGCTCGGCGCGGTGGGCACGGCCGGACTGCGACTGGCCTGGGCCGGCGTGCTGATGCTGGTGCTGATACGCCCGCGCCCGCGCGACTTCGCCGGCCGGGACCTGCTGGCCTGCGCCCTGCTGGGCCTGGTGACCGCCGGCATGGTGCTGCTCTTCATGCTGTCCGCCGCGCGCATCCCGCTGGGCACCGCGAGCGCGCTGGAGTTCCTCGGCCCGCTCGCGGTCTCCCTCCTCCGCCCCGGCGGCGGGCGCAGGCGCTGGGCCGCGTCGGCCGCCGTCGGCGTCGTCCTGCTGACCGAGCCCTGGCACGGCGGGATCGACCCGGCCGGGCTCGGCTTCGCACTCGGCGCGGCAGCCTGCTGGGCCGGGTACATCCTGCTGACCCAGCGCGTCGGCGACCGGGTCACCGGGCTGAAGGGACTGGCCGTCTCGCTCCCCGTGGCCGGCGTGATCGCCACCCTGGTCGCCGCGCCGTCCGAACTCAGCCACGCGACCTGGCCGCTGGTCCTCGTCATGCTGGGGCTGGCCGCCCTGAGCACCGTCCTGCCGTTCTCCCTCGAATTCCTCGCCCTGCGCCGCCTCACTGCGGGAGCCTTCGGCACCCTGATGAGCCTGGAACCGGCGATCGCGCTGGTGATGGGCATCCTGGTGCTCGGCCAGATCCCCGGCCCGGCACCGGCGGCCGGCGTCATCCTCGTAGTGATCGCGGGCGCGGGCGCCACCCGCACCGGAGGCCGGGAGACGGCGGCGGCGGAGGCCGGGGCGGCAGCGGCCGACGCGGAGGCAGTCCCCGAGCGCGACGTCCGGGAGCCGGCGCTGTGCGCCTGAGGGTGATTGCTGCTCACCGCAGCGGGCGCCTATGGAGACCGGTGCGCGTGCTTCGTTTCAGGTCGCCTGGCCGGCCAGCCGGCGTAGGGCCCGCATGGCTGGTGATCCGGGGTCGGCCGTCACGAGGACGACCTCCTGGTCGTCCTCGGGCACGAGCAGCACGTCGCAGTTCAAACGCAGCGCACCGGCTTCCGGGTGGTCCAAGGTCTTGGTGCGGTGCCCGGGGGCGTGGACCGGACGGGTCTCCCAGATCTGCCGGAACTCCGCACTGCCGGCGTGCAGTTCGGCCAGCAGGGCGGCCAGCCGCGGGTCATGCGGGTAGCGGTCCGCGGCCCGGCGCAGCCGCGCCACCACGATGTGCCCGAACTCCTCGGCGCTGGAGCTCTCGTACGTCCGCCGCCCGCCCAGGAAGCGGCGCCTGGCCAGGTTCGTCGTCCCGCCTGCGCGGTCGGTGCCGAGCAGTGCCCGGGCCAGGGGGTTCCAGGCGACGACGTCGTACGCCGCGTCGGTGACGATGGCACCGGTCTCCGGCAGCCGTTCCAGCATCCGGGCCACGTGGGGGCGCACCCTGCGCACGACGCTGGTGCCGGGCGGCACGGTCGAGCCCGCCAGGCGGAACAGGTGGCCGCGCTCGGCCGGTGTGAGCCGCAGCGCGTGGGCCAGCGCGTCCAGGATCCGGGGCGACGGCCGCGGCCCCCGGGCCTGCTCCAGCCGGGTGTAGTAGTCGACCGACATGTGGGCGAGCTCCGCCACCTCTTCGCGGCGCAGGCCCGGTGTGCGGCGGGCTGTGCCCGTCGCCACCAGGCCGATCTCGTGCGGACGCAGGGCCGCGCGGCGGTCCCGCAGGAAGTGGGCCAGCTCCTGGCGCGCCACGTCGCCTCCTCCCACTGCCTGGTACAGGCTGTCCCTGGCAGGCTACCCACAACCAGGGAAGCGTGGTTGCCATGAACGAACGCACAGCTCTGGTCACCGGTGCCAACAAGGGCATCGGCAAGCACATCGCCCGGCTGCTCGCCGCCGAGGGCCTCACCGTGTACGTGGGCTCGCGCGACCCCGGGCGCGGGCAGCGGGCCGTCGAGGAGATCGGCGCCGGCGCCCGCCTGCTGGTCCTCGACGTGACCGATCCCGACGGCATCGCCCAGGCCGCGGCACAGGTTGACCGCCTGGACGTGCTGGTCAACAACGCCGGCATCTCACCGTCGCTCGCCCCGCCGGTCGACACCGCCGTCGAGGAGTACCGGCGCACGTACGAGACCAATGTGTTCGGGGTGGTGGCGGTGACCGATGCCTTCCTGCCCGCCCTGCGCCGGTCCCCGCACCCGCGCATCGTCAACATCTCCAGTGGCACCGCGTCGCTGACCTGGAGCACCAACCCCAATCCCCAGTTCACCCCGGGGAGCGGCGGTGCCGCCGCGTACCGGTCGTCCAAGGCCGCCCTCAATGCCCTCACCGTCCTCTACGCGCAGACGCTGGCCGGGGACGGTTTCAAGGTCAATGCGCTCGCCCCCGGCCTGCGGGCCACCGATCTCAACGCCCGGGCCGCCGCTGCCGGGGGCGACCCGGCCGAGGCCGCGCAGGGCGCCCTCCGCCTGGCCCTGCTGCCGGACGACGGCCCCACCGGCGGCTTCTTCTCCTGGGACGGGACGTCCGTGCCCTGGTGACCGGTCATGGGCGGCGTCGCCACTCGGAGCACACCAGCTCCACCGTCCTGACACTCCAAGCACCTTGGTGTGACCGCGCCGTGGGGTGACGGCAAGACACTGGTGTCACCCCACGACCACTTCGGGTACCACATTGACACCAGTTAACTTGTGACCGTTTTGTCCAGCTATCAGGAACGCGTTGATTTACGAGATCACCTGATTTACTGGTTTTCCCGTGCGGCGACTGCAAGGATGACAGGCAGCTGGCGAAGGGCCGATCCCTGGTGAAGGGAATGTCATATGCCTGTAACAGACGGATGCGGCCCCTTCATCACCATCGTGGGAAGCTGACAGGCGGACGGGGCCCTGAGGGAGGGCTCCGTCGCACGTCCCGCCATAAGCCCGGGGAGCATCTGGGAATGTCGCGCAAATGTCGATCTTCGCCGCTCATCAACACCATCGGCATGCGGAGAACCGTTGTCGGCATCGGGGCCGCACGCACTGCACGGTGCGCTCCGGAGCAGCGGCGAGCCCTGCCATGGTGTCTGAACAGCTAGTTGACGATTCGTCAGCAACGGTCAGAGGCGAGCAGGTCAGGGTGCCATCGGCCGTTGGGCTCTCGTTCAGCAGCTGATTGCGCCGGGCCGCCGGGCAGGCCGCGATACTCCTAGTCACCCGCCGCACCGGCCCGCGACGTCCGCGGCCGCGGGGTGGCGGAATTCCCTGGCGCCGTGGGCGTGTTCGGCGTGCTCGCATTCTGCTTTCCGTCTGTTCCGTGGCTTGTTTCCGCCTGCCCTTTTTCCCGCCCTGGAACCTCGCCCTCTCAACTCCGCAGGCCCGTCGACAAACCCCCGTCGGCAAAGGCTCGTCGACATACCCCCGTCGGCAATCGCTCGTCCGTAAAAGCTCGTTGACAGACGCTCGTCGACATCCACCATCGCCTCGCGCCACCGGCATCCGTCGTTTTCGAACGCCTTCGGCGGCGGGCCCGGAGGCCAAGAATGCGCCAAAGAAGGTCCGACCCCAGTGATATGGACAGTGGAGGCCTCATGAAGCCGATACGCGCGACCGCGACCCACATCGCCGCCGCCCCTCCCGGGATGGCCGATGGGACCGGTTCGCTCCGCGGAGCCGTCGCCGCCGGTCGCCGGTTACGGTCCGGCCGTGCCTGGTCCGGCGAGGAGCCGGTCAAACTCTCACTGCTGATGCCGGCCTACAACGAGGAAGAGACCATCGCCGCGGTCGCCGAGGCGCTGCTGTCCCAGGACTACCCGTTCGAGATCGAGCTGATCATCGTGGACGACGGCAGCTCGGACCGAACTCCCCTGCACATCGCGCAGATCGACGACCCACGGGTGATCACGTACCGCCATCCACGCAACTTCGGCAAGGGTGCGGCGCTGCTGACGGCCGCCCAACTCGCCTCCGGTACCCATGTGCTGCCGTTCGACGCCGACCTGGAGTACGCCCCCGCCGACATCCCGCGCCTGGTGGAACCGGTGCTGGCCGGACGCTGCGACGTGGTCTACGGGGCGCGGCTGTTCGGGGCGAACACGGTCTACCAGTCGTACCGGTTCGCGATGGGCAACAAGATGACCACGCTGGCGGCGAACGTGCTGTTCGACGCGCACCTGGCCGACATGCACACCTGCCTCAAGTTGGTGCCGCTCGGCCTGTTCCGGGCGCTGCGGCTGCAGGACACCGGGTTCGGCCTGGACAGCGAGCTGACGGCCCGTCTACTCCGGCTCGGAATCCGGCCGTTCGAGGTGCCGATCAGCTACCACAGCCGCTCGCACAACGAGGGCAAGAAGCTCACCTGGCGCGACGGGTTCGGCTGCCTGGTCACGCTGGGCCGGGTCCGGTTCGGGCGCGGGCCGCGGAGCATGGCGCAGTTGCTGGACGCCGCGACGGACGCGGCGGGCGCGGCGGGGCACGGACCGTCGGCCGTGCCCGAGGGCCGGCCGGCGGCGGTGGGCGCCCCGTCGGACGAGCAGGCGTCCAGCGGAGTGGCCTGATGCGGCTGCACGTCACCGACGCAACCGGCGAGCGGGAGGGACGCCCCCGAGGTGGCCACGGGCAGCGGCTGGAAGGCGAGTTGACGGTCCGTCGGATCGGCGACTTCGCCGGGCTGGCGGCCCTGCACGAGCCCTGGCGGGCGCTGCACCAGCGCGTCGACTCCCGCAATCCGTACGCCGCTCCGGAGTGGTCCGAGGTCTGGGCCCGGCACTTCAGCAGTGAGCGGGAGCTCAATGTGCTGGCCGTCGAGCGCGGCCCGGAACTGGTCGGCGTGGCGCCCTGCTATCTGCGCCGGCTCGGCCCGGTGCTGCGGACCGTGCACCTGCTGGGCGCCGGCCGGCACGATGAGCTGACCGAGCTGCCGGCGGTGCTCTGCGCCGCGGAGGACGCGCGGACGGTGCTGCGCGCGGTGGTGCGGCACTGGTGCGAGCGTTCGGCGGAGTGGGACTGGCTGGACCTGCCGCTCGGCGCCGAGCAGGGCTGGCTGGAACCCGAGTGGCTGAGCGGGCCGGTGGCGCTGCGCGGACTGATCCGGCATCGGACCACCCGCCCCTCGGTGGTGCTGCCGCTGCCGGCCTCGGTCGAGGCGCTGCGGCCGGGCCTGAAGCGCAATGTGAAGGAGAGCGTGCGGCGGGCCCGAAACCGGCTGAACCGCAGCGGCCGGGAGTGGACCGTCACCACCCACCGCAGTCCGTCGCAGGTGGCCCGAGCACTGCCGTGGCTGGCCGACCTGCACGCGGCGCGCGCACAGTTGGCGGGCCGCCGACGGCACGGCGATGTGCTGGCCGACCCGCGCCACCGCGACTTCCTGGCCGAGGTGCTGCCGCTGCTCGCCGAGCAGGGGCGGGCCGAGATCCTCACTCTGGACGTCGAGGAGCGGCCGGTGGCGGCGCTGCTGGTGCTGCACGCACCGGGCGCCGGCTATCTGGGCGTCAGCGGGGTCGACCCGGCCTGGTGGAGCGTCAGTCCGGTGACGCTGCTCCAGCTGACGGCCGCCGAGAACGCGGTGCGGTACGGGCGCGGCGAGTTCAACCTCTCGCTCGGCCCCGATGTCGCCAAGCTGCGCTGGAGCGAACGGATCGTCCAGCACCCGGAGTTCACGGTCTGCGGGCCCAGCACCCGGTCACGGGCGGGCTACACCGCCTATGCGGCCGCGGCGGCGGTCGCCGGGGTCCGCCGGGAAGCCGCGCGGCACCGGATCCACGGCGGGAGCACCAGCAGCGCAGGCGCCGACGGCAAGGGCGCCAACGGCAAGGGCACCGACAGCAAGGGCAAGGAGGGGATCCATGGCGGGCAGTGAACGCCGGCCGAGGGTGTGCGTGGTCGGCTCGGGCTGGCGGTTCACCGGCGGGCTGAGCCACTACACCTGCCGACTGGCCGGCGCGCTCGCCGAACACGCCGAGGTCTCAGCCCTGTTGATGCGCCGGCTGCTGCCCGCCTTCCTCTACCCGGGCCGCAAGCGGGTGGGTGTGAAGGTGGCGGCCATCGACTACGACGAGCGGGTCGACGTCTACGACGGCGTGGACTGGTTCTGGCTGCCCAGCCTGCTGACCGCGCTGCGCCGGCTGCGCCGCAACCGCCCCGACACCATCGTCTTCCAGTGGTGGACCGGCACCGTGGCGCACACCTACCTGGTACTGGCGGTCGCGGCAAGGGCGTTGGGCGCCCGGGTGGTGGTGGAGTTCCACGAGGTGCAGGACACCGGGGAGATCCGGATCCCGTTCGTCGCCGGCTACACCCGCTGGTTGCTCTCCGCGCTGCTGCGCCGCTCCGACGCCTTCCTGGTGCACTCGGCGTACGACGAGGAGCTGCTGCGCGGACTGTTCGACCTGTCGGGCCGGCCGGTCACCGTGGTGTCGCACGGCCCGTTCGACCACTACGCGGTCGAGCGCGTGCCGTCCACCGACGGCGCGTTCCGGCTGCTCTTCTTCGGCCTGATCCGGCCGTACAAGGGACTGGACCTGCTGATCTCGGCCTTCGACCGGCTCTCCCCCGAAGAAATCGAGGGAGTTCGGCTGACCGTGGTGGGCGAGACCTGGGAGGGGTGCGTGGAGCCGATCCGGATGATCGAGAACTCCCCGTACCGGGACCGCATCACGCTGGTCAACCGCTATGTGTCGGACGAGGAGGCGAAGGCCCACTTCGCCGCGGCCGACGCCCTGGTGCTGCCCTACCGGCGCTCCTCCGCGAGCGGTCCGCTGCACATCGCGATGAGCAACGGACTGCCGGTGGTGCTGAGTTCGGTCGGCGGGCTGGTGGAGGCGGTCGGGGACTACCCCGGGGCGGTGCTGGTGCCGCCGGAGGACGTGGACGCACTACTGGAAGGTTTGCGCAAGGTGGTCACCATGGCCGGAGAGCACTTCTCCGACCCGCACAGCTGGGAACGGAACGTCGAGGCCGTCATCGGCACCGCGCGGGCGGAAGGCGGGGAACGGTGAGGCTCGCACTGGTCAGCCCGGGGTACCCGCCGACCCCCGGGGGCGTGGAGGCGGTGGTCGCGCAGACCGCGCGGGCCCTGGTGCGGGCGGGGCTGAGCGTGGAGGTGCTCGCCCAGCAGCCTCGCCCGACGGGCCCCGCGGTCAGCACCGAAGACGGCGTGCTGGTGCGGCGGTTCGCCGCCAACCGCGCCGAGAACTACCGGACGGCGCCCGGCCTCTACCGTCATCTGGCCCGCCACGCTGCCTCGTTCGACGTGGTGCACGGGCACAGCTACCACGCGCTGACCGGGGTGGGCGCCGCGCTGACCCTGCAACTGCGCGGGCTGCGGGTGCCGTTCGTGCTGACCCCGCACTACCACGGCACCGGCCACACGGCGGCCCGGGCGCTGCTGCACCGCGCCTACCGGCCGGCCGGCCGGGCCGCGGCGGGCCGGGCCCGCGCGGTGCTGTGCGTCTCGCGGCCGGAAGCCGAGCTGTTCGCACGGGACTTCCCCGCGGCGGCCGGCAAGGTCGCGGTGGTGCCCAACGCGGTGGACCGCCGGGCGCTGCTCGCGGCGGCGCCGCTGCCCGACGAACCGCCCACGGTGCTCAGCGTCGGTCGGCTGGAGCGCTACAAGCGGGTCGACCGGGTGATCGAGGGGTTCGGCCGGCTTGCGGATCCCGAGGCGCAGTTGGTGATCATCGGGGACGGGCCGGACCGGTCGCGGCTGGAGCGGTTGGCGGCCGGCACGGGCGCCGGGGTGCGGATCCGCTTCCTGGGCCGGGTCGGCGACCTGGAGCTGCGCCGCTGGCTGCGGACCGCGGCGGTGCTGTGCAGCCTGTCGGAGCACGAGGCCTACGGGCTGGCCCCGGCCGAGGCGCTGGCCACGGGAGCCTGGGCGGTGCTCTCGGACATCCCGGCGCACGCGGAGCTGCCGGCGGCGAGCGCGGTGCGGCTGCTGCCGGAGGGCGCCTCGCCCACCGAGCTAGCCCGCCGACTGGCCGACTGCCTGGCCGGACCACCCGCGCCGGGCAGCGAGGCGATCCCCGACTGGGACGCCGTCGCGGCCCAACTGGTGGGCGTTTACCGCGAGGTGGCGGCATGAGCAACTCGACACTGCTCGCTGAGGAGTCCGCCGCCACGCCCGACGGGCCGCCGGGCAGCCCGACGGCCAGGCCGGACCACCGCGCGCCACGGTTCGGTTCGCCGCTCGCCTGGGCGGTGCTGTGGCTGACCGCCACCGCCGGTGCGGTGCTGATCGCCGTCGCCTTCTCCATGGCGGCAACCGATGGCGCGGACACCGCGCACTACGCGGTCTTCTGGGCCGGCATGCTGCTCTTCTTCTGCCCTGCCGCAGTGGTTCTGACGGCTCCTCAGATCGCGCCGAGGGTGCGGATCGGCTGGCTGCTCGGCTACGGGCTGTTCAGCTACGTGCCCAAGCTGCTGCGCAATCCCGGGCAGCCGCTGTTCCATGACGAGATCGCACACTGGCGCCAGGCCACCGACCTGGCGGCCAACGGGCAGCTGTTCGCGCAGAACCACCTGATCGGCATCGTCGCGCGGTTCCCCGGCCTGCACATCGTCACCGCCTCGATCAGCGACGCCACCGGCCTGACGGTCTGGCAGAGCGCCCTGGTGGTGATGGTCGTCGCCCATGTGCTGGCGCTGTTCGGCGCGTTCCTGCTCGGCGAGGCGCTGTTCGGCTCGCTGCGCGCGGGCGCCCTGGTGGCGCTGGTCTACAGCCTGAACTCCAGCTTCATCTACTTCGACACCGAGTACGCCTACGAGTCGCTGGCGATGCCGTTCTTCCTGTGGTGCCTGGCCTGCCTGGCCAAGGCGCACCGGGCGAAGGAGCGGCCGGAGCGGCTGCGCTGGACGGTCGGCGCGGTGCTGGCCGGCTGCGGCGCGGTGCCGACCCACCACCTGACCACGGTGCTGATGACCGCGCTGCTGGTACTGCTCACCGTGGTGGCGACGGTGGCCGCGCTGCGCGGCACGGCGCCGCGCGAGAAGGCGGTGACCATCGGCACGGTGGCGCTGCTGGTCGGCGGCGCCGGGGTGCTCTGGCTGGTGCTGGCCGCCCCGGCGACCTTCGCCTACCTCTCCCCCTACATGGGCGGCGGCGCCAAGCAGTTGCTGCACATGTTCTCCGGCGGCAAGGGCACCCGGTCGCTCTTCAAGGCGAGCACCGAGCCGTTCTACGAGCGGTACACGGCGTTCACCGTCCCGCTGCTGAGCTTCGCGCTGGCCGCCTGGGCGCTGTGGCGGCGGCGCCGGCAGCCGGGCGGGCTGTTCGGCGGGGACCCGCTGATGCTGGGCCTGAACCTGTTCGGGCTGCTCTACTTCCCCTCGCTGCCGTTCATCATGGTGGAGTTCGGGGCCGAGGGCGCCCGGCGCACCTGGGGGTTCACCTGGATCGGGCTGGGCGTGCTGCTCACCCCGGTGCTGATCCTCGCGCTGGACCGGCTCGCCGAGCTGCGCGGGCGGCGCTGGCGGGCCGGCGCGCTGGTGGCGGTGCTGGTGGCCGGCGATGCGCTGATGGGCAATGTGGCGGCCGGGCTGGACGAGGACTACCGGTTCCCCGGCACCCCGGTCTTCGGCTCCGACACCCGCTCGGTGACCGCCGAGGCGGTCGGCACGGCCGCCTGGTTCAAGGCGCACCTGGGGGCCAAGCTGCACGTGGTCTCCGACCGCTACACCGGTCTGGTGCTGGTCCGCGAGGCGGACGCCGAGCCGGCCCAGCCGGCCAAGGGCTTCCCGACCTACGACCTGTACTTCAACTCGACCCCGCCAACGCCGTTCCTGGTCCGCGAGTTGGACTCGTCGGACTACACCTATCTGGTGATCGACAAGCGGACAGCGACCCAACTGCCGGAGATCGGCGTGTACTTCGAGCCGGACGAGCCATTCGCGTTCGGCGGCACCAGCCCGATCGGCGTGCGGAACCTGGACCGCTACAACTACCTTCCGTGGACCACCAAGGTCTACGAGAGCGACGCCTACGCCATCTACCGCTTCGACTTCAAGGCGATCCACGCAACCGTCCCCGGGGAGGCGCGATGACCAGCACACCCGAGACGATCGGCGGCAGCGGCCGCGACGGCGGCCGCTGGTCCGGACTGCCGCTGTTCGCCACGCAGGCCGGTCTGGTCCTGCTGGCGCTGATCGGCGAGTCGGCGGTGCCGGGCGGCCCGGCCCGGGCCGTGCTGGTGCTGCCGGTGCTGCTCTGGTCGCCGGGGCGCAGCCTGGCGGCCGGACTGGGCCTGGCGCGCGGCGCGGGGCGGTTCCTGACCCCGCTCTGCGTGCTGCTGAGCATCGTGGCGCTGATCGCGGCCGGGCTGCTCTGCTTCGTGGCGCTGGGCCGGGTGCGGCTCGCCGTGCTGCCGCTCGCGGTGAGCACGGTGCTGCTGCCGCTCTGCCTGCTGGAGCGGCGCGCCGAGCGGCCCCGGCTGCCCGAGCTGCTGGCGGGCGGGCGGCGGCACGCGGTGTACGGGGCGAGCGTGCTGGCCGCGGCGGCGCTGCTCTGGGCGGTCGCCGCGCGGCTGCCGACCACCCCGCAGCAGCCCTACCTGTCGTTCTCGCTGGGCGCGCCGTACGCGCAGGTGCCGGGCGTGCTGCCGGGCACCGCGGGGCAGCGGCTGGACATCCCGGTGGTGGCGGACGCCACCCGCCCGGCGGACCTGGCCGGGCTGACGGTGTCGGCCGGCGTGGACGGCACCGGTTGGAGCGCCCCGGCCCCGCTGACCGGCACCACCCCGGGCCAGGGCACCGCCCGGCTGCAAGTCACGGTGCCGCAGGGCGGCTGCCTGCACCGGGTGGAGCTGCGGCTGAGCCGCGGGGCGGAGCAGCTGCGCAGCGTGGACCTGTACGTCAGGACCGGGGAGGGGAGCGGCTGTGGCGACGGCTGAGGCCCCGCTGCCCGAGGCCTCGTTGCCGTCCGCGCAGCCGTCAGCCGACAAGTCACCAACTGACGGCTCGTCAATCGGCGGACGTCCATCCGACAAGCCGTCGGATCGCGGCGCGCTGCGCTCGCTGACCGTCAACAGCCTCGGCATCATGGCCACCACCGTGGTCAACGCGGGCCTGGGCTACGGCTACTGGACGCTGGCCGCGCGGATCATGCCGAGCGCCGAGGTCGGTCTCGGCTCGGCGGCGACCTCCGCACTGGTGATCATCTCGCTGGTGGTGCACCTGGGCGCGGGGGTGGGTCTGATCGCCCGGCTGCCGCAGCGCGGGACGGCCGAGCAGTGGCGGCTCACGGTGGTGGCCACGCTGGCGGCCACCACCGGCGGCACCCTGCTGGTGGCCGCGGTGGCGGAGCTCCCGCTGGGGCTGCTGGTCGCCCCGCTGGGCCCGTTGACCCGCGACCCGTGGTTCGCTCTCTGGTTCGTGTTGGGCGCGGCCGGCTGGACCGGCTCGGGCGTGCTCGACTACCTGTTCATCGCGGAGCGCCGGGCCGGCCTGATGCTGGTGCGCAACGCCGCGACGGCGGTGGCCAAGCTGGGCGGGCTGGCGGTGGTCGCGGTCGCGGCGCCCAGGACGGGCGCGATGGGGCTGCTGCTGACCTGGTCGCTGAGCGGTCTGCTGGGCACCGGGGCAGGGCTGGTGCTCTGCCACCGCCGGGTGCGGCCGCTGGGCCGGGTGCCGCTGCGGGCGGCCGGGGCCGAGCTGTTGCTGCTGGCCCGCCCGGCGCTGGGCCACCACGCGATCAGCGTGGCGGGACTGGTGCCCACCTATCTGCTGCCGGTGGCGGTGACCGCGCGGCTCGGTGCCGGGGCCAATGCCGCGTTCTTCATCACCTGGATGATCGGCAGCGCCATCTTCATGATCAGCCCGGCGGTCTCCTCGGCGCTCCTCGCCGAGGGCAGCCATCTTCGGCACAGCGCGGAGGGCGGCGGGCAGCGCGGGGGGCTGCGGCGGATCGCGCTGCGCTCGCTGGGGGTCACGGTCGCCTCGATCACCGTGCCGGCGGGGGTGCTGTGCGCGATCGGCCACCCGGTGCTGGGCATCTTCGGTGCGGGCTACCGGCAGGGGTACGGGCTGCTGGTGGTGCTGGTGCTGTCGGCGTTCCCGGACGCGGTGAGCAATGTGGCGGTCGCCACCCTGCGGGTCCGCGGCCGGCTGAACCGGGCGGCCGCGCTCAACGCCGTGATCGCGGCCATCGCGGTGGCCGGCACCTGGTTCAGCACCCCGCCGCTCGGCATCCTGGGCGCCGGCGTCTCCTGGCTCGGCGCCCAACTGGTGGGCGCGCTGGCCGTTCTGGTGTTCCACCGGCGGTTGCTGCCGCCCAAAGACCGAAACGACTGAAAGGCCGTCACCCGTGCGGATCCTCCAGCTCACCGACTTCTACCGACCGACCATCGGCGGTCTGGAACGCCATGTCGAGTCCCTCTCCACCGAGTTCGTCCGGCACGGCCACGAGGTGACCGTGCTGACCCTGCGGATCGGCGACCGTCCCACCAGCGAGGTGATCGACGGCGTCCGGGTCGAGCGGGTGCCCAGCTGGTCGGGGCGGCTGTCGGGCCTCTACGCGGACGCCTCGCGCCCGTTCCACCCGACCGTGCCGGACCCGGGCGCGCTGGCCGCGCTGCGGGCGGCGGTCAGACGGCTGAAGCCCGACATCGTGCACAGCCACAGCTGGCTGCAGTACTCGTACTTCCCGCTGTTCCGCCGCGCGGCCGAGGCTCCCGGGCACGTGGTGACCCTGCACGACTACGGGCTGAGCTGCGCCAAGAAGACCAACCAGCAGGACACCGGCCCCTGTTCGGGCCCGGCGCTGGCCAAGTGCGTCAAGTGCGCGGCGGCCGGCTACGGCACCGTCAAGGGCGTCGCGCTGGCCGGCGGCCTGCACGCCTCCCGGGCGCTGCACGGCCGGGCCGACGCCTACGTCGCGATCAGCACCGCCGTGGCGACGGCCTCCCAGGCTGCGCTGCTGCCCGAGACCGACCTGCGGGTGATCCCCAGCATGGTGCCGCGCGGCATCGCCGAGCTCGCCCACAGCACGGCCCGCCCCGACTTCCTGCCGGCCGAGGACGGCTATCTGCTCTTCGTCGGGGCCCTCGGGCCGCACAAGGGTGTCGACGTGCTGCTGAAGGCGCACCGGCGGCTGCGGCACAAGGTGCCGCTGGTGCTGATCGGCACTCCGCGCGCGGACACGCCGGCGATCGACGACCCGGCGGTGACGGTGGTCCGCGACGTGCCGTCCGCGCAGGTGATGGCCGCCTGGCGGCGCGCCTCGGTGGCGGTGGTGCCCTCGGTCTGGGAGGAGCCGCTGGGGCAGGTCGCCGTGGAGGCGATGCTGGCCGGCCGCCCGGTGGTGGCCTCGAACGTCGGCGGACTGCGGGACGTCGTCGAGGACGGCGTGACCGGCCTGTTGGTGCCGCCGTCGGATCCGCAGGCACTGGCCGACGCGATCGACCGGCTGCTCGCCGATCCGCAGGAGCGCGCGCGGTTCGGCGGCCGCGGCCGGGAGCGGGCCGCCGCCTTCACCGTCGAGGTGGTGGCTCCCCAGGTGCTCGACCTGTTCACCGAGGTGCTGGCGCGCCGTCGCGCCCACCAGACCCCTGTCCCACAGAAAGTGAGTCAGCGATGAGGATGACTGTCGTCGGCACCGGCTACCTCGGCGCGACCCACGCGGCCTGCATGGCCGAGCTGGGTCACCAGGTCGTCGGCCTGGACACCGACCAGGCCAAGATCGAGCGGCTGACCGCCGGTGAGGTGCCGTTCTACGAGCCCGGCCTCGCCGAGTTGGTGCAGCGTCAGATCACTGCGGGCCGACTGGAGTTCACTACTGACCCAGCTCGTGCGGTGGCCGGATCGCAGGTGGTCTTCCTCTGCGTCGGCACCCCGCAGAAGCACGGCGAGTACGCCGCCGACCTGAGCCAACTGCACGGCGCCACCGACACTCTGGCGCCGCTACTCGACCAACCCTGCCTGGTGGTGGGCAAGTCGACGGTGCCGGTGGGCACCGCGGCCGCGCTCGCCGAGCGGATCCGGCAGCTGGCCCCGGCCGGGGCCGACGTCGAACTGGCCTGGAATCCCGAGTTCCTGCGCGAGGGCCACGCGGTGGACGACACGCTGCGGCCCGACCGGCTGGTGATCGGCACCGCCTCCGGGCAGGCCGAGAAGACCCTGCGGGAGGTCTACGCCCCGCTGCTGGACGCCGGAGTGCCGCTGCTGGTCACCGACTTCGCCACCTCGGAGCTGGTGAAGACCGCCGCCAACGCGTTCCTGGCCACCAAGATCTCGTTCATCAACGCGATGGCCGAGGTCTGCGAGGCAGCCGGGGCCGATGTCTCGCAGCTGTCCGCCGCGCTCGCCTACGACCCGCGGATCGGCGGCCGGTTCCTCAACGCCGGGCTCGGCTTCGGCGGCGGCTGCCTGCCCAAGGACATCAGGGCGTTCATGGCCCGGGCCGGCGAGCTCGGCGCCGACCAGGCGCTGACCTTCCTGCGCGAGGTCGACGAGATCAACATGCGCCGCCGGGTGCGCACCGTGGACCTGGCCCGGGAGCAGGCCGGCGGCTCGCTGCTCGGCCGGCGGGTCGCCGTGCTGGGCGCGGCCTTCAAGCCCGAGTCGGACGACGTGCGCGACTCCCCCGCGCTGCACGTGGCCGCCGCCGTGCAACTGGCCGGTGCCCATGTGCGGGTGTACGACCCGCAGGCGATGGCCAACGCGAAGCGCACCTTTCCCGGCCTCTCCTACGCCGACTCGGCGCAGCAGGCCGTCGACGGCGCCCATGTGGTGCTGCTGCTGACCGAGTGGCAGGAGTTCCTCGACCTCGACCCGGCCGGGCTCGGCAGCCTGGTGGCGGAGCGGCGGGTGGTCGACGGCCGTAGCTGCCTGGACGCCGACCGCTGGCGCGCGGCGGGCTGGACCTACCGCGCGCTGGGGCGCCCCAGGCAGGGCTGACCGGCCGCGCAATGGTGACTCGGAGATTCGCCAGGGGCCGGCGGTGGCCGGTGCTGCTGCTGGTGGTGGCGCTGCTGACCGCGCTGGCGGTGCACTTCGCCGGCTCGGACGGCACCGGCGGCGGCGCGGCGCGGCATGCCACCGCCGTGCCCGCCTGCACGCCGTGGCAGGCGGCGGCCACCGGCCCGGACGCCGATCCGCAGTCAAGCGCGCGCCAGTTCGCCGCGCGCTCCCGGCTGGCCGGCCTCAAGCTGCTCAGCTACTACCCGGCGCAGGCGCCGTGGAGCCGGATGTGGCAGGACTGGCATCCGGGCCGGATCGACGCGGACTTCGCCCGGATCAACGGGCTGGGCGCCAACGCGGTGCGGCTGATGGTCCATGCGAAGACCTTCGGCTACCCCGCCCCGGACCCGGCCCGGCTGGCTGAGCTGCGGCAGACGATCGAGCTGGCGGCCCGGCACGGCCTGGCCGTCCAGCTCACCCTGTTCGACTGGTGGGACGACTACAGCGACCTGGCCGGCAGCGACCGCTGGGCGCACGGGGTGCTCGATCCGTACCGCGACGACCCGCGGATCGCCTTCGTCGAGCTGAAGAACGAGGTGGACCCCGGCGACCGGGCGGCGGCCGACTGGGTGCGCCACGAGCTGCCGGTGGTCCGGCAGGCCGCCGGCCGCATCCCGGTGACCGTCTCGGTGACCGGCTCCGACCCGGTCGCCCGGCTGGCCGCGCTGCGCGACGTGCTGGCCGACGACCCGCCCGACTTCTACGACCTGCACTACTACGGGGAGGCCGGCTACGCCCGCACGGTCTTCGAGGCCGCCGAGGCGGTCGTCGCGCCGGCCCCGCTCTACATCGGCGAGACCGGCACCGCCACCGGCCCCGGCGACGGCGCTGCGCAGGCCCAGGCCGAGGCCGCCCAGGACCTGTACCTGCGCACGGTCGAGTGGGCCGCCAGGTCGGCCGGCCTGCCCGCCGCCGCGCCCTGGATCTTCCAGGACATCTCCCCCGGCGATGTGCCGGAGGGCGCCTCCCGGGCCCCCGAGGACCTGGACTTCGGCCTGCTGCGGGCCGACGGCAGCGAGAAGCCGGCGGCGGCCTCGCTGCGCGCCCAGTTCACCGGCCCGGGCATCGGCACCGACTTCAACGGCGACCTGTCCGGCGGCCAGGACGGCTCCCCCGACGACTGGACCGCCCACGACGCCTCCGCCGCCCAGGCGTTCTGGGACCCGAAGGACGGCCACCGGACGCCGGGCAGCGCCGTGCTCAGCGGCACCTCCGGCGATTCCGGGCAGAGCCCGTCCTTCATGGTGGAGCCGGTCGAGCAGCCCACCGCCGCCGGCCAGCGGGTGCGGCTGACCGCCTGGGCGCGCGGGGTGCACGCGACCGGGCGGAGCACCGTCGCGATCACCTGGTTCGACCGCAACGGCAGCTACCTGGGCGAGGACGAGTCGCCGCCGCTGCCGGCCGGCAGCAGCGGCTGGCGCCTGCTCAGCGTCGACTCAACCGCCCCGGCCTGTGCGGCGGCGGCCGTGCTGGCGCTCAAGTCCCGCGGCAACACCGGTCAGGCGCGGTTCACCGAGGTCGCCTTCACCGTCCATCCATAACCCCGTCACCGATGCTCCGCCAGAAGGGACACCCATGCCCAATCCGCCCTCCCGTCCACTGCGCTCCTTACTCGCCGGCGCGCTGTTCCTCGGCATAGCCCTGACCTCCGGTCAACTCACCCTGGCCGCACCGGCGGTGGCCGACGAGACCACCGTCTCGCAGGACACCCTGCGGACCGGCTGGGACCAGAACGAGCCGGGCCTGACGCCCTCCCAGGTGGCCGGATCCGACTTCGGCCGGCAGTTCTCCACCGCCGTCGACGGCCAGGTCTACGCCCAACCCGTGGTCACCGGCGGCACGGTGGTGGTCGCCACCGAGAACGACAAGGTCTACGGCGTCGCGGCGGCCGGCGGCGCGACCACCTGGTCCCGCGACCTGGGCTCGCCGTGGCCCGCCTCGGTGCTCGGCTGCGGCGACCTGACGCCGAACATCGGGGTCACCTCCACGCCCGTGGTGGACAGCGCCACCAACACCGTCTACCTGACCGCCAAGGTCGACGACGGCCCGGACAGCTCGCACCCGCACTGGTACGTGCACGCGCTCGACGCGACCACCGGCGCGGAGCACACCGGCTGGCCGGTGACCGTGCAGGGCTCGCCGGTCAACAACCCGGGCCGCACCTTCGACCCGCTCTACGCGATGCAGCGCCCCGGCCTGCTGCTGATGGGCGGCACGGTCTACGCGGCCTTCGGTTCGCACTGCGACCTGGGCAACTACGTCGGCTACCTGGCCGGCATCAACACCACCAGCCGCGCACTCACCCTGTGGGCCACCGAGGACGCCTCCAGCAGCGCCAAGGCCGGCCTCTGGATGAGCGGCGGCGGCCCGGTCTCGGACGGCGCCGGACGGATCTTCGTCACCACCGGGAACGGCGTCTCCCCCGCGCCCGGCCCCGGCACCAGCCCGCCGGGTCAGCTCGCCGAGTCGCTGGTGCGGGTCGGCGTCAACGGCGACGGCTCGATGTCCGCGCAGGACTTCTTCAGCCCGTCCAACGCCGGCGTGCTGGACCAGAACGACACCGACTTCGGCTCCGGCGGCCCGATCGGCCTGCCCGGCCCGGCCTTCGGCACCACCGCCCATCCCCACCTGATGGTGACCGTCGGCAAGGACGGCCGGATCTTCCTACTCGACCGCGACAACCTCGGCGGCCGCTCGCAGGGCCCGAACGGCACCGACGCGGTGCTCGGCACCAGCGGGCCGTTCGAGGGCGTCTGGGGCCACCCGGCGGCCTTCGGCGGCACCAGCCCGTTCGTCTACACGGTGGGCAGCAACGCGCCGCTGCGGGCGCTGGCCTACGGCACCACCGGCTCCGGCCAGCCCGCGCTGACCAGTACCGGCACCAGCAGCGGCACCTTCGGCTACTCCTCCGGCTCGCCGATCGTCACCTCCAGCGGGACCGACCCGTCGACCGCCCTGGTGTGGGTGGAGTACAGCGACGGCGCCAACGGGGCCAACGGCCAACTGCGCGCCTACGACGCGGTGCCGGTCAACGGCGTGCTGAACCTGCGCTACTCCGCGCCGATCGGCACCGCCTCGAAGTTCGCCGTTCCCGCGACCGACAGCGGGCGGGTCTTCGTCGGCACCCGGGACGGCCACCTGCTCGCCTTCGGCCGCCCGTCCGGCGCCGCGCTGAGCGGCACCGCCGTGGACTTCGGCGACGTGCCGGTGGGCAGCACCGCCAACGGCACGGTGACCGTCACCGCCACCCGGACCGTCACCGTCTCGGCGCTGACCGCGGGCGCGCCCTTCGCCGCGCCGCAGAATCCGGTCCTCCCCGCGACCCTGACGGCGGGTCAGACCCTCAGTGTGCCGGTCTCGTTCAGCCCAACCAGCCCTGCCGGGGCGATCGGCCAACTGGCCCTCACCACCGACGCCGGCACGCTCAGCGTGGGCCTGAGCGGCTACGGCCTGCAGTCCGGGCTGACCGTCACACCGGCCGCCCTGGACTTCGGCGAGCTACCCACCAGCCTCACCAAGACGCTGGGCGCGACCTTCACCAACACCGGCAGCACCGCGGAGACGGTCTCCGCCACCACGGCGCCCGGCTCGCCGTTCCAGACCGGTGACCTGCCGCCGGCCGGCACCGTGCTGCAGCCCAAGCAGTCGCTCATCGTCCAGGTGACCTACGCCCCGACCGCCGCCCGGAGCGACACCGGTTCGCTCGCCGTCACCAGCACGAGCGGCACCGCCACACTGAGCCTGACCGGCAGCGCGGTGGCCGGGCAGGCCGTGCTCACCCTCACCCCGGCCGGCACCGACTTCGGCTCGATGCTGGTCGGTCAGACCGCCCTGCGGTCCTTCGACATCAGCAACACCGGCAACATCCCGCTGACCATCACCAAGGCCGCTCCGCCGGCCGCCCCGTTCGCGGCGATCAAGCCGGTGGCCGAGGGCCAGCAGCTCGGCCCGGGGCAGGTGATCCACCAGACCGTCAGCGTCACGCCCACGGCGGTCGGCACCGTCACCGGCACTTACCAGATCACCTCCGACGACGGCCGCGGCCCGCAGCCCGTCACGCTGACCGCGACCGCCACCGCGCCGACCACGCCCACCCGGGTGACCGTGCCGGCGCCGGGCGCGGGCGGCTGGCAGCTCAACGGCTCTGCGGTGCTCTCCGGCACCGACCTGCAGCTCACCCAGGCCGTGGCCCACCAGGCCGGCTCCGCGGTCTACCCGACACCGGTGCTGACCGACGGGCTGACC
This sequence comes from Kitasatospora sp. GP30, assembly GCF_029892145.1. Lineage (NCBI taxonomy): Bacteria > Bacillati > Actinomycetota > Actinomycetes > Kitasatosporales > Streptomycetaceae > Kitasatospora > Kitasatospora sp. GP30. The sequence continues at coordinate 109,229 of NZ_JARZAH010000006.1, forward strand.
GCCGACTTCACCTCGGTGATCGGCGGCGGCAACGGCGCCGACGGCCAGACCTTCGCGCTGCTGGACCCGGCCGCCGACACGGCCAAGTCGCTCGGCTGGTCCGGCGGTGGGCTCGGCTACCAGAGCCTGACCGGCGTGGCCGTCACCATGGACACCTTCAAGGCCACCGGCGCACCGTCCGGCAACTACATGGCGATCACGGTCAAGGGCGGCACCGGCTTCGTGCAGACCGCGACCAACGTCCCGAACCTGCGCTCCGGACCGCACGCGGTCTCCGTCTCGGTCAGCGGCACCACCCTCACGGCGTCGATCGACGGCGTGCAGGTGCTCAACGCGAGCGTGCCCACGCTGCCGCCGGCCGCCCTGGTCGCCTTCACCGGCGGCACCGGCGGGCTCGACGACATCCACACCGTCCGCGATGTGAACATTCAGGCCAACGGCTATGCGGTGGCCCCGCCCGGCCCCAACGGCTGGACCGACAACGGCTCGGCCGCGATGTCCGGCACCGACCTGGTGCTCACCCAGGCGGTGGCCAACCAGGCCGGCAGCGCATTCGCCGCCACCCCGGTCGCCTCCGCCAACCTGCACGCCCACTTCACCGCGCAGATCGGCAACGGCAGCGGCGCCGACGGCCTGGCCTTCGTCCTGCTCGACGCGTCCAAGGCCGGCCCGACCGCGCTCGGCGGCTCGGGCGGCGGCATGGGGTACGCCGGACTGCCCGGTGTGGCCGTGGTGCTGGACACCATCAAGCACACCGGCGACCCGTCGAACAACTTCGTCGCGGTCGCCACCGGCGCCGTCAACAACCGCCTGCAGTACGCGGCGACTTCGACCACCGTGCCGCAGCTGCGCCAGGGCACCCACACGGTCGACGTGACCACCACCCCGGCGGGCCACCTGCAGGTGGCGATCGACGGCAGGCAGGTGATCGACACCCCCGTCACGCTGCCGGCCAATGTGCTGACCGGGTTCTCCGGGGCCACCGGCGGCTACACGGACGTGCACACGGTGCGGGGGGTGAGCATCGGGTACTGAGGCACCACCGCTGACGGGCTCGCGGGGCGGGGACGGCCGTCCCCGCCCCGCGAGTCGTCCGGGTGGCCGGCGTGCGAGCCGCGCGTTCCTACCCGTTCTCGTCCGAATCGGTGGTCGAAGGGGGCAGCGACTGCTCGGCCCAGATGATCTTGCCCTGCGGGGAGTACCTGGTGCCCCAGCGCTTGGTGAGCTGGGCCACCAGGAACAGCCCGCGGCCGCCCTCGTCCGTCGTCGCCGCGTACCTCAGGTGCGGGGAGGTGTTGCTGCCGTCGGCCACCTCGCAGGTCAGGCCGCGATCGCGCAGCAGCCGCAAGCGCACCGGCGGCGAGCCGTAGCGGATCGCGTTGGTGACCAGTTCACTGAGGATCAGCTCGGTGCTGAACTCCAGCTCGGCCAGGCCCCATTCGTCCAGCTTCGCGGCGGTCCACGCCCGGATGTCGGCGACGGCGGCCGGGTCGAACGGCACCTCCCGATCGGCGACCCGCTCCGCACCGAGCACCCGCGTCTTCGCTATCAGCAGCGCCACATCGTCCTGTTGGCGGGCCGGCAGCAGGTCGTCGAGCAGGGTCTGGCAGTTCTCCTCGGGCGGCCGGTCCTGGCGGCCGGAGAGCGCCTGGCGCAGCAGCTCCATGCCGATGTCGAAGTCCCGGGTGCGGTCCTCGATCAGCCCGTCGGTGTAGAGGACGATCTGGGTGCCTTCGTCCAGGTGGACCTGCGCCGTCTCGAACGGCATCCCGCCGCCCGCACCCAGCGGCGGGCCGATCGGAAGCTCCGGGAAGACGACGCTGCCGTCGGGCCTGAGCAGCGCGGGTGCGGGGTGTCCGGCCCGGGCGATGCTGCAGAGCCGGGAGACCGGGTCGTAGATCGCGTACAGGCAGGTGGCTCCGGTGACGCCGGTGCCGGTACCGCTGTCGGTCTCCTCCTGGTCGATGCGGTCCACCAGCTCGTCGAGGTAGCCGAGCAACTCGTCCGGCGGGAGGTCGAGGGTGGAGAAGTTGTGCACGGCGGTGCGCAGCCGGCCCATGGTGGCCGCGGCGTGCAGCCCGTGGCCGACGACGTCGCCCACGACGAGGGCGACCCGGCTGCCGGGCAGGGGTATCACGTCGAACCAGTCGCCGCTGACTCCCGACTGTGCGGGCAGGTAGCGGTGTGCGACGCCGAGGGCACTCTGCTCCGGGAGGGCGCGCGGCAGCAGGCTGCGCTGCAGCGTCACCGCCATGGCGTGCTCACGGGTGTAGCGGCGGGCGTTGTCGATGCTGACGGCGGCCCGTGCGGCCAGTTCCTCGGCCAGCGCCAGGTCCTCGTCGTCGAACGGCTCGGGCTTCTGCGCCCGCCAGAAGTTCGCGACGCCCAGGATGATGCCGCGCGCCGTCAGCGGAGTGGTGATGAGGGAGTGGACCCCGTAGTCGACGATCTGCCTGGTCCAGTCCGGGTCCTGGGCCTGCCAACCGGGAGCCGCCGAGAGGTCCGGAACCACCTGTGACCGCCCGCTGCCGAACCCCCGGGCCTGGGGGCTGGACGGGATGAAGGCGATCAGCCTGCCGCGCGGGTAGAAGGGATCGTCCTCGCGGATCCCGTGGACCGTGACGCGCCGCAGGTCCTTCCCGGTGCCGGTGGGCTCGTCGCCCTGCAGGACGGGGTCGGCGAGGTCGACGGTCACGAAGTCCGCGAGGCCGGGAACGGCGACCCGTGCCAGCTCCTCGGCCGTGCGCACCACGTCGAGGGTGGTGCCGATGCCGACGCCCGCCTCGTAGAGCAGCGCGAGGCGGTTGCCCGCCACCTCGGCCTTGCCGGACAGCGCGAGGAGCTCGGTGGAGTCGCGGATCGTCGCGACCGTTCCCATCCCGCCGCCGTGGCGGTCGGTCGGCCGCTGGTTCACCACGAGCAGCCGGCCGCCCGCCGGAAGCACCTCGTCCGTGGCCACTCTGCCGGACAGCAGCAGTTCCGCGGCGTCCGGGTCGAGGTCACGCAGTTCGCCCAGGTGCCGGCCCTCCGCATCGGCCGGCAGTCCCAGCAGCTCCCTCGCCTCGTCGTTCGCCAGGAGCAGCCGCCCGTCCTGCCCGACGATGACCACGCCCTCCCGGACCGCGTGCAGTACGGCGTCGTGGTGCTCGTACATCCGGGTCATCTCTTCCGGCCCCAAGCCGAGCGTCTGCCGCTTCAGCCGCCTGGCCACCAGGGCGGTCCCGGTCGTGGCCACCGCGAGTGCGGCGGCGCCGGCCCCGAGGATGACGGGCAGCTGCCGGTTTCCGGCCGTGGTGACGTGGTTGACCTTGAGCCCGGCCGACACCAGGCCCACGACCTTGCCGTCGGGTGCGGTGACGGGAACGATGGCCTGGACCTCGTGCCCGAGCGGCCCGTACACGCTCTCCGTGTAGACATGGCCGGCCAGGGACGGGCCGATCGTTCCGACGAAGTGCTTGCCGATCTCACTTGGGATGGGGTGCGTGTAGCGGATCCCCTGGGTGTTCATGATCACGATGAAGTCGACGCCGGCCGGTCCGCGCGCCGCCTCCGTCAGCGGCTGGAGGATCGCCGTCGGATCGGGCGACTCGAGCGCCGGAATGATCCCGGGCGAATGCGCGAACGATTCCGCGACGGCCACCGACCGGTTGCGGGCCTCCGTGTCACTGGAGTTCCGCTCCTGGAGGACCAGCGCCAGGATCGCCCCGAGGACGAGCAGCAGCACGACCGCGACCTGCAGCATGAATACCTGTCCGGCAACGCTGCGGGACTTCTTCCGAAGGTCCCTCTTCGCATTCGGCGACTGCTTCGATACGGTCCGGATTCGGTCGGCGTATTCGACCATGCGTCATTTCTAACACTGCACTACGGGCAAGTACGAAGCCGTTTGCGGATGTGCGGACGCGCAATCCGCATGAGGCTTCGTTTCAGCGCTCGGGCCGGTCGCGGTTCGCCCCGCGGCGGGCCAGGAACCAGCCGATCAGAAGCCCGGTAGCCAGCGTCACGGTCAGGACCGCCCAGAGCGGGAGCGTCACGGTGCTGACCCAGAGCCGGACGGAGACCGAGCCGGTGTTGGCCGCGATGAACCAGACGGCGAGTACCGCCAGGACGGCCATCCCGATCGTGCGCAACCGTACGGTTCGACCCTTCACCGTGATGGAGGAGCGGCTCTGCGGCGGACGGGTGTTCTTCGCCATGGTTCCAGTATGTGACGGGGTCCTCGGTCCGACCATGTCGCCATGGACATCGAATCGCTCGCACGCACCCGCCGCGCGCTGCACGCCGTCGCGGAGCTGGTGATGGCGGGCCCGCAGTTCCGCAGCAGCGGCACGATCAGGCTGCGCGCCGCCCTCGGCGGCTTCGCCACAGTGGCGGAGCCGAACGTGCAGGTCGTCGCCGCGGACCTGGTGGTGCCCGGGCAGCGCCTCTTCCTGGAGCGGACCAGCTGTGCCGCGCTGGGGGCCGCGATCGGGGTGGTGCCCGGTGCGCCCGAGGGGCTCTATCAGGGCGGCTCCGGTGTCGGCCCCGAGGACGTGATCGAGGCCGAGCCGCAGTCGGCACATCTGCTCGCGCACGCCTTCGCGGTCGGCGACGCCGCGCTGCGCCGCGGTTTTCCCGGGACGGAGCCGGTCATCTGGCCCGAGCATTTCGACATCGCCGTGACCGTGGCCGGGGTCGACTACGGAGTCTCCCCGGGCGACGACTTCCAGGCGGAGCCGTACGCCTACGTCGGCCCGCCCGTCCGGCAGCAGGGGGAGTACTGGAACGCGCCGTTCGGGGCGGCGGCCGTGGTCGGTGAACTCGGCGGTGTCGACGGCCTGCTGGCCTTCTTCGAGCAGGGCCGTCGGCTGGTCGGCTGACCTCACCCCGTCAGCGGTGCCAGGCGGGCGGCGAGCTGCGGGAAGAGCGGCAGTGCGTTGTCGGCGGCGATGGCGCGCCGGGTCTGGTCGCTGAACCCCGGATAGTCGGCCAGGCCACGGCTGTTGGCGGTGATCAGGGGCTCGGGGCTGAAGGGGTGGTCCGTGCCGAACAGCAGGTGCCCGGGGTCGGCGAGCTCCAGCAGGGCGGACAGCGAGTGGGGGTTCGCACCGAGGGCCACGTCGTAGTAGAGCCCGCGTAGTTGGGCCAGGACGCTCTCGGGGCTGAGGTGCGCTCCGGGGGTGAGCGCGGGCTGCGCGGCGAAGGCGGAGATCCGCCAGGCGAGCGCGGGGACGGCTCCCCCCGCGTGCGGGAGGATGATGCGCAGGTTCGGATGGCGGGTCAGCGCGCCGGTGTAGATGAGATGCGTGACGGTGCGGGCGACGTCGAAGACGAACTCCACGAGCGGCGCCGGGTGCCCGAGGCCGGTCTGCGCGAAGCAGGCCGGGGCGGTGGGGTGGAGCAGGATGGTGGCGCCGCGCCGGTCGAGCTCGGCCAGGACCGGGTCGAAGGCGGGCTCGCCGAGGTAGCGGGCGGCGTAGTTGGTCGCCAGGATCACGCCGTCGAGCGCGAGGTCGCCCAGGCTGTGGTCGATCTCCGCCAGGGCCGCGTCCACGTCCGGCAGTGGCAGGTGCGCCAGGGCGCCGAAGCGACTGGGGTGCTGGTCGATGATCTCGGCCGCCGCCTCATTGAGACGGCGGGCGAGTTTCGCTGCGCCGCCCCGCCCGGCGAGCCGGTGCGCGGTGGGCGACGGGACCGACAGGACCTGGGCGTCGATCCCCTGACGGTCCATGAAGTCCAGCGCACCGGCCAGGCTCCACTCCGGTACGGGGATGCCGCCGTCGAAGCTGCTCAGCCCGGCCTCCCGGGCGGCCTGCAGATAGGCGGCGGGCAGGAAGTGGGCGTGGACGTCGACCCGGGTGGGGGTGGCCGTTGTGCGCATGGTGGTGATCTGCTCCTCGCCTATGGGTAGTCAACCAGGTTGACGACTTAGACGGTATGGGCGGCGAGCAAAAAGGTCAACCATGTTGACTATTGGCGGAGCGGCCGCAGCAGACGGGCGGGTCCGTAGTGTCCTCGAACTGCCACAGCTGCGGCCGGGCGCTGGACGGCCGGGCATGACGGCGCCGACAATCGGCGCATGAGGCCTGCCGAGTTCCCGACGTACGAGGTCCGGCCGTCCGAGACCGATCGGGAGCGGGCGCTCGAGGTGCTGCGGGAGGGTGCGAGCAGCGGCAGGCTGTCGCACGACACCTTCCTCGGCCGGATGGAACTCGTCCTGCACGCCACCAGCCGCGCCGAGTTGGACACGGCGCTGGCCGGCCTCCCGCTCGGCCGGCCGCTGGAGACCTTCCTGCTGCGGACGGTTGGCCGGGTCTCCGGATTCCGGGCGCGGCTCGTCCGGGCCTGGCGCACCGAGCGGCTGCCCGGCCTCGACTTGCCGCAGGCCGGGGCCCGGACGCTGACGATCGGCCGGACCCCCGGTTCTGGACTACGACTTCAGGACTCCTCGGTGTCCCGGCGCCACGCCGAGCTGCGGCGCGAAGGCGACGGCTGGGTGCTGTACGACCTCGGCTCGGCCAACGGCACACATGTGAACGGGCGCCGGATCGCGGGCGCCGTGCGGGTCCGCGCCGGGGACCAAGTGCGGTTCGGCAACCAGGAGTTCCGGCTGGCAAACGGTTAGGGGCGTCGGGTTGGGCAGCTGAGGGGCGCGCAGTGCCCGTGCCGGCTCGCTAGCCCAAGTCCCGCAGCGCCGTGAGCGCGAGCTGCGGGAACGGCCCCTTGCAGACCTCGCAGGCCGGCGAGTGGGCGGGGTCGTTGAGCCAGAAGCCGTCGACCTCGGGGCGCACCGCCTGGGCGGCGCGGTCGATCGCGGTAGCACTGGCCTTGGCGCCGGAGGGGTTGGTGCTGATGCCGGCGAGAACCTTGAGTCGCGGATTGGCGGCGCGGGCTTGGGCGGTGGCGGCCTTGACGAAGGAGGCGAAGAGCGCGGGATCGTTCTCCGCGCCCTGCGCCTGCAGGTCCAACAGGTCGGCGGAGCTCGCGACTTGGCCGAGCAGGCCGAGTCGGAGGAACGCGTCGAACTTGCCCCCGGCCGGCGTCTGCGGGCTCAGCTTGTCGACCAGGTCGGTGGCCGGGGCCGCGATGAAGAGCAGGTGGTGCTGGTGGACCAAGTCGGCGGCCAACTGGTCGTAGTGGGCCGGATCCGCCTGCTCGCCCTGCGGAGTGAGCGACCAGTGCTCGTTGTCGTAGAGCACGGCGCGGATCCGCGGGTCCAGGCTGTTGCGGGTGAACGCGGACTTGAGCGCGGCGTAGCTGGTGAAGTTCGCGGTCGGGGTGCTGCTCCAGCCGGCGGGGACGGACCAGTGGGCGTCGCCGGTGAGGACATAGGCGTTGGGGGTGTCGAGCAGCTTGGCGGTGGCGGGGTCGGTGGCGACCAGCTCGTCGAGGGTGCTGCCGCTGATGATCCATGAGGCCCCGTTGGCGGCGGCGGAGCCGCTGGCGGACGGGACGGCGGTCGGCGGGCTGCCGCTCGGTGTGCCGTGGGCGGCCGGGTGGTCGGGCCGGGCGGCCAGCACGGCGTAGGCAGCGACGGCGGCCAGGATCAGCAGCAGCGCGAGCGCCGCGATCTGTCGCGCAGTTGTCATCGGGTTCCGTGGCCTCATCGGGTTCCGGGCTCTCGTGCGGGGGCGGGCAGCAGCGCGCGGATCGCCGGCGGCAGCCGCACCGGGCGGGTGCCGCAGGCCAGCAGCGACTCCAGTTGGAAGAAGCGCTTGAGGAAGGCGAAGGCGATGAACAGCGGTGCCCAGACGAGCAGTCGCCAGCGCCGGTAGTAGAGGATCACGCAGAGCCGGGGCAGCAGCGCGGGCAGTTGGGCCAGCACGAAGACGACCAGGAATCGCGGCACGTTGTGCTGCATACCCGGGTGCAGCACTCCGTACAGGACGGTCAGGATCAGCACGAAGAAGTGGATCGGGTAGGCCAGCTTGCCGCCGGCCGCGCGCGGCAGTTGGAACCAGAAGCGCGGCCCGGGCGCGCCCTGCCCGAACGGGGTGAAGCGCGCGAAGGTCATCATGTTGCCGAGCCCCCAGCGGAACCGCTGCACCCGCAGCTGTCCGACGGTGGCCGGCACGTCCTCGTAGGAGACCCCGCGCGGGTCCAGCACCGCGCGCCAGCCGAGCCGGGCCAGCGCGCAGGTGAATTCGGCGTCCTCGCCGAACATCCCGTGCACGAAGCCGCCGAGCTCGGCGACCGGCGCGCGGCGGAAGCCGCAGAAGGTGCCGGGGATGCACGGCACCCCGTCGACCGTGCTGACGCAGGCGAGCGAGTAGCCGTAGGTGAAGAGCTGCTCCATCGCGCGCATCCGGTCGATCCAGGTGGCGTACGGCTCCTTGGGCAGGGTCAGCAGGCCGACCGTGCCGACCCGGGGGTCGGAGAGGAAGTGCGGCATGGTGTGCACGAAGGCGTTCGTGTCCAACGCGCAGTCGGCGTCGACCCGGTAGACGTAGTCCGCGGTGCAGCGCTCCAGCGCGAGGTTGAGCGCCTTGGCCTTGCCCGCGTGGGCACCCTGGATCACCACGCCGGTGGCGTGCCGGTAGCCGGCCACGACGGCCTCGGCGAGCGCGCGGGTGTCGTCGGTCGAGCCGTCGTCGCACATCACCACGTGCACCGGTCCGCCGTACGCCTCGGCCGCCCGGTCGATCGAGCGCAGCAGCCGCTCGATGCCGGCCGCCTCGTTGTACGCCGGGATGATCACGTTCAGGGCCGGGCGCTCCGGTCCGAGGCGCGGGCGGCGGGTGGTGCTGAGGCGGACCAGCCCGAGCAGGGCGTAGGTCACGTCGGTGACCGCGAAGCGCAGGCTGGCCAGCACCAGGAACTGCGCGACGGGATGGCCGCCGACCTGTTCGACGAGGGCCAGCGCGAGGCCGCCGACCAGGCTGAGGGTGGCGACCAGGCAGCACGCGAGGACCAGGTTGTCCGGCCAGTCGCCGCGCCGCAGGTTGGGCAGCGGGGTCAGCCGGGGCAGTTGGTAGGCGGTGAAGCTGAGCCGGTAGACCAGCAGGTAGCCGAGCGTGGTCTGGAGCACCAGGGCGAGCAGCGGGGCCGGGCCGAGCGGCAGGCCGGTGGCGGCGCCGACCAGTGCGGTGAACACCTCGGTGAGCACCGACATCGCGACGAACACCGGTGCGTGCGCCAGGATCACCAGCCGCCGGCCGATGGTGGCGGGCAGCACCAGCGCGATCGTGACGAGGTAGCCGACCACGGCGGCGGGCACCAGCGGCGGCAGGCTGTTGGCGTACATCGCGGTCAGCCGGGTGTCGCTGTCGGCGGCCGACAGCGTGTCGGCGACCACCGCGCGGTACGCCTGGTCGAGCTGCGGGTGCCGCAGTGCCACGATCAGCACGCTGACGGCCGCACCGACCAGCAGGAAGGCCAGCGCGCGCGGCACTGAGGGGCGGCGGATCGGCGGCAGCTTGACGATCCGCCCGGCGCCGCGGTCGGAGTCGTCGAAGCGCCGGGAGAGCGGCAGCCGGATGATCAGCAGCAGCAGGGCCAGGTCCGCGGCGAACAGCGCGATGGCGGTGGGGTGGTACATGACTGGTCCGTCACCGGCCTCGGGGCTCGGCCTCGACGCGCTCCGCGAGCGCGCGTAATTCCCCGTCGGAACGGGCCCTTATTTCCATGGAGCCTTCCCTTCCTGGGACGAGTGGTACCCAGGTATACAGCGGATGCTCATTCGATGGCAGCCTTCCTGACAAAATTTCTCAGCTGCATGGGCGAGGTTAGCGAAAGGCACCTGACGTGCCATCGGGTGCCAGTTTCCCGGCGTCCGCTTGTGGCGATCTTGAATAGCCGCTCGGGGGATCTTGAATAGGCGTCGGCGACGGCCATATTGCGCCAGTGGCTCGAACATGCCAAAGTTACCCACCAGTCCAGATCAGTCGGCCGCCCTATGGCTACACCAGCCATGACCTGCTGAAATGCATGATGATCAAGGCTGCGGGACGCATTGTCGGGGATCACTCGCTGTACTGGACACGTCACCGAAGTTCTGGCAGAGTCGCTGAACGTCCGGCGGCCCCCCACTTCGGCTCGCCGCCCCGCAGCCGCTTTCAGAAGCGCCGCTGCGCATTTCCCGGAACGACCGCACTGCTTGCTCTGGCAGCAATCGCGTCGCGCCGTCCTGCGTTTCCCGCACCGTGGTCCTGCACGACCAGCACCGTTTTCCGCACCGCGTCGTCGGCGCGCTCGCGGCCATTTCACAGGGAGTGTACACATGCGTGTCCTGGTACTCGGTGGCGACGGATTCTGCGGCTGGCCGACCGCACTGTATTTGTCCGACCGCAGCCACGAGGTGACGATCCTCGACAACCTGAGCCGGCGCGCGATCGACCTGGAGCTGGAGGTCGAGTCGCTGACCCCGATCCGGCCCATCGGCGAGCGGCTGCGCGCCTGGCGCGAGGTGTCGGGTCGGGAGATCGGCTTCGTCCGGCTCGACCTGGCCACCGAGTACGACCGGCTCGCCGAGCTGCTCCCCCGGCTGCGGCCGGAGGCCATCGTGCACTTCGCCGAGCAGCGCGCCGCGCCGTACTCGATGCGCTCCACCCAGGCCAAGCGCTACACCGTCGACAACAACGTGCGCGCGACCCACAACCTGCTCACCGCACTGGTCGCCACCGGCACCGACGCGGCGCTCGTCCACCTCGGCACGATGGGCGTCTACGGCTACGGCTGGTCCGGCTCGGCGCCGATCCCGGAAGGCTATCTGACCGTCAAGGTCCCCACCCCGGACGGCGACCTGGACCGCGAGATCCTGCACCCGGCCAACCCCGGCTCGGTCTACCACCTGACCAAGACGCTCGACCAGCTGCTGTTCGCCTTCTACGCGGCCAACGACCAGCTGCGGATCACCGACCTGCACCAGGGCATCGTCTGGGGCACCCAGACCGCGCAGACCGTGCGCGACGAACGGCTGGTCAACCGCTTCGACTACGACGGCGACTACGGCACGGTGCTCAACCGCTTCCTGATGCAGGCCGCGCTGGCGCACCCGCTGACCGTGCACGGCACCGGCGGCCAGACCCGCGCCTTCATCCACCTGCGCGACACCGTCCGATGTATCGAGATCGCGCTGACCAACCCGCCGGCTCCGGGGCAGAAGCCGATGGTCTTCAACCAGGTGACCGAGACGCACCGGGTCAGCGACCTGGCCAAGTTGGTCAGCAGCCTGACCGGGGTGCCGGTGGCGAACCTGCCCAACCCGCGCCGCGAGGCGGTGGAGAACGACCTCGTGGTGCGCAACGACCGGTTCCTCGCGCTCGGACTCGAGCCGACCACGCTGTCCGAAGGGCTGCTGGAGGAGTGCACGGAGATCGCCCGGCGCTACCGGCACCGGGTGGACCTCAGCAAGATCATCGCCCGGTCGGTCTGGCGCTCGGGGATGGCGACGGCGGACGACCTGCTGACGGACCTGCCGGCGGACGGGCCGACGGGCCTGACGGCGGACGGGCCGACGGACCGGCCGGCGGCTGCGGCTGATGGTTCGGCGGTCGCCGAGCCGCTGCGCTAGGGAGGGCGGCGATGGCCAAGTCGGCGCGCCCCATGCGCGGGATGAACGCCGCGCTCGCCAGCGGCGAGGCGGGGGTCGGCGAGATCCGGCCGGCCCGGACCGCGATGAGCGTCAAGCAGCTGTCGGTGGCGCTCTGCGTCGCACTGGTCGGTGCGGGTATCGGTGTCGGGACATACCACGCGATCGCCTCGCGCCCGGTGAGCTTCAGCGGCCAGGTCACCCCCGAGCACGCCTACTACCTCAACTTCCAGAACACCGGCACGGTGCAGACGCTGACGGTGCGTCCGGGCGACCACGTGAAGGCGGGCCAGGTCCTCGCGACCCAGGTGAGCAGCGTGGCGGCGGCGAACGTCGCCGCCGCGCAGGCCGCCGTGGACGCGGACACCGCGCTGCTCGCGCAGGACCGCAACCCGCAGACCACCGCCAACCAGTCCACCCAGGACCAGCTGGACGTCGCCAAGGCGCAGGCGGCGGCGAACACCGCGCAGGGCGCACTGGCGCTGGCGGCGAACAGCACGCAGAACAACGTGGCGGCGCAGACCACGGTGGTGACCTCGGACCAGACGACGCTGGACAACGACAACGCGCGCTACGCGCAGTACTGTTCGGCGACCGCCTCGGCGTTGGCCCCGACCTCGCAAGCGCCGGGCTCACCCGCTCCGGGCACAGTGGCTCCGGTCTCCGTGGCTCCGGGCGCGGGCATGCCGGTGCCCGCTGCCGCGCCGGCCAGGACGCCGACCGGTAGCCCCACGGCCACCCCGCCCCCTTCGCACTCCCCCTCCCCCTCGCCGACCCCGTCGCCGGCCGGTTCCACCCCCGAACCGAGCTCGAGCGCAACGTCGTTCGGACAGGAGCAACTCTGCAACGACCTCCAGTCGCAGATCGAACGGGACGGCGCCGCACTCGCCCAGGCCAAGGCGAGCCTGGCCTCGACCCAGTCCACCGGCCAGGCGCAGCAGCAGCAGGACGAGCAGAGCCTCGCCCAGAGCGAGGACACGCTCCAGGCCGCGCAGGCCCGGGTCGCGGCGCAGGGCACCGCGCTCACCCCCGCCTCGATCGCCCAGGCGCAGTCCCAGTTGGCCTCCGCCCAGGCGCAGTTGGCGGCCGATCAGCTGGCCCTCAAGCAGGCCACGATCATCGCGCCGGCCGACGGCATCGTCGCCGACACCGCGGGCGCCGCCGGCGACACGGTCGGACCGGAGGGCGTGCACGCCTACGAGGGCCCGGCGGCGCAGTCCGGCACGCTGGTCAACCAGGAGCCGGGCATCCAGCTCTTCGTGCCGAGCGCCGCGCCCGGCAGCAACGCCGGCAGCACCCAGGCCACCTACTCGGCGCTGCTCACGGTGTACGCCGGCCCGCTCAGTGTCACCGCGCAGCTGCCCGAGGCGCAGATCGCCTCCGTGCACCAGGGCCAGGGGGCCACTTTGAGCTTCCCCGCGACCGGGCGCGCCGTGCCCGGTCGGATCAGCGAGGTGCGACTCGACCCGGCCCGGGTGCCGGGCGCGACCTACTACAACGTCACGATCACCACCGACGCGCAGCGGGCGGGCGCGCTGGCCGGCATGTCGGTGGACGTGACCATCGGCTGACCACGGCCGGCCCACTGCTGTCCTACGGCCGACCTGCTGTTGTCCCCGGCTGACCTGCGCCGACCCCCCTCGACCCCAGATGAAGGTGAAGACCCGTGTCCAGCAATCCCAGCCGCCGAACCGCGCTCCGGCTCGCTGCCGCAGGTGGCGGCGCCCTGGCCGCCGCCGCCCCGGGCGGGTCGGCCGCAGCGGCGCCGGCCGTGCACGCCACACCGCCGACCGTCTTCGACGTGGCGGCCTACGGCGCGGTCGGCGATGGCACCACCGACGACACCGCGGCGATCCAGAGCGCGCTGAACGCAGCCGGCAAGACCCCCGGCTCCCTCGTCAACTTTCCACCCGCAGCCGGTGGTTGCTACCGCACCTCCGGGTTGGCCGTGCCCGGCGGCGTGGCCGTGCTCCAGGGCCAGAGCTGCCTGAGCGCGGCGAACGCCCCGACCACCGCCGCACTCACCGGCTCGGTGCTCGCACCGCTCACCGCCAGTACCTCGACCCTGCTGGCGATCGGCAGCAGCGGCAACGGCGCCGCGGTCGCCACGAACCCGCACGGCCTGATCATCGACGGCCTCGGGTTCCTCGGCACCACCCCGGCCGGGTCCGGGATCACCGGCTTCTGGGCGGCCAGCGTGGTCGACACCTCCGACGTCACGTTCCGCAACTGCCGTGACCTGTACTGCGATCCGCCCGGTTTCAAGGGCTATCCGACCGGTGGCAAGGGCAACGGCGGCTTCGTCCGGTTCCTCTCCTCGGGTACCGGCAACTTCTTCTCGGTCAACGGCCGGCTGCTCTTCTGCTCCTCCTACGGCGCCGGCACCTTCCTGCTCGCCGACGGCCTGTCCGCCGCCTATCCCGGCGGCGGCAGCACCGACGGCCAGGTGATGGGCTGCCAGGTCAACGGCCACAACCACGGCGCGCAGTTCGGTCCCCTGCTGGCCGGCGCCGGCGGGTGGATCGTGTTGGAGAGCCACTTCTCCTCGGCGGAGGGCACCAACCACATCTCCTACGGTCTCGCGGGCCACCCGTGGACGCTGCGACTGGACGGCTGCTACTTCGACCTGATCCGCGCCCTCCCGGTGGACTGCCACGGCCGCGGCCTCCAGGCGATCGGCAACTACTTCCGGGCGCTGAGCAACAGCACGGCGATCGCCTTCGGACCGGGCCTGGCCACCAGCGGCAGCGACCCGGCGGCGGTGTTGACCGGCAACATCCTCGACCTCAACGGCGCGACGACCGTCGCCAGCTTCGCCCGTTTCGACGGCTTCACCGCCGCCGACTTCCCGACCAAAGCCGGCGGTCAGTACTCCGGCAACGTGGTGCACAACCACGGCGCCGCGATGCCGAAGAGCTGGGTCGGCCAGTTCGTGGACAGCAAGGCCGCGGTGATCCCCGGCACCTCCTCGGCCCGGCTCCAGCTGCAGGAGGGGCCGGTCCTGTCGGCCTGACAGGACCGGCGCTCTCGGCCTGACGGTCGGCCGAGGAAGGTGTGGCGGCTCGATGCAGCAGGGGCCGGGTGCCCGGTGGCGGGTGGCCGTCAGCCGGCGTAGACGTCCTCGACGTAGCGGCCCTGGTCGACCAGTTCCTGGAGCCACTGCCGGGCGGCGGCCTCGTCGGCGCCGGGGGTGTGCTCCAGGTACAGCCTCTGGAAGGCGTCCCGCACGCCGGGGGCCATCCGGGCGCCGTCTCCGCAGACGTACACCTCGGCGCCGGACTGCAGCAGCTGCCACACCTCCGCGCCCTCGGCCGCGATCCGGTGCTGCACGAAGCGCAGCCCGTTCGCCGGGGCCTCGCTGAACGCCGGCCGCATCGACACCGCCCCCGCCAGTTCGGCGGCACGCAGTTCGTCCGCGTGCAGGTAGTCGGCGTCGGGGCGGTCGCAGCCGAAGTAGCAGAAGGCCGGGGCCAGTTGAGCACCGGAGGCGAGCAGGGCGCGGCGGTCGGCGATGGCACCGCGGAACGGCGCCAGGCCGGTGCCGGCGGCGATCATGATCACCGGGGTGCGGTGGCCGATCCGGAACGCCTCGCGGCAGGGCTGGATCCGGGCAAGGACGGTGTCACCCGGCCGGATGCGCGCGAGGTGGCCGGAGCCGGTGCCGCGGTAGGTGCCGCGGCCCGAGCGGGCGGGGGCTTCGAGCAGGGAGACCATCAGGTCGATCCGGTGCGGGTCGTTGGTCGGCGAGGACGACACCGAGTAGTGGCGCGGCCGGATCGGGGGCAGCAGCTCCAGCAGGACGGGCCAGGTCAGGGCCTCGCGCAGGGCCGGGTGGTCCTCGATGAGGTCGAGCAGCGTCCGGGAGTCGTCGGCGGCTATGGCCCGCAGCGCGGCCCGCTCGGGCGGGCAGGGGTTGAGCTCGGCCAGGGTGGCCAGTCGGTCGGCGGTCGGGCGGTCCTGCAGCTCGACGTAGTGGGTGAGCAACTCCCTTACGGTCAGCGGCCGGTCGACGGCCAGGCCGCTGCGGCGGGGCGCGACGATGCTGAGCAGGGTGTCCGGATCGGCGCCCAGCACCCGGGCGGCGCGCTCGACCAGGGCGGGGTCGTTGGCGGGGAGCACGGTGAGGTGGTCGGCGGTGCGGAAGGTCTGGCCGTCCGGCAGCGCCAGCCGGACCAGGCGCTTGACCCTCGGGTAGGCCGGGTCGGTGAGGGTGTCGACCGAGGTGACGGTCATCGCGGTCATGCCGTGCCGGGCCGCCAGCGCGTCCAGCGGGCCGCCGGTGACCTCGGTGACCTGGTACCCGTCGGGCTCGGGTGCGGTGGCGGTGCTGTCGGGGTCGCCGTGGCGCTCCAGCAGAGCGGTGCGCAGCGCGGCGGTGAACGCCTTCACCGTGCCGGCCAGGTCGCCGGAGGCGTCCGCCGCGGCCCGCTCCAGCAGCCGGGTGCCGCCGAGCGCGGCCAGCCGGTCGTCGATCAGGGTGGGGATGCGCTGGTAGGTGGCGGCCCAGTTGCGGTCGCCGACGCCGAGTACCGCGTAGTCCACCCCGTCGGCGGCGCCCTCGGCCGCGGTCTCCAGCCAGCCGACGAAGGCCGCCGCGTCGTCGGTGGGTTGGCCGTTGTACGAGGCCGCGGTGATCACCACGGTCCGGTCGGTGGGCAGCGCGCCGGTGTGCGCGTCGAGCGGGGCAATGGCGGTGTCGCAGCCGATCTCGGCGGCAGCGTCGGCGAGTTGCCGGGTGAACTCGCGGCAGGCGCCGTAGTTGGAGCCGTGCAGGAGCAGCACCCCGGTGCCCTGGCGGACCCGGGCGGGCAGGCCGGCGTCATCGGCCGGTTGGCCCTGGGCGGCGGCCGCCGGGTGTGCCACGGGCGTGCGCGACGCCGGGGTGGGCGTGCGCCGGGCCAGGGTGAGGGTGAAGTCGTCGGGCTTGATGGTGAGGGTCTGCTTGATCGCCAACTGGTAGTCGGTGTGGTCGATCAGCCGGTAGCGGTGGACCAGCATGGCGAGCAGCATGGTGGCCTCGTGCAGGGCGAACTGCCGTCCGATGCAGGCGCGTTCGCCGGTGCCGAAGGGCTTGAACGCTTGCGGGGAGCGGGCCGCCTCGAGCTCCGGGTCGAACCGGGCGGGGTCGAACAGCTCCGGGTTGTCGCCCCAGACCGGGTCGCGGTGCAGCATCGGGGTCAGCACCAGCACGGGCTGGCCGGCCCGCAGCGGGATCCGGCCACCGAGCAGGGTGTCCTCGTGGGCCTGCCGGCTGAACCCCGGCGCGGTCGGCCACAGGCGCAGCGACTCCAGGAGCACCTGGCGGGTGTAGCGCAGGCGGCCGATGTCCTGGTACGACGGGTCCGGGTCGGCCTGGTCGCCCCACAGCCCGTCCACCTCCTGCTGGAGCAGCCGGAGCGCGGTCGGGTGCTTGACCAGGTGGTAGAGGGCGAAGGCGAGCATGCCGGAGGTGGTCTCGTGGCCGGCGATCAGGAAGGTGATCACCTGGTTGCGGATGTTCTCCGCGTCCAGCGTGGTGCCGTCGGCCGGGTGGGTGGCCTCGAGCATCAGGCCCAGCAGGTCCTCGACGTGGTCCCGGCCTCCGTCATCGGTCTCACCCTTGGTGCGGGCGGCGATCACCTCGTCGACCACCGAGGCGAGGTAGTCGGCGTCGATCCGGAACGCCTCGTCCCGCTCGGAGTAGTCAATGCCGGGCGCCCGGGAGATCCGCGTCATCGCCCATTCCAGGCAGCGCACCATGCCTTCGACGAACGGGTGCGGTTCGGCGCTCTCGAACGAGCCGAAGTCGAAGCCGAACCCGGCCAGTCCGATGGTGTCCAGGGTCATGCGGGTCATGTCGCCTGGCACGTCCACGGGTTCGCCGGCGGCCGCCCGGCGGTCCCAGGAGTCGAGCAGGCGGCGGGCGACCCGCAGCATCACCGGGTGGAAGGTGTGCATCGAGCCGAGCGCGAAGGCCGGCATCAGGATGTCATGGGCCTTGAGCCAGTTGGGCTCCTCGTTGTAGGCGGTGAACAGGCCGTCCCCGGTGAACTCCCGGACGTTCAGTAGACCCGCTCCGATGCCCTTGGCGAACCGCCGCTCATCCGCCAGTTCGGTGACCAGGTCAAGGCTGCTGACCATCACGATGTCGTTCCCGTGCATGCGCTGGACGAAGGCCGGACCGTACTGCCGGGCCAGCCCCATAAGACGCAGTATCGGCGCGGCGGCCGGGCCGGCCTGGGAGACGTCCACCACGGGGATCGGGCCGTCGGTGCTGACGGCATGCGGGGTTAGCAAGGTCTCGGTCATGACGCGGGTCGCCTTCCGCAGTAGGAGATCACCAGTGCCGCGCGGACGGGTGGATCCGTCGGCGGCCGTTATCCACTCTGGGCTTCCCGAGGCGGCTTGGCGTCCCGCCGGACTACATGATTCTGTAGTGTCGGCGCCGAGGACGTCTTGCTTTCACGGCGTCAGATGTGGCACGCACCAAGGAGCGGAGTGCCGGTATGGATCGTGTGGCAGGCGAAACACCGAGCCAGGCGCTCCCGGAGGACCCGCGCGAGCTCGCGATCCTCTGGCGCAACCGGTTCCTGATGCTGTTCGACCACCTGCCGCTGCCGATCGCGGTGTGCGACACGGCCGGCCGCATCCACGTCGTCAACCGGGCGATGGGCATCGAACTGGGCGTACTGCCGGGCCACTTGAGCGGGCGAAAGATCCTGGAGCTGCTCCGCCCGCAGGGCCGCAGGCCACTGCGGCCGGTCATGGAAGCCGTCCGACTGCAGCGCCGCTCCCAGTACCCGATCGAGGTGCTGTGGGCCGCCGCCGACGGCACCGAGCGCCGGGGCGAGCTGACCATCGAGCCGGTCAGCGACCTGCCGGACGACGACCCGAAGCTGCTGCTGTGGCTGCGCGCCCTGGGCCCTCCGGCCACCGCACCGGCCGACCGGCCGACCGAGCGGGTCAGCCCGGTCGAGGCGCGCATCCTCGCCGCGGCGGCCCGTGGCGCCACCACGGCCCAGATCGCCAGGGAGGTCGACCTGACCGTCGACGGCGTCAACTACCACCTGACCCGCCTGACCCGCCGCTGGCACGTCCCCAACCGCACCGCCCTGGTGGCCCGCGCCTACGCCACCGGAGTCCTCGCCCCCGACACCTGGCCGCCCCGCCCGAGCGCGGATGGCACACCATCGGGGTGACCGGCGGGTAGCGGCGCAGAAGGCGGAATGAATTTGTGAGACTGGCGGCTCGTCGGTTAACGTTTCCGCGCGGCAAGGGCCTATAGCTCAGACGGTTAGAGCGCTTCCCTGATAAGGAAGAGGCCACAGGTTCAAGTCCTGTTAGGCCCACCGGCACGGAACGCCCGGAGTGGAAACCCACTCCGGGCGTTTCGGCGTTCAGTAGTTCGGCGCGTCTGAGGAGGAGGGGCGAGGCATGGGCCCGCTGATCGACCGCGCTCGGATGGAGGCGGTCTTCGCCCCCGAAGACCTGCTTGCCTCAGCGGACGAGGTACTGGCCGGGATCGCCCACGCGCCGACGCGCGCTTTCCTGCGGGACGTCGGCCTTCCGGACCGCGTCGGGTGGTTCGAGTCGGATCAGCACCTCGCGGACGGCGAGCTGCTGATCGGAGGCGAGGCCTGGCAGCGAGTCGCGGAGCGGTATCCCGGGTGCCCGTTCGACATGTCGGTGTGGCTGGCGCTCGGAGGCATCGCCCTCGACGACGTGATGGTGGATACGGTGACCGGCGTCGTGTACTGCATCCCCGACGGGGGTGCTCCGCACCGTCTGAACAGCAGCGTCGACGCACTGGCGTACTTCCTGCACGCTCTCGAGGTGGAGCGCGACAACTACGATCCGGAAGCCGACGGCGACGGCCTCGACCCGCACGGCGCCGAGGAGCGGCTGCTCGAACGGATGCGCGCCGCCGACCCGATCGCGCTGGAGAACCCCCGGTCGACCTGGTACATGGTCCTGCGCTACGTGCGCAACTGGATGCAGGACTAGCAGAGCCCCCCTACTGCGACTCGCTGAAGGCTTGGAAGGGTTCGAAGGTGTGGGGAGTGGTGGGGAAGTAGTGGTCACTGAGGATCTCGGACCGGATCTCCCCGGTGAGGGCGGAGCGTAGGAACCGGGCAAAGCCCATGTCGAGGTACTCGTACCAGTCGCCGCGGGCCTCGTTGATCACGATGGTCCAGTCGTCGGGGTCCTGCCCGGGCTTGGCCAGCCAGTAGATGAACTCACCGTTGTCGGTCGATGCCCAGGGGATGAAACGGGCGCCGGGCTCCCTGAGTTCGGCGGGCTTCTCCTCCGAGCTGTCCCAGAGGTAGTCGAACGCCTCGGTCCGCTCCTCGACGTTGCCGACCAGGTCGCAAGAGCGGTTGGCGCAGTCCGGTTCCAGGACGTAGAGGTAGCCGTCGACGTAACCGCCGCCGCGCAAATCGATGAATTCCTTGTAGTCGCTGGGAAGTTCGGTTCCCAGCCGCTCAGTGGTGGAGACCCAGTCCTTCGGTCTCCCAGTGGGGAATCCTGGGAGAAGGCGGGCCAGTTGCTCAGCGGCGTTCTTCACAATGGTTCCTACTGCGGCTCGTTGCCGATATTCAGCGGGCAAGCTTACGGCCCCCGGCCATGCCCGAGGAATGGCGGCTCACAGTGCGAAGGTGTGGCTGCCGCCCGGCGGGACCAGCACGGTGGTGCCGCGGAAGCGGACCGGCACCGGGGTCTGGTGGTCGGCCGGGAGGCTGACCGTGGCCGTGTGGCGGTCCACGGCGATCCGGATGCCCCAGTGCTTCCGGTAGTGCAAGTCGAGGGCCAGGCTGCTGAGTTCGGGGGGCAGCTGCGGGTCCAGCCAGAGCGCGTCGTCGCGGAGCTCCAGGCCGGTGTAGCAGCGCTGCAGCAGGTCCACCGCGCCGGCCATGGCGCCGAGGTGGATCCCCTCGGCGGTGGTACCGCCCTGCAGGTCGAGAAGGTCACTGGTGAGCGCGTCCCGGAAGAACCGCCAGGAGCCGCCGCGGTCGACCCGGGTCAGCACCCAGGCGTGTACTACGGCGCTGAGGGTCGACCCGTGCACGGTGCGGCGCAGGTAGTACTCGGTGGTGCGGCTCAGCAACTCCTCGTCGGCCGGGCAGCCGAGTCGGCGCAGCAGGTCGCGCAGCTCCGTCGGGGAGAAGAGGTAGGCCAGCATCAGCACGTCGGCCTGCTTGGAGGCCTTGTAGTTGTTGACGCTGTCGCCCTCGGCCTCCAGGATCCGGTCCAGCCGCCGCGGGTCGGGGTAGCGTCGCCGATAACCGTCCCAGTCGAGTTCGGCGAGGCGCTCGTAGCCGTCGAACTGGCTGAGCACTCCCTCGTGGAACGGCACGTGCAGCCGGCGGCCGACCTGCTGCCAGCGGTCCAGCTCGGTGCCGTCCAGGGCCAGCCGCTCCAGGAGTTCGGCGCGGCGGTACCCGGGGAGCAGCTCGACGCATTCCAGGGCGCGGGCCAGCACCCAGGAGGCCAGCACATTGGTGTACGTGTTGTCGTCCAGTCCCGGGTGGTCCGCCCACGGGTAGGCATCGTGGTACTCGTCGGGGCCGAGCACCCCACGGATGGAATAGTGCTCCCGCTCCGGGTTCCACTGGGCACTGGCCGACCAGAAGCGGGCGATCTCCAGCAGCATCTCGGCACCGGTGGTGGCCAGGAAGTCGAGGTCGCCGGTCGCCTGGTAGTACTGCCAGATGTTGTAGGCGATGGCCGATCCCACATGGCGCTGCAAGTGGGTGTGATCGGGCAGCCAGCGGCCGGACAGCGGGTTGAGGTGCAGGCGCTGTGACTCCTCGCGGCCGTCGGTCCCGCTCTGCCACGGGTACATCGCCCCGTGCAGCCCCGCCTCCCGTGCCAACTGCCGTGCGGCGTACAGGCGTCGGTGCCGGTAGCGCAGCACCGCCCGGGCCAGCTCCGGGAAGCGCAGGTTGAGCACCCGCAGTACGAACAGCTCGTCCCAGAAGACGTGCCCCCGGTAGGCCTCGCCGTGCAGCCCCCGGGCCGGAATGCCCGCGTCGAGGTCGGTGGAGTGCTCGGAGTAGGTCTGCAGCAGGTGGAACAGGTTGAGGTGGAGCGCCATGGCGCCGTCGAAGTCGGCCTCGATCCGGCAGCGGCGCCACAGTTCGGCCCAGCGCGCGGCGTGGGCGGTGGTCAGCTCGGCGAAGTCGGCTGCCTGGGCGGCCAGCCAGTGGACCGCCCGCCGCGGTGCTCCGATGGCCGGGTCCCGCGAGGTGGCGACGGCGACGGTCTTCTCCACGGTGACCGGCCGGCCGGCAGCCAGTTGCAGGGTGAGCAGTTCGGCTGCCCAGCCGGGGCGCAGCTCGGCGGCCCGTTCGACGTCCAGCGGCGTGCCGTCCTGGTGCACCCGGTGGCGGACGGCCAGTGCGATGGCCAACGGCGCGTTCTCCGTGACCACTTGGAGCCAGAGCACCCCGTCGTCGGTCCGGCCCTGCCCGTCGGGGCGCAGGTGGCGGCTGGTCAGACCCCGGTAGCGGGCGACGCCGGCGTTGGCCATGGTGCCGTCCAGCGCTGAGCGGATCTCGACGGTCCCGGACCAGTTCTCCGCCCGTAACTCGGTCTGCAGCGCGACCAGATGGGGCTGCGCCTGGCTGGCGATCCGCCGCTGGACGAGCCGGGTGCGCCGCCCGCTGCCGTCCACCACCAGCAGTTCGCGGGTCAGCACTCCGCGGCGCAGGTCCAGGTCGAGCCGCTGCTCGGCCGGCGGCCCCGCGAACCACTCGCCGCCCGCGGGACGGAACGAGAACGCCTGCCAGTCGGGGCAGTTGACCAGGTCTTCGTTGACCACCTCGCGGTCGCCGACGGGTGAGGCGGCTCGGTCGTACACGCCCGCCAGGTAGGTGCCGGGGTAGTGGATGCCGTCGGCGTGCGACTCGGGCGCGGCGGCCCGGCTGACCAGGTACCCGTTGCCGACCGCGCAGAGCACCTCGCGCACGCCCTCCTCCGACGGCTCGAACCCCTCGAAGCGCAGGTGCCACGGGTCGCTCGACCGCGCCCGCTCGGCGACCGGGCCGGGCGTGCCGCCACCACGCACGCCAGCTGCCATCCCTGCACTCCTCCGGCACTCTTTCAGCGGTCGGGGCTCTGCCGTGCGGCGGCCCCGCTCTCCATCGTGCGCACCGGCGGGCCGGGTGCGCACGGCGGGCCGGGTGCGCACGGTAGCGGGTCGGCGGAGGCTGGAATCGAGGGGGTACTCGAGCGCGTGCGGATTCCGACGGAAGTGACTCGATCACCGGTTCTGCCTGGACGAGATGCCGGACGCCTATGACGTCTTCAGCGACGCCGGGAGCACGGGGGCGCTCAAGGTGGCGCTGTTCCGTACCTGACGTGCTCAGCGCCTCGCACCTGGCCGCTCAGTCCGCGTGTTCCGGCCGGACGATCACCACGGGGCAGGACGCGTGGATGGCGCAGCGCTGGCTGACCGAGCCCAGCAGGGCGCGGGCGAAGGCGCCGCGGCCCCGGTTGCCGACCACCAGCACGTCCGCACCGTCCGCCGCCGAGATCAGCGCGTCGGCGGGGTTGCCCCGGACCATCAGCCGCTGCACCGGCACCGGTGGCTGCCCGCCGAGGGTCTCCGCCAGCTCGGCATCGAAGTTCCGGCGCGCGAGGTCTTCGTCCATCCGGGTGTCGACGGCCGGCGCTCCCCAGCCGTAGTCCATGGGAACCTCGATCGCGCCGACCACGTCGATGGTGCCGCCGATCCGCTCGGCGTAGCGCACCGCCCAGCGCAGCGCGGCCCGCGAGGAGGGCGAGCCGTCGATGCCGACCACCACTCTCGGGGGTGCCGTCTCCGCTTCGGTCATTCCGTTCACCTCGCCTCAGCGCTCGGACACACTCATCGGTCAAACACACTCACGGGTCAGACACACTCATGGGTCAGACACACTCATGGGTCAGACACCCTCATCGGTCTCGGACACACTCCACGCTGCGCCCGTGCGCCTTGGTCCGCCAGCAGGGGGCGATACCGCTCGCCGCACTGCCCTCGCGTGCACGGCCGGTCAGGCGGCACCCGGCAGGCTGGTGACCCGCCGGCCGGTGACCTGGCCCGGGCGGATGCGGATCCACAGCGGCCGTTCCCCGCCGGCCCACGGCTGTGCGAGGGCCTCGTCCCGCAGTCGCCGCACCTCGTCCGGATCTGTCACTCGTTCGGCGGTGCCCATCAGCAGCACGCTCCAGGCATGGCTGCGCTTCTCGTCGATGCGGTCGGCCTGGAAGGACACCTCCGCGCCGTCGTGGACCGCGGTCGCCGCCCGGGGGTCGGTCCGGTAGACGATCGTCTTCCGGTCGACCGCGTAGTTCACCGGGAACACGGCGGGGCCGGGATGGGTGGGCAGGGCGATCCGGCCCACGCCGTGGGTGCCGAGCAGGTCCCAGCAGTCATCCTCGGTGAGCCGGATGACCGCCGGATGCGGCGCGGGAGCAGTTCGCCCGGGCGGCAACTCGGCGCGCCCTTCGAGGAGTTCCCCGTACGACAACCCGAGCGCCGCCGCGATCCGCATGAAGCCGGCCGAGTCGAACGCCGGTCCGGCCTTCAGCAGGATCTTCAGATAGTGGGGCGACATCCCCGCATCGCGCGCCAACTGTTCCGGGCTGAGGCCGAGCTGCGCCCGGCGGTCGGCGACCCGCGCGGCGATCACCTCGGGGTCGTGCTCGATGCCGGGCCCGGGGGTCGTCTCCATCGGGTCTCACCCTCTCGTCGTGCGTGGTCGCGGCATGGTGGCTACCGACTCAGCGTGCTGGACGGCACCGTCGAGCACCACCCGTCGGCGAGCACCACCGGCCCCGGGCGCCGTGACGCCGTGGCGCCGTGACGCGACCGGGCGATATGCTCCGTCATAACCCATTTGTGCCGCTTCATCCGACTGCCCTGCCGACACCACGGGAGCAGAAGTGACCACTGGACCCGCCGGCCCCGCGCCGATCAGCCCCGAAGCCCGCCGAGCGCTCGAAACAGAACTCGCCGACGTACGCACCGAACGCGCGGCGGTCGCCGCGACGCTGCGGGGCGGGGAGGGTGTGGGTGATCGGGCCGACGAGGCCGACGAACTGCAGCGGGTCTCGGATCTGGCCCGCCTGGACCGCCGGATCGGCGAGATCGAGGGGCGGTTGACGGAGGGCGCCATCGCCGGAAGCCCCCGGACGGGCACGGTCGGCGTGGGCAGCGCGGTCACCCTCCGGTTCGCGGACGGCGCCACCGAGACCTTCGAGATCAGCGAGATCGCCAACGAGATGGACGACTCGCTGGTCACCGACGACAGCCCGCTCGGGCTTGCCCTGCTCGGCCGCCGGGCCGGGGAGACGGTGGCGTACGACACGCCCGGCGGCCGGATGAGCGCGACGGTGGTGTCGATCGGGCAGGGGCGGCCGCAGGCCTGATCAGTCGCCGAGCGTCGCCGTCTCCCGCTCGCGGGCGTGGGCGAGTTCCTCCCAGGTGTCGCAGTCGTAGGCCGCCTCACCGGGGTCGGCCAGCCGTGCGGTGTCCAGCGGGGCGACCAGCCGGCGCAGCGGGCGGCCGGCGGGCGCGCCGAGGGCGGCGAGCGAGGCGCGCAGCGGGGCGGTGCGGTAGGCGGCGGCGAGCGGCTGGTCCCGGCCGGTGGCGTCGACCAGCATCACGGCCTCGGCGTCGTCCAGTGCCGCCAGCAGGCGTTGCACGGTGCGGCGGTCCAGGAACGGGAGGTCGGCGGCGAGCAGCAGGACCCGCTCGGCCGTCACCAGGGAGAGCCCGGCCGCGACCGCCGCCACCGGCCCACCGCCCGGGGGCTCCTCGCGGGTCCAGGTCACGGCGGCCGGCCCGGCCTCACCTCGTCCGGTCTCGCGCTCAGGACCCACCACGACGGTGGTCCCCGCACCGGCGCAGGCGTCGAGCACCCGGTCGAGCATGCTGCGCCCGCCGACCGTCAGGCCCGGCTTGTCCACCCCGCCCAGCCGCTCGGCGGCGCCGCCGGCCAGGACGAGCGCGTCGTACTCGGGCTCGGGCATCGGGTCTCCTCGTGTCACGGTCGTCCTCGCCGTCGATTGTCCCGCGCCAGGTCAACCACCTGACGCCTCCGCAGCGCCCGCCCCTCCCCCGGCAGCAGCCGCCCCGCGCACCCCATCCGCGGTCAACCACCACCCCCCACCGTGCCGCCCGCCCCTCCCTCATCCGAAGCCATGCCCCCCGAGATCGGCCGCCTCTGGACGCATCAAGCGGTCACCGAGCGCGTGGCTGGCAGCAACGACCGCGGAGCTCACCTCAGCGCGTGCTCGATGTTCTCGCGGTTTGCCTCCGCGTCCGCCAGCGGCGTGACAAGCTCTGGCCGTCCGGATCTGCAACAGGGCCGGGCACCGGCTTGATGGGGAGGAGTATTCAGTGGGCAGGACCGTGCGGGCAGTTGGCCGCTCACTGCGCCGCGCACTGGTGTGGTACTCAGGGCCGGGACAAGCCTCCGCGCCCAAGTTCCTGGAGGACGTGCAGGCCGCGCTCGACGCTACAGCAGTGGGTCGGCGTATATCGCCAACCTTGAGAGCCGAAGTCGATGCAGGCTATGGTTCGTTGAGAGTCTTCAACCGCTTGAGGTACATGATCGCGCTATATGCGCTACTCATAACGTCTGTTGAAACCTCCGTCGCGCACAGGCTCCTGGGTAAGGTCCTCATGCCCATGAACAGCTGGCTGCAGTCGTACATCGTGGCGGCAATCGGGCTGCCCTTCGTCTACTGCGGGGTGTGGGCTCTCGACGCAATCGCCGTGAAACTCACCCGTGGCAAGTGGGGGTCCTTCAGGACACTGCGACCCATCCTTCGGGCGCTGGTAGCGTGCCCCTCCGATAGCGAAGAGCACGTTCCGCTGCCGCGACTGCTCCGCACCACCGAACGAGCGATACGACTTGCTCGGCGGCGCCGAGCGACAGTGCCCCGGTTCTCGCACCGGCACCGCGCACTCAAGAACCACGCCAACGCGGTAATAGCCGCACTCCGGGCCGCCGAGAGCGGATTGGACACCAATCCCGATCTGGCGCGAGCCGACCTGGCCGCGAAGCTGCACACCATCGCCGAGCAGTACGCCGACGCCCGTATCGGCGCCCTCCTGCCAGAGTCCGAACTCACCGGCATCGAACCGCAGCGCAACTGGGAGGCTGCGGCTCGCAGTCCTGGCCGTCATCTTCCCGAGCCTGACGTGGGCAACGCTTGCCGTCGGCATAACAGGGCCGGCCCAAATTGCGGTGCTCAGCAGCGGCATGCTGCTGGCAGGCGTCCTACTCTTCGGCCGGGACGGACTCGACACGTTCAAGGAAGTCCTGTCCATACTCCGCGGCGGCTCGTAGCGGGTCGCCGTCTTCCGTTCAGGGTTTTGAGCTCCAGGCCTCGCTGTCGCCCTCGCTGAAGGTGCGGTCTCGACGAGTTCGAGATCGCCCGGCACTCGTGCTGCGGATAGACCGGGCGCTTACCCAGCGATCACTCCGTGCCGTCGAATACCAGATTTCGCCCGACCCATCATCATCAGCCTCGACGGTGAAGCCAAAGAGGGATCAGGGCCCGCTCGATCGGCCCTACCTATCGCCAGCCACCGAACACCCCACCGCAAGCCCCTGCCTGATAGGCACCGCCTATCAGGCCATAGCCGCTACCTCTTTGACATTCCACCACCGAAGCACGGAAACTCTCGCCGGCGGATGCGCGGAGACCACGGCAAGGAATCCACGGGAAATCAGCGGGAGAGCTGCGGAGAAGGACGGTGCGGACGATGACCGGCAACGAGGACCCGAGCGACCACCTCACCGTCACCCCGCCCAAGACCTGGGCCACCGGCCTGCCCGCGGTGGCCCACGCGTTGGAGTACTCGCTCTCCCAGACGTCGGTCCGGCGCACCGCGCTGACGCTGCTGAACGTCAACCAGGTCAAGGGCTTCGACTGCCCGGGCTGCGCCTGGCCGGAGCCCAAGCCGGGCCGGCGGCACCGCAACGAGTACTGCGAGAACGGCGCCAAGCACGTCAACGACGAGGCCACCTCGCGCCGGATCCACGCCGACTTCTTCCGCGAGCACTCCATCACCGAGTTGGACGGCAAGTCGGACTACTGGCTCAACCAGCAGGGCCGCCTCACCGAGCCGATGGTCAAGCGCCCTGGCGCGACCCACTACGTGCCGATCGGCTGGGACGAGGCGCTCGGCCTGCTCGCCGGCGAGCTGCGGGCGCTGGACTCCCCCGACCAGGCGCTGTTCTACGTCTCCGGCCGGTTGAACAACGAGGCCGCCTTCCTGCTCCAGCTGTTCGCCCGCGCGTACGGCACCAACAACCTGCCGGACTGCTCCAACTTGTGCCATGAGTCGAGTGGTTGGGGCCTCCGCCAGTCGCTGGGCATCGCCAAGGGCAGCGTCTCGTTGGACGACATCCACAACTCCGACCTGATCTTCGTGGTCGGCCAGAACCCGGGCACCAACCACCCCCGGATGCTCTCCGCGCTGGAGGAGACCAAGCTGCGCGGCGGTCGGATCGTCGCGGTCAACACCCTGCCCGAGGCCGGCCTGATCCGCTTCAAGCACCCGCAGAAGGCGCGTGGTGTGATCGGCCGCGGCACCCCGATCGCCGACCAGTTCCTGCACATCCGGGCCGGCGGCGACCTCGCGCTCTTCCAGGCGCTCAACAGGCTGCTGCTGGAGGCCGAGGACGCGGCGCCGGGCACCGTGCTCGACCACGCCTGGATCGAGCAACACAGCACCGGTTTCGAGGAGTTCGCTGCCCATGCCCGCTCGATCTCCTGGGACGACATCCACGCCGCCACCGGGGTGACCCGCACCGAGATCGAGCAGGTGCACCAGCGGGTGCTGGCCAGCGGGAGCGCCATCGTCTGCTGGGCGATGGGCATCACCCAGCACAAGCACGGCGTGGCGACCATCCGGGAGATCGCCAACTTCCTGATGCTGCGCGGCAACATCGGCAAGCCCGGAGCCGGCGTCTGCCCGGTGCGCGGCCACAGCAATGTGCAGGGCGACCGCACCATGGGCGTCTGGGAGCAGATGCCCCAGCCCTTCCTGGACGCCCTGGGCCGCGAGTTCGGCTTCATCCCGCCGTCGCACCACGGCCTTGACGCGGTGCGCGGCATCCAGGCGATGCTGGACGGCGACGCCAAGGTTTTCGTGGGAGTCGCGGGCAACTTCGTCCGGGCCACCCCGGACAGCACCGCCACCGAGCGGGCGATGCGCAACTGCCGTCTGACGGTGCAGATTTCGACCAAACTCAACCGCTCGCACACGGTCTGCGGCGAAACCGCGCTGATCCTGCCCACGTTGGGCCGCAGCGACCGCGATGTGCAGGCGAGCGGCGAGCAGTTCATCACCGTCGAGGACTCGATGAGCGATGTGCACGCCTCCCGCGGCACGTTGCCGCCGGCCTCCCCGCAGCTGCTCAGCGAGGTCGCGATCATCTCCCGGCTGGCCCGTCTCACCCTCGGCGAGCAACCGGCCATCCCCTGGGAGGAGTTCGAGGCGGACTACGACGCGATCCGCGACCGGATCTCCCGAGTCGTGCCCGGCTTCGAGGACTTCAACGAGCGGGTCCGGCAGCCCGGCGGCTTCAACCTGCCGAACCCGGTGAACCACGGCACCTTCCCCACCCCCAGCGGCAAGGCGGTGTTCAGCCGCAACGCCTTCGAGATGCCGCAGGTGCCCGAGGGCCATCTGCTGCTGCAGAGCCTGCGCTCACACGACCAGTGGAACACCGTTCCGTACGCACTCGACGACCGGTACCGCGGCATCCACAACGCCCGCCGTGTCGTCATGGTCAACCCGGACGACCTGGCGGAGCTCGGCATCGCCGACCGCGCGGTGGTGGACCTGGTGAGCGTGTGGCGCGACGGCGTCGAGCGGCGCGCGGCGGGCTTCACGGTGGTCGCCTACCCCGCGAGCCGCGGCTCGGCCGCCGCGTACTACCCGGAGACCAATGTGCTGGTCCCGCTGGACAGCACCGCCGACGTCAGCAACTGCCCGACCTCCAAGGGCATCGTGGTCCGCCTGGAGCCGGCCCCCACCGCCTGAGCCTTAGGCTTCACAGCGATGGCACCCCCGCAGGGCGTAGAACCCGCAGGACGTAAGGAGCGAACGATGGGCCGAGTGACCGCGCGACGGCGGGTGCTGCGCTTCAGGGACGGCGCGTTCTCCGAGCGGCCCGACACCCTCGCCGCCGAGGAGCCGATGGAGATCCGGGTCGGCGGCCGCCCGCTCACCGTCACCATGCGCACGCCCGGCGACGACTTCGACCTCGCCGTCGGATTCCTGGTGAGCGAGGGCGTGCTGCACCACGCCGACCAGGTGGCGGGCATCCGCTACTGCGCCGGTGCCACGGCGGACGGCGGCAACACCTACAACGTGGTGGACGTCGCCCTCGCCCCGGGCGTCGCCGCCCCCGACGCGTCGCTGGAGCGCAACTTCTACACCACCTCCTCCTGCGGGCTGTGCGGCAAGGCCAGCCTGGACGCGGTCCGCACCACCGCGGCCTGGACCGTCGCCGAGGACCCGCTGCGCACCACCCCCGAGGTGCTGTCCGCCCTGCCCGACCGGCTGCGGGCCGCCCAGCGGGTGTTCGAGGCCACCGGCGGCCTGCACGCCGCCGGCCTGTTCACCGCCGACGGCGAACTGCTGGTGCTGCGCGAGGACGTCGGCCGGCACAACGCGGTGGACAAGGTGGTCGGCCACGCCCTGCGGGAGGGCCTGCTGCCGCTGCGCGAAACCATCCTGATGGTGAGCGGCCGGGCCTCCTTCGAGCTGGTGCAGAAGGCCGTGATGGCGGGCATCCCGATGCTGGCGGCGGTCTCCGCCCCGTCCTCGCTGGCCGCCGATCTGGCGGCGGAGAGCGGGCTGACCCTGGTCGGCTTCCTGCGCGGCACCTCGATGAACGTCTACACGGGCACCGAGCGGCTGCAGCCCGTGCCGGGCACCGATCGGCTGCAGCCCGCGCCGGTGGGCTGACCCGGATGCTGTTCCGCCAACTCGAGTACCTGGTGGCGCTGGCCAGGGAGCGCCACTTCGCGCGCGCCGCGCAGTCCTGCTCGGTCTCCCAGCCCACGCTGTCCGAGGCGATCCGCAAGCTGGAGGAGGAGTTGGACGTGCCGCTGGTGCGGCGCGGCCGCAGCTACCAGGGCCTCACCCCCGAGGGCGAGCGGATCGTCCTGTGGGCGCAGCGGATCCTGGCCGACCGGGACGCGCTGCGCGACGAGGTCGGCGCCCTGCGCAGCGGCCTGACCGGGCGGCTGCGGATCGGCTCGGTGCCGACCGCCTCCGGCGCCGCCGCGCTGCTCACCAGCCCGTTCTGCGCGGCGCATCCGCTGGCCACCGTCGAGTTGCTGACCGATCTGCGCTCCACGGACGTGGAGCGGCGGCTGCGCACCTTCGAACTCGACGCCGGGATCACGTACCTCACCGACGAGCTCGGGGACGGGTTCCAAACCGTCCCGCTCTACCAGGAACGGCATGTGCTGCTCACCAGCACCGTCGACGACCTGGCCGGCCGGCCGACCGCGACCTGGGCCGAGGCGTCCCGGCTGCCGCTCTGCCTGCTGGCGCCCTCGATGCAGGGGCGGCGGGTGATCGACGAGGTCTTCGCCGAGGCCGGGCTGCGGCCGGAGCCGAGGGTCGAGACCGACTCGGTGGCGGCGCTGTTCGCCCAGGTCAGGACCGGTCGCTGGGCCAGCATCGTGCCGTACGCCTGGCTGCACGTGTTCGGGGTGCCGCGCGGCATGCGAGCGGTGCCGCTGGTCGAGCCCAGCCGGTCGGTGCCGATCGGGCTGGTGATCAGCGACCGGGAGCCGACCTCGGTGATGGCCCGCGCGCTGGCCCGGACCGCCCGGCAGCTGGCCATCGCGTCCGTGCTGGAGCAGCTGCCCGGTACCTCCCCCGAGTGAGCGCGGCGTCGTGACGGCAGACTCCCGCTGCGTTGTGCAGGCAGACTCCCGCGACGTCGTACCGGCAGACTCCTGCGGCGTTGTGACCGCAGACTCCTCGGACCGGTGCTATACACCCGATATGCCCCATTTTGCAGCGCCTGCGGGCGGCTGGCGGCGCGCGATGGTGCGGGTGCTCTCGCCGCGCGGCGTGCTCGCCCTGCACCGGGTCGAGGGTGCCGCGCTGTTCGCGCTGCGGGCAGCGCTGGCGATGGCCCTGCCGGCGCTGCCGCTGGTGCTGAGCGGGCATGCCAACCTGGCCGTCTACGCGATGCTCGGCGCCTTCACCACCACCTTCGGGCGCAACCTGCCGTACCTTCGGCGCGGTCCGGTGCTCGCCGTGGTCGCGCTGGCGATGACGGCGTGCGTGGCCGGCGGCTCCGCGCTGGCCGCGGCGGCGCACCCGCACGCGGGCGGCTTCGGGGCGGCCCTGGTGGTCCTGGCGATGGCCGCGGTGGCGGGGCTGGCGAAGTTCGCCTGTGACGCGGCGCGGCTCGGCGGGCTCGGCGCGGTGATGCTGCTGTTCTCCTTCGCGGTGGCGGCCAACGGCTCGCCCGACCCGGCCGAGCTGCTCCCGCAGGTCGCCGCCGCCGCGCTCGGTGCCGCGCTGGCCTGGGCGCTGGCGATGGCCGGCCGGCTGGTGACCCCGGAGCATCCGCAGCGGCTCGCCGTGGCCGCCGCGCTGCACGCCGTCGCCGACCTGCTGGACGGCAACGGCAACCGGGCCCGGGCGACCGTGGCCGTGCTGCAGGCGTACCAGTCGCTCGGCAGCGCGCCGCCGACGGCCGCCGCCCTCCCCGGCGAACGGCCCGGGCTCTGCCTGCACCTGGCCGACCTGTCATGGTCGCTGCTGATCGGTGCCGCCCGCCGGCCGCACGCCGACTTCGCCGCGCTGGCACCGTATCTGCGCCGGCAGGCCCGGCTACTGGCGGACTGGCGGCGCCGGGCGCCCGCACTGCTGCCGCAGCTGTCGGTGCCCGTGACGGCGGCTCGGGCCCACTGGTCCAAGGCGTCGGCCGATCCCGGCACCCGGTCCGCCGCCGAACTGCGGGCCGCGGAACTGCTGACCGGCAGGCAACGCAGTCACCACAGCCGGCTGGCGGTGCTGGTGGTGCCCGCGCTGCGGATGGTGCTGGGCACCGGGGTCGCGGGCGGTCTGGCGGTGGCCCTCGATCTCGGGCACGGCTACTGGGCCGCGATCTCGGCCGCCGCCGTGCTGCACTCGGTCGACGTCCGCACCGCGGCACAGCGGGCTGTCCAGCGCACCCTGGGCACGGCCGCCGGGCTGGCCATCGCGCTCGGGGTGCTGGCGCTCCATCCGACGGCGACCTGGCTGGTACTGGTGATCGTGGCGCTGGAGTTCCTGCTGGAGTACCTGGTCGCCCGCAACTACGGCCTGGGCGTGGTCTTCCTGACGCCGCTGGCGCTGCTGCTCTCCGATCTCGCCTCCCCGACCTCCACCGAACGACTGCTCCACGACCGGGCGTTGGGCAGCGTGCTGGGCATCACCGTCGGCCTGGCCTGCGCCCTGCTGGTGGTCCACGACCAGGCGGCGGTCCGGGTGCAGCGGGCGCTGGCGGCCTGCGGGGAGGCCACCGAGCGTGCGGAACAGGCGCTGGCCCATCGTGCTGAGCAGCAACTTCCCGCCATCCAGGCGGACTTGGCCTCGGCGGTGGTGGAACTGCGGGCGGCCGACAGCGCGGCGGCGGGCGAGCTGTGGCCGGCCGAGATCGACCCGGCCCGGCTCGCGACCGCCGAGCAGCGCGCCTACCTCCTACTGGAACGACTCAGCCGGCAGCGGTGACGGTCAACCGGCAGCGGTGATACGGACCTTGAGGTGCTTCATGATCGGCTGATTGCTCTCGGTGCTGTAATCGCCAAGCGCGCACGGTGACACGCTTCGCGGCCCCCAGCCGGCCGCCGGACGGTGATACGGCTCGAACTCCGGCTCCCCGGTCGGCACGGGCCCCACCCGGTGCTCCAGCTGCTGCTGCTCGTCATCGGAGGCGTTCACACCACTCACCCTTCGGCCGTGCGGACCCCTGCGCCAGGCTAAGCCGCTCCCCCACCCCCTGCCACGCGACTCGCCCGCTTGCGGGGCCCCCACCAGCACGTTTGAGTGGAGAGAGGCCCTACACACCCGAGGTGACCGTCATGGCGCACCACCACCACAAGTCCAACAAGCAGATCGAGGGCAACCCCGACACCGGCCACCCCCGCGGCATGCCCCGCCGCCCGGACGAGGAAGAACTCGACCAGCGCACCGAAACCGACCGCGAGCAAGCCGGCCTCCCCACCGACCCCGACAACCCCGACGCCGACTACCAGAACGAGGCCACCGAACTCGACCGCGAGGTAGCCGAGGGCGAGGTCCAGAGCGACCCCCGCACCCACCGCAAGGACCGCCCGGACTTCCCGCCCAGCCACTACGAGAGCTGAACCGGGCGCGGGGAGGGTCGGCCTCAGCACGGGGTGAGACCGACCCACATCGTGCGCTCGGCGTCAGGCACCCGCCTTCGCGCCGACGGTGGGTGCGCGGTCGTAGGGCTACTTTGCGGCAGGGCAGCCAAGGGCACGCCGGGCCATGCGAGTTGGCTCGTCAGTGCCGTTGTCACCCTCAGGCCTCAAGCCGTCAACCAGATCCAACACTGGTGGCCCGAGCTACCCAGGGACACCTCGCGCCAAAATGGGAGCATGCCCTCTCTGAAGACCACTCCGAAGATCCGCGCTCGGATGAGCAAGCAGCGCAGCCGAAACACAGAGATCGAGCTAGCCATCCGCAGCATCCTGCATGCCGCCGGACTCCGGTACCGGCTCCATCGCAGACCGCTCCAGGGCGTGCGCCGCGAGGCCGACATCGTCTTCGGCCCGACGCACGTAGCAGTCTTCGTCGACGGCTGCTTCTGGCATGGCTGCCCCGAGCATGCAACGTGGCCGAAGAACAACGCCGTGTTCTGGCGGGAGAAGATCGAGAAGAACCGTGCCCGGGACCGCGACACCGATGCCCGCCTCGCCGAGGCAGGTTGGACATCGGTCCGTGTCTGGGAGCATGAAAGCGCCGCCGAGGCAGCCAAGCGGATCATCACTGTGATCCGCGAACGGCGGACGGCATCAACAGCGCCGGGGGTTGGTCAGGCGTGCCCTACCATGGCCGGTGGGCGGAACATGGCGGGAGAGCGGGCGGAATAGGTGCATCGGCCGCCGCCGGCTAGACTCTCGCCACATGACCAGCTCGGACGCAGTCGCTCCATTCCTCAAGGATCCATACATTCTGGACCTTTTCGCCGGTCCGGGCGGTCTTGACGTAGCCGCGCAGATGCTCGGCGCGAAATCGCTCGGGATCGAGTGGAGCAAGGACGCCTGCGAGACGCGCTATCGGGCGGGGCTCGAGACGTGGCATGCGGACGTCAGTGCAGTGCGTCGGGACCGGTTTCACGAGCTGCCCAGCGAGCTGAACGTGCTGGCCGGCGGTCCCCCCTGTCAGACGTACTCGGTGGCGGGCAACGGCCTGGGGCGTAAGGCCCTGGACAAGGTCGAGAAGATCCTTCACGCGCTGATGGAGCGTGTCTCCGACGAGGAAATCGACAAGCGGCTGGAGGAGCTGGGCGATGATCGCAGAACCGCTCTGGTCCTGGAACCCATCCGGTACGCGATCAAGGCCCTCAGCTGCCCGAAGCGGGACGAGCGACCGTTCGATGTGATCGTCCTGGAGCAGGTGCCTCAGGTCAAGGCCCTCTGGGGGGTCTACAAGGACGCCTTGGCGGCGGGCCTGCCCGGCAAGGGCGAAGCAAGGGTGAAGTATGAGGTCGCCGAAGTCGCGACCCTGCACACCGAGGCGTACGGCGTTCCGCAGACTCGCCGCCGCACGATTCTGATCGCGCGGCTCGCCAAGCATGGTGCCCCTCGCCTGCCCCTCCCCACCCATCACATCTACAACCCGCACAAGCCCGAGCGGGGTGGCCCTGGGGACAAGAAGGCAATGGCGCAGGCCGGACAAACCGTACTGTCGGTCGACGGAGGCCAGGCGCAGGTCAGGCCCTGGGTCACGATGGGGGAAGTACTCGATCGCAAGGCCCCATTTCAGGTGCGGTCGAATTACGGCAGCGGCGGCGACCCGAAGAAGCGCGGCATCCGGACGGACCTGCAACCGTCGTTCACCGTCACCGGGAAGGTCTCCCGTAATGCCGTTCAACATGCGAACGGCACCCCGCACACCCCAGACCGCCTGACTATCCCCGAAGCCGGAATCCTCCAGACGTTCCCGCCCAACTACCCCTGGTGGGGAGGTGACCGGTCGCAGCAGGTGGGCAATGCCGTACCCCCGCTGTTCGGCATGCACGTGCTGGCGGCAGCGCTGTCCCTCCCGCTCCCGCCGGAGGAGAAACTACGGGAGAGCTGGCCCGAGACCGACGAAGCGGTCCGCTCCCGCCTCCGCAAGGAGGGCTGTGGGGTTCCGGACAAGTGCGGTCCCGACTGTCCGAAGCCCGAGGATCAGTCCTCCCCCCCAGCCTCCTCCGACTCTTCCCGCCCTCGGACCATCGCGTCCGCGAAGAGGTCCGCGAAGTAGTCCACCAGCACACTCACGGCCGGCTCGGGTGCAGGTTCCTCGCGCGGGCCGGTCGGAAGCACATTCCGTGACACCTGGCGGGCGATCTCGGCCTCGTCGATCCAGTCGAGCAGCGATCGGGAGTCCCGCTCGACGTCGGGGGCGATTACGTCGTACATCAACGTCGCGGCAGCGGCGTTGATGGCTCCGGCGAGGGCGTTGACCTCCCGGCCAGTTGTGATCACCCCCTTCACCACCAGCTGGACGATCGCCTGAGCGGTAGGCCGGTGGTTGATCACGGACATGCGCAGGGCGGTGTTGAGGATGTCCTGGTTGCCGCAGGCCGTGACGACGGGGTCGTAGTCCGAGCCATCGCGGAAGAGCTCGGCCGCCCACCAGAGGCGGGCGAAGGCCTGCTTGTGGTACTGCCCCCGGAAGCGGTCGGCGGCCACCCTGGCGACCTTGCCGTCCTTGGGTTCCGGCAGGTGCCGCCAGATCACGTAGTCCGGGGCGACGCCGAGCGCAAGGTAGTTCCAGCAGCCGGGGTCGGCGGCCTCGCGCCGGGTGAGCCGAAGAGCCGCATGCAGACGAGGAGCCAACCACGCGTCCGCCTGAGTGACCTTGAGCCCGCTGTGCCGGCAGTAGGCCATGGCGTCCTCGGCCAGGTCCCGGATGGGCTGCAGGTCGCCACGCCGGTCGGTGTTCGGCAGCGGCTCGGTGGCCTGGTTGAGTTTGATGCTCGGCACGTCCTCGCGGCCGGTGAGCAGTCCTTCGGTCAGGAACTCCGCCACCTCGGCGTTGGGGAGCAGCGCGAGACGCTCCGGGAAGTAGCTGGGCCGGTCGGTCATGCGTCGTCCCCCTGCGTGAGGCGTTCCAGGTCGCGAATGGTGGTGGACAGCGTCCGCGGGACGCCGGCACGCCGGGAGGCTGCAAAGTGGATTCGGGGTTGGAGTTCTCCCCAGCCCGTGGCGGCGGCTCCGGTGCGAGCCGCGTGGACCTCCCGCAGGGCCTGCTCCGGCTCGCGGTCGGGGTACATGTCGGGGAGCATCTCCCTGAGTACCTCGCCCTGCCAGCCGTGCGGGAACAGCGGGGCGCCGTCTTCCTCCACCTCGAGGTCGCCGACGGCAGAGTGGAAGACAGCGGTCCAGACCTCGGAGCACATCTGGGCAAGGAGCAGTTCCCGGATGGTCTTCTCCGGACCGGTACCGCCGTCGGCACCGATCAGGTCACCGAGCCCGTCGAAGTCGGTGTTGACGCGTACGACGGGGATCCGTCCGGTGGTGTCGACCACCCAGGGGGAGTCCTTGAAGCGCTGCAGCCGGCTCGCGCCGGACGCGAAGCCGACCATTTTGACGTCGAGTTCGCGGGAGAGCGAAGGCGCGGCCTCGATGACGTCAACGAACCACTCCACATCGGACGTGGCGATCACCCGCCCGGGGACACCGTCCACGGTGGCTACGACGTGCACAGTGAGGGAGGCACGGTCGAGGAGGTCGCAGCGGCTGAGGCAGAGCTCAGCGGTCCGCTCACGGCCACCTTCGGAGACCGAGGAGAACTCCACGGCCGTACGGGTGTTGGTGGCACGCTCGGCGAGGACAGCGACGACCCTGACGTCCTGCCAGGGCCCCGACGGGTCCAGCGCCTTGGCCGGGAGGCCGGCGGAGAGGCGGAGTCGGGCCTGGGTCCAGTCGAGGCGGTCCTCGTCGGGCCCGAGGGCCACGACGCGCTCGACGCTGGAGAGGTACTTGCTCTCCACCTCCTCCCAGGGCTCGCCCTCGGCCTTGAGCTTGGCACTCTCCACGCGCCAGGACACGTTGCCGGTGAGCCGCCGGTACGGGTAGACCTTCACGCCTGCTCCCCCTTTCCGGTGCGGAGTTCGACCACGAGTCCGGTGAGTTGAGCCCGGACCGGATGACGCGAGACATCGGTGACGCCCCGGAAGACCGCCTTTCGGGTGCCGGGGGTCAGCTGCAGCGCCCCGTCGACGACCTCGCAACCGCTGACCGCGACGAGGTCCTTCCAGGGGGCGGCCGGGCGGGGGCCGGAGCGCACGTCGAACTTGGCGACCGGCGTGACCGGTCGGTCCGTGTCAACACCGGACGGCACCCGCACGTCGACGGTGACCGACCAGGCTCCGGTCTCGTCGATCAGCGCGTCCACGTTGTCGAGTTCGGGCAGGGCCGCAGCCGCGATGGGGCGTGTCTTCCTCGTGCCGCCGCCCACCTTGAGACGGCTGGCGATCTTGGCCTCTCCACCGCTGCGACTCTTTGCCCGGGGCACGGCGACCAGGTCACGCACGGCCGTGTTCGCAGCAGTGGTCAGAGCAGCGATGCGCCGGTATGCGGAGGGCGAGTAACTCAGGCTGAGTTCCTCGGTCTGGCCCCACTTGTCGTGCTCAGGCGGTTCGGAGGCACGAAGGAACTCCTCGGCCGCCTCGGCGCCGGGGGCGGCCCGCCCCGCCGCACGGCCGGTGAGGAGGATGGCCTGGAACGGGTTGGTGCCGATCGGGACGTTGGTGACTGCACTGTCCTTGACGGTCATGCGATTGCCCCGCATGGAGATCAGCCGGTTGGTGCGGTCGTCGCCGTCCTCGGCGTGGGTGACCAGGAGCACCGCCTCATGGGGCATGCCACCGCGCGACTGGCCGCCGTGGAGCGGCACATTGAGCGGCACGGTGGTGCGAGCGACCTGGCCGCGAGCCGTGAGGCGATCGACGGTCTTGCCCTCCAGGAAAGTGCGCAAGGCGCGGGTACGGGAGGGCTGGGCGACAGCCGGATCGACATGTTCCTCGGGAATGAGGACCTCGCCGTTGCGAAGCGTGCGGACGGACGCCTCCAGGTGCGGCTTGTGGTCACCGCCGCCGGTCATCGCGGCCCAGAAGTTGCAGCCGAGCGCGTCGACAAGTCGGGCATGCATTCGGTGGACGGAGTATTCGTCCTCGCCGGCCTCCTCCTCGTCCACGGTGTCGTTGACGGGCACCAGACTGGCGACGTCATGAGCGCCGACGATGAGGAATGAAGTGCCGGGCGCCGCGCTCTCACGGGTGAGGTGGAGCTTCTCGACGGTCTCCTCATCGGCCCACCAGGAACGGACCACCTCGGCGGACTCGGTGGCCGGGTCGGGGCGTCCGAACCAGGCCGGGCCGGCGAGTTGCCTGCCTTCGACCTCACGCCAGGGGAGGTCCAACCGCCCGATGAGCCGGCGCTCGGTGCGACCCTCGTGAGGTTCGGAGAGCGTGGAGTTGATCAGCACGAGGCCGAGGCGGCTGGTGGCCCACAGGGTGGCCTTGCCCAGGCCATAGGAGCCCCCTGCCCCCGCATCCCGCTTTTGGCTGTCGAGTTGTCGACGCACGACGGCAGCGAAGAGCCCGTTGTCGTAGTCGTCCCCGGTCAGGCCGGTGGCGTTGTAATCGTCGACGCGGAGCAGCACCAGGCGGTCGTGCTGGTACATATCACGCAGTCCGGCCGCGATCGTGCGGGAGACTTTGCCCTGCTGTCCGCCGTCGGCAGTGAGCGCCTGATAGTGCGGGAGGAGGCGCTCCCAGTCGATTGCCTCCCGGAAGCGGGCCAGGGCCTCACCCCGGAGTTCGTGCAACGTGTAGCGGACCCGGACGGGCTCGCCGGTGTCGAGGCGCGCGTCGAGACTGTTCTGCGTGGCCTCGCGGGCCAGGACCGAGACATCGGCCTCGAAGGCGAACGCGGCGGCATTGCCGTACTCGCGGCCGCCGTCGGCGTGAGCCGGCCGGTGGTACCAGGAAACCGGCAGCCCCAATTGGGCGTCGGTGCTTCGAGTGTGGATGGTCTCCAGGTCGGTGTTGAGCAGCGCCGCAATGCGCCGGATGGTCTCGTCCCGGGGCACGGAGCG
This sequence comes from Kitasatospora sp. GP30, assembly GCF_029892145.1. Lineage (NCBI taxonomy): Bacteria > Bacillati > Actinomycetota > Actinomycetes > Kitasatosporales > Streptomycetaceae > Kitasatospora > Kitasatospora sp. GP30. The sequence goes on from NZ_JARZAH010000006.1 coordinate 149,077, forward strand.
GCCGACGATCCAGGCCGACACGGCTGCGCGGGTCAGGCCCAGCTCGTCCGCCAGATCGGTCTGGCTCTTCTTGGCGTTCTGTAGCTGGCGCGCCAACCAGGGGCCAAAGTCCTCAGCCGCCTTCACGTCCCACCCTGCTTTCGCATGCCTTGTTTCACGAGGTCAGAGCCACCGTATCGCATAGCTGTTGACAACGTGGCCGCTTGTCAAAAGTTGTTTGACGGACGAGGCGACCGATGGGGATGAGTGTGAAACAAGGTCAAAATGGAACCTGGGATTCCATCCCCTTTCGCCCGAATTTCCATGAAAATCCGACACTTTCGGTCGCGAGATCGGCGCGCGAGTCCTGGTTGCGCACGACGGGAACTCATGATTGACTCATCGTCAGCTCGCTCGGGAGTCGGTAAACGCCCTCTCTCAGGGCAGAGTTATGCCCCTTCACTACCCCTGGCCCACTGTCGAGGAGTGAAGGGATCAGGCCCATCCATAGCCTGGTACATTGCACGATGCGCCGCCTCGCACATCGGGGGGAATTCCTCCCTGCCCGCCCTCCGGAATCCGTCCATGGATTTCCGCACGGCCAGTTCCTCCCCTGCACCATCTCGCACCATTTCTCTCGTGAAACATCTCCACGAATGCGAAAGCGAAGGTACCTCGATGGCACTGCAGAAGACCCCGCTCAACCGTATTCGCACCATCGTCACGGCGTACGACCGTCTCGCCGACGACCCGCAGGCCCAGGAGACCCTTCTCGGCCTGATGGGCGGCATCGACGCGGGCACGGTCGACTCCTATCGGACTGTCCTCCTTGACTCCGACACTCCCTCCCGTCGCCCGATCCGGAACCCGAGCAGCCGTCGGCGCGTCACCGATGTCCGCGTCATGTTCACTGTGCAGCTCGCCTGTTGACAGGTAGTCAACCGCCGCCCCTCGCCGCCCACCCTTGCAGCTTGAAGTGGAACCGTTCGTGGCCGATCCGCAGTCGTCTGTCATCCGCACCGTCGTCGAGCAGTCCCGTCGTGTCCTGGACACGTACGGCGTCGACCCGGGCCTGATCCCCGAGCACGCCAACGGCGAGCGCCGTATCACCCAGGGCGGATACGGCGACCGGCAGCTCTTCGAGCTGGTCCAGAACGCGGCCGACGAGATGCGCGACGAGCCCGGCGGCCGGATCCATGTCGTCCTCACTGACACCCACCTGTACTGCGCCAACCAGGGAAACCCGGTGGAGCCCGAAGGGGCGGAGACCATCCTGCGGATGAGCACGTCCCGTAAGCGCGGTGGGCAGATCGGCCGGTTCGGCGTGGGCGTGAAGTCGGTCCTGGTGGTGACCGACGCCCCTGAGTTCTTCAGCCGCACGGGCAGCTTCGGCTTCGATCGGGCCTGGTCGTACGAACTGATCCGGAATGTGCCCGGGGTACGAGAGCGCCTCGGCGACCAATTCGAGGCACCCGTGCTGCGCATGGCCCGCGAACTGGACATGGCGGCCGAGCGCCTGCGGGACCAGGTGCTGGACGAACTGCTGGAGTGGGCGACTACGGTGGTCCGCCTGCCGCTGTTGCCCGGCGCGGCCGATCGGCTGGGCAAGGATATGCACGGGCACCAGGGCGCGGCCGGCCATGACACCCGTGAGGAGTTCCCTTCCGGCTTCCACTTGTTCTCCCCGCACGTGGGCCACGTGGTCTTGGAAGATCGTCGGCCCCGCCTGATCGCGCGCCGGTCACTCCACTCCGAGCAGGAGGGCGGTCTGTACACGATCCACGAGGAGCGCGTCGGCAAGCCGCCGGCCGACTCGCAGTGGCGGGTCTTCACCCTCACCCACGAGCCGACCGAGGTCGCCCGCCGCGACGCGGGGGAATTGCACGACCGGGTGTCCATCGACCTGGCGTGGGCGGTGCCGGCCTACCGCGCGGACGAGCGAAGCGGTCTGCTCAGCGCTGCCGACGCCCGAGGGCGCGGCAGGTTCTGGTCCTTCTTCCCGACCAAGTACGAGATGACCCTCAGCGGCATCCTGAACGGTGCTTGGAAGACCAACGAAGACCGGCAGAACTTGCTGGACTCCTCGCCCTTCAACGTCGAGATGATCCAGGTCGCGGCCCGCCTGGTGGTCGAGTCGCTGTCCGAGCTCGCCCCCGCCGAGGACCCTGGCGCCTACCTCCCACTGCTGCCCGGGCGTACCAAGGGTGTGGAGACCATCAGTTGGGCCGACCGGCTTCTCACCGAGCAGATCTGGGCCGCCAGCACAGCGCGTCCGTCGCTGCCGGACCAGGACGGAGTCCTGCGCAGGCCCGACGATCTGAACATCCACCCGGACCTGGGGCGGGACAACACCTCGACCAACCGCTGGCTGCGGCTCTGGCACTCGTACGCCGGGCGGCCACGCAACTGGGTACACCCATCGGTCGAGGCCACGGAGCTGCGAGCGGGCAAGGTCCAGCACATCCTGGGCGCGGCCGGACGGCAGCGAGCCTCGATCGTCGAGTGGCTGGAGGCGCTGGTCTCCGACGGCTCGGCGCCGGCCTCGGCCGACGCGATCCGGATCGTCGCGGACATGGTCGAGTCGGGGGCCTCCTGCTCTGCTGATGCCCGGAAGGCCAGGATCGTGCTCACCGAGGAGCACGGCCTGGTCGCTCCGGTGGGCGCGATGGTGTACCGACGCACCGAGGAGGACGGTCTGCGGGAGTCGCTGGTCTACGTCGACCGCGACCTGTCCGATGACCCATCGCTCTTCTCCGCTCTGACCACCCTTGGCATCCAGCAAGCCGACGTCCGAGGGCGTTTCGTGAGCGTGCTCGACCAGGGCTTCACCTCCTACGGTCCACAGGAGTGGAACCGATTCTGGGAGCTGTTCCACCGTGCCGGCGCCTCGGTGGTGGGCCACGAAGTGACCAAGCGGGTGTCGACGCCGATGGACACCCTGAGGGTGCGTACGGCGGACGGTCGCTTCCACGCCATGCGTGACTGCCTGCTGCCTGGTGTCGTCGTCACCGCGGAGAGCGACCCCGGGATCGCGGTGGACATGCGGTTCCACTCCGACGACACCGGCTTCTTCCGCGAGTTGGGCCTGCGAGACCGACCGACCTCCGGTCACAAGCCTGAGGCGGAGCCCTGGTTCGAGGAGTACCGGGAGGCCGCGCACGCGGCATACTGCCGCACCCTCGACGACCGGGCGAGCCGGCCGAGCCTGACTCGGGTCAGGATCGAGGGCGCCCCCGTCGCTGGGCCGCTGCACCTGCTGCCCCGACTCTCGGAGGAGGCACGCGCGGGCTTCCTCCAGGCGCTGCCGGAGGATGCGCTGATCGAGCACTGGACGCTGCAGATCGGGACGCAGGCCGGCACACGTCGGATGGCGCAGTCCCCGATCCGGTGGATGCTCACCAAGCATGGTCGCGTGAGGACTTCGCAGGGCCTCAAACACCTCAAGGAGGCCGTCGGTCCGCAGCTCGACGCTTACCGTGACGTGCTTCCAGTGGCGTCGATCAGCCAGGAGAAGGCTCGCAAGCTGGGGCTCGCTGACAGCGTCGAGAAGGTCCGCCCCCAGCAGTGGGAACAGCTCCTGGAGGAGCTGCAGGCCAGCGAGGACGACGCATTCATCGGCTCCACCTACGCCCTGCTGACCCGGCTGGACATCGACTTTCCCGACTCGCTGACCCGCTGTCGGCTCGGTGATGTCTGGGACAGCCGTGAGGATGGCGAGATCGCCGTCGCGGCGAGCTCGGAGGAGTACCGCTCGCTGCAGGCCTGGCGAGTTCCGGCGCTGCTGATGCCAGACCAGGAGTCCGCCGACCTCATGATCGAGAAGTGGGGCATGCTCCGGCACGACGACGTCGTCAGCCGGGAGACCCGACATGAGTCGACGGTGGCGGCGGTCCCACTCTCCGAGGAATTCCCCACGCTGCGGCAGAAGATGGGAGTCTCGGTCGGCACGTACTCCCTGCTGCGCTGCTCTGCGCTGGAGGAGATCGTGCGCACCCCGGACGGTCCGCACCCGAGGCAGCTGGAGAGCGCCCGCCAGGGCAACGTGATCAAGGTTCTCGACTCGCTGGACCGGCTCGGCACGCTCCAGGCCGTGGACCGCGAGCTGGGTCTGCGGATGGGCGAGGCCACCTGCCGCGCCCTGCTGGACGCCCAGGCTCGCCAGGAGCAGGACGGGAAGGTGCGGTCCGCGCTGAAGGCGATCCGCGAGGCGGAGGATGTGACGGCCAAATTGGAGCTGATGATCGGCGCGGAGGCCCTGCGCGAGCGGCTGCCCACCGGCCTGATGGAGGCCGAGCGCCAGGAGCTGGACGGTCAGGAGCCCACCGGGCATCGGATCGCGCAGCTGGCGTTCAACGCGCATGGCGACTCCGTTCTCAAGATCCATGCCCGAGACATCCAGGAACGCTTCCCGAACGCCCCCTCGTCCTACATCGGCGGCCCGGCAGCGGTCTCCTTCGTGGCCGATCTCAGCCTGCCCGCGCCCTTCGCCGGCTACCGAGCCCCGGCTCTCGAACAGAGCCTTACGGTGGAAGGCCCCCGCGACTTCCCGCGACTGCACGACTACCAAGAACGGCTCGCCCTCAACATCTTCGAGATGCTGGACCGGCTGGCCCCGCAGCGTGCGATGCTGTCGCTGCCCACCGGCGCCGGTAAGACGCGCGTCACCGCCGAAGCCGTCATCCGCTGGGTCAAGCAGGCCGGCACGCTCACCGGTCCGATCCTGTGGATCGCCCAGACCGAAGAACTGTGCGAACAGGCGGTGCAGAGCTGGCAGTTCGTCTGGAGCAAAGCCGGTGCACAAGCCCGACTGACGATCAACAGGCTGTGGACCTCGAACGAGGCGGCGCCGGTCACCGACGGACCGCAACTGGTCGTGGCCACCGACGCCAAACTCCACGTGTGTCTGGACACCGAACGGTATGCCTGGCTCAGGAACGCGGCACTGGTGGTGGTGGACGAAGCACACGTGGCAACCAGCCCGCGCTACACCGAGATCCTGAGCCTGCTGGGCCTGACGCAGCACCGAACCGAGCGGCACTTGCTCGGCCTCACCGCTACTCCGTTCCGCGGACACAACGAGGAGGAGACCAGTCGCTTGGTCAACCGCTTCGGCGCACGCCGGTTGGACGAGGGAGTCTTCCCCGCCGACGACGCCTACGGATACCTGCAGGAGTTGGGGGTGCTGGCGCAGGTCGAGCACCGGGAACTGACTGGTGGCACCATCGTGTTGTCCCGCGAGGAGCGGGAAAGCGCGGAGCAGTTCAGTCTGCTGTCCAGGGCCGCCGAGCAGCGCCTGGCCGACGACCACGACCGCAGTCGCCGCATCGTCGCGGAGATTGCGGCAATGCCCAAGGACTGGCCAGTGCTGGTGTTCGCCACGTCGGTCGATCACGCCAAGTACCTGGCGGCCAGGCTGAAGGACCGGGAGATCTCCGCGTCCTCGGTCGACTCCACCACGTCCGACAACGACCGCCGCGCCCGAGTCCGGGACTTCCGTGATGGCAGGGTGCGGGTTCTCACCAACTACGGCGTGCTCACCCAGGGCTTCGACGCCCCTGCCACCCGTGCAGTGGTCGTCGCCCGTCCTGTCTACAGCCCGAACGTGTACCAGCAGATGATCGGGCGCGGTCTGCGCGGCCCCCGCAACGGTGGCAAGGACACCTGCCTCATCCTCAACGTCCGCGACAACATCAGGAACTTCGACACCGCCCTCGCCTTCACCAAGTTCGAGCATCTGTGGAGCAAGAAGTGATCGTCTCCTCGGAGGACGACCCCGTCCTCACGGCCGAGCAACAGGCAGTCGTGGACCAGCCCTGGGACACGCGCCTGTTGGTCACCGCCGGGGCGGGCACCGGAAAGACCCACACCTTGGTGCGCCGCATGGATGCGCTGGTCGGCCACATCGACCCGGACGAGGCCCTGGAGGCCTCCGAGTTGCTGGTCCTCAGCTTCTCCCGCGCCGCCGTCCGCGAGTTGCGGGACCGGATCGCCCGGCACGGTGAGCATGCGCGCCGGGTGCGGGTGCAGACCTTCGACTCCTGGGCGTACTCCCTGCTGATGCAGGCCTACCCGGACCAGGAGTGGTCAGCGCTCTCCTTCGATAAGCGCATCCGGGCGGCTACCGACGCAATCGAGAAAGGGGCGTTGGAGGCCATGGAGGCCGGCCCTCCCGCACACGTGATCATCGACGAGGTGCAGGACTTGGTGAGCGTGCGCCGGGAGATGGTGGAGTCGCTCCTCGATCGGCTGCAGGACGCCTGCGGGTTCACCCTCGTCGGCGACTCCGCCCAGGCGATCTACGACTTCCAGATCGAGGAGCCGGAGGAATACGCCGATCGATTCGACCTCTTCCTCCGCTGGGTTCGCGCCTCCTACTCCGACGGCCTGGTGGAGCTGCGACTGACCCGGAACTTCCGATCCGTCACCCCCGAATCCCGCATCGCGCTTCCGCTCGGCCCCGCCATCCAGGCCATCGGCAGCGCCCCCGAGGGCGCGGACGCGGCGGCCGAACAACTCCACGGGGAGTTGCGCGAGCTGCTGCTCGACCTGCCCGACCTGGACTCGCTCACCGACGCGTTCACCTTGGACTCGCTGCAGTCCTTTCCCGGTACCTGCGCGATCCTGACCAGTGACAACCGGCAGGCCCTGATCGTCTCGGAGCTGCTGCACACACAGGGGGTCCCGCACGCCCTGCGACGCTCGCTCCAGGACAGGCCCGTACCATATTGGGTCGCCGAACTGTCGCGTCGCACCGAAGCCGCCACACTCAACGAGGAGCAGTTGCGCGAGCTGCTCGGCGGGTTTCCTTTGCCCGAAGGCACCGACCTGGACCGAGTGTGGCGGGCCCTGCGGGTGGCGGCCGGCGGCACGGGTCGGGGAACGCTCGACATGACGCGGCTGCGCAGACTGGTGGCGGAGCGTCGTTTTCCGGACGAGCTCGCCGACCCGGAACCGGCCCGACTGATCGTGTCCACGGTGCATCGCTCCAAGGGCTCGGAGTTCGACCGAGTGGTCCTGCTCACCCCGCCGACCGTCGCCGAGCTGCGTCGCCGCAATGACGAACTCGACGTACCTGCCGAGGCGCGCGCTCTGTACGTGGCGATGACCCGAGCCAGGGAGGATCTGTACCGCGTCACCGCACCGGAGACGGTGACGGTGCTCCGGCACAAGCCGACCAGCCGTTGGTACCGGGGAGTCCCGAGCCAGCGCCACAGGTGGCGGCGCGACGGCGTCGAGGTGCGGGCAGGCGATGTGTCTGTCCTGGAACCGGCCGACGCCCTGAATGAAGCCCCTGGTGCCCAGTCGTACCTTCTCGAGCAGGTACGCCCGGGGGACGCGGTGACGTTCCGGCGGCGGGACGCCATCCCGATGGGCCCCGAGCAGAGCCCCCGGTACGCGGTGCTGCACAAAGGGCGGGAGATCGGCGATGCCTCCGAGGTCTTCAGGAATGAGCTGTACTCCGTCCTGAAGGTGGGCGCGACCTGGGAGATCCAGTGGCCCGAGGAGATCTCCGGCCTGCGGATCGACTGCCTGGAGTCGGTCGCGGGCAGCCCGGCTGCCGGGGCCAACGCGGGCCTGGGCAACCACGGGGTGTGGATCGCCCCGCGCATCAGCGGAATCGGACGGTTCCGGCGTCCCGCCGCGACCGAGGAGGAGCAGGAATGACCATCCATGCAGGACGGCACGCCGCGCACTACGAGGTCCGTGAGGACCTGGTGGCCCGGCTCCGCCGGGAGCTGCTGGGCCCCGACATCGACGCCTCCGCCGAGGACCGCGTCGAGGTCCTCGACCAGGACGCCCCGATCACCCGCTACCCCATCGGTGTACTCTTCCCCCGACCGGCGGACGCCGAGGCCGGACGTCGTCTCCGGGAGGACGCCGCCGAGGAAGAAGGCCTGGACGAGGAACCCGTCACGGGGGCGGACAGCCTCGACGAATCCGGCCCAGCCGCCGAACGTCCCAACGCCGGAGACCGACGGCCGTCCTCAGTCGGCCTGACCTTCGCGGTCGACCTCGCCGAGTGCCAGGAGATCGTGGTCTCGGCTCGCGCCGCCGTGTACGAGCCGGAGGACGCCGAGGGACGCAAGATCTCGGCCCGCCGCAGCGAGGCCCGCACCACCTCCGAGCAGCGGGAGCGCTGGCGTCGGGTGGAGCTGGAGCTGCCGGACACCCCGGTCGACGTCACGCGCCCGGGCCGCGGTGCCTCACAGAACCTGATCGACGGCATGGCCCGGCTGGACGTCCAGGTGCGCCGCCCGTCGCCGGAGACCGGTACGGTCACCGTGACGGTCACCCTGGTCAACATCCAAAAGGTCGGTGAAAGGGAACTCCAGGACGCCTTCGCCCTCTTCCAGACCGGGCTGACCGTCCGCGCCGCCAACGCGTCGAGCGCGTTCGTGGAGCGCCCCGCCGCTCTGTCCGCCCAGGACCCCGAGTTGGAGACCAGTCGGCTGCTGCACCGCCACGCCCCCACGTTCGCGGCCGGCCACGGCTGCGCGGCAATGTGGGACTGGGCCCCACCTCCGATCGGCCTCACTGATGTGGTGCGCGCGGCCGTGGCGGAGGTGCGTACTGAGTTCGTGCCCACCCACGAGGTGCTGCTCACCGATTCCAACCCGGCGATCGACGCCGGCTCGCTCACCATGGTGGGCCTCGCCGAGGCCGCCGACACCGAGGTGATCGCTGCCTTGGAGGGGCTGGCTGTCGGCTATGAGCGGTGGATCGCAAGGAAGCGGGACGAAGCCGCCGCGCTCACCGGGACCTCATATGAGAAGGCCGCGTCCGATCAGGTCCAGTCCTGCGGTGAGTCCCTGGATCGGATCCGAAAGGGCATCACGCTACTGCGCGACAAGCCCGACCTGATGCGGGCGTTCCGCCTGACCAACCGGGCGATGGCGACCCAGCGGGCGCGCAGTGCCTGGGTCAAGAAGGGCCGGGTCGGCGAGCCGGACCTGGCCTCCGCGCAATGGCGCCCCTTCCAGATCGCCTTCATCCTGCTCTGCCTGGCCGGAGTGGATGATCGGGAGCACCCCGACCGGGGTGTGTCGGACCTGCTGTGGTTCCCGACCGGTGGTGGCAAGACCGAGGCGTATCTGGGCCTGATCGCGCTGACTACCTTCCTTCGCCGGATACGGCTCGGAAAGGATGGCGGCGGTGTCACCGTCCTGATGCGGTATACGCTGCGCCTTCTCACCCTCCAGCAGTTCGAACGTGCGGCGATCCTGATCTGCGCCATGGAACGATTGCGTCTCGAGAACCCCACCGAGCTGGGCAGCGAGGAGATCTCCCTCGGCATGTGGGTGGGTCAGTCCGCAACTCCCAACTCGCTTGACGTGGCCGCCGAACAGCTCCGTTCGGCCCGCTCCGGCAGGGTGTTGCAACGCGAGAATCCCGTTCAGCTGCACGCCTGCCCGTGGTGTGGGGCCGCCCTCGACGCACACCACTACTCGGTCGACAAGAAGGCCGTCCGGATGAATGTGCGCTGCCCGAATACCGACTGCGCGTTCACTCGCGGACTGCCTGTCCACCTGGTCGACGACACCGTGTACGAGGCCAGGCCAACCCTGGTGATCGCGACCGTCGACAAGTTCGCCTCGATGCCGTGGCGCGAGAAGACCGCTGCCCTCTTCAACCGCGACCGTCAGGACCCGACACCGCCCCCGGAACTGATCGTGCAGGACGAGCTGCACCTGATCTCCGGGCCTCTGGGCACCTTGACCGGCCTGTACGAGACGGCTGTCGACGTGCTCGCCGACCGTCCCAAGGTGATCGCCTCGACCGCGACCATCCGCCGTGCCGCCGACCAGGGCAGGGCTTTGTTCTCCCGAGAGGTGCGACAGTTCCCGCCCGCCGGCCTGGACGCTCGCGACTCCTGGTTCGCCGTGGAGACCCCCGCGAGCGAGAAGGCATCCCGCCGCTATGTGGGTCTGCTCACCCCCGGCACCAGCCAGTCCACCCTGCTGATCCGCACCTACGCCACGCTGCTCCACCAGGCGATGCGGGCCGACGCCACTGACGAGGTGCGCGACGCCTATTGGACATTGGTCGGCTACTTCAACAGCCTGCGTCTGTTGTCCGCCGCCGAACTGCAAGTACACGACGACGTGATCGCCTACCTGGAGCACCTGGCGGACCGCGACGCCTGCGAACCCCGCTCCGTAAGCAACTATTCCGAGCTGACCAGCCGGGTCACCGCCAGCGACATCCCGGCCCGCCTGAAGCAGATCGAGCGTAGGCTGACCGACGGCGACACGGTTGATGTGCTGCTCGCCACGAACATGATCGCCGTCGGCGTGGACGTGGACCGCCTCGGCCTGATGGCCGTGATGGGCCAGCCGCAGACGACCGCCGAGTACATCCAGGCCACCAGCAGGGTAGGCCGTGCCCACCCCGGCCTGGTCGCGGTGATGCTCAACGCGGGCCGCTCCCGGGACCGTTCCCACTACGAGAACTTCCAGCACTTCCACTCAGCGCTCTACCGCGAGGTCGAATCCACCTCGGTGACCCCGTTCTCGGCACGTGCCCGCGACCGGGGGCTCCACGCGGTGATCGTCGCCCTGGCCCGCATCCTGATCCCCGCTGCCCGCGCCGACGCCGCCGCGGGGAACATCGATGACTTCCTGGACGAGCTGAGGGAGAAGGTCCGGCCGAAGATCCTGGAACGGGTCGAGCGGGTTTCCCCGCAGGGGACCGCCGCCAAGGAGCTCTCGCACGTGGCCGCAGCCTTCGACGAGTTCGTCGACTGGTGGTTCGCGGTGGCCGAGGCAAACGGCGGTCTGTACTACGAACCGAAGCGCGGACGCCACATTCCCTCGCTGCTCAAGCCCTACAACGACGCCATGGAGGGTGTCGAGGCGTGGGAGACCCTGTGGTCCCTCCGCGATGTCGACGCCGAGTCCGCCCTGTTCATGGAGGCATCCCGATGACCCCGCCCCCTCCCCGCCGCCGGCGCGGCACCGACAACTCCGCTGCACCGGCCCGCAACCTGCCCCGCCGTGGTGCGGTCCGTCGGGCCCAGGCCATCACCACCTACGGCGTGGGGTCTCTGATCGCCGTGGAGCAGGAGTCCTTCATCGTTGCGGGCATCGACGCTGCGGAGGAGCAGTGGCCGCGCGATGAATCCCCAGTGATCCGCGAACCACGCCTCGCCCGCGTACTGGGCGTGAGCCACTTTCGCCTCCCACCCGCCTCAGGGGACGACAGCCGCGACGGCGTCCGGGTCCGCCGCTTCCCCCTCTGGCATCACTGCCCCGAGTGCCACGCGCTCGACCACGTACGGAAGTTCAACTCGGCGCCCGGGCGCAACGAGTGCGCCGAGTGCGCCGAGGCCTTGGTGCCGTCCCGTTTCGTGGTGGCCTGCGAGGACGGTCACATCACCGACTTTCCATACTGGAAGTGGCTGCACCGGGGTCGTCGCGGCGACGGCGAGGCCGGCTTCTGCGGCGGCCGAATGAGCCTGCATTCCTCGGGCCGTACTTCCTCCCTCCGTTCAGTGATGCTCTCCTGCTCCTGCGGGGTGCCGGAAGTGTCCATGGAGGGTTCATTCCGGCGCAGCGCCCTCAAGGATCTGAACATCCGTTGCGAGGGCAAACGCCCCTGGCTGAAGGACGCCCCCGATGTTTTCTGCTCCCAGCCTCCCCGGACCCTCCAGCGTGGTTCTTCCTCCGTTTGGCAGCCGGTGCTCCGCTCGGCCCTGTCCATCCCACCGTGGAGCGACACTCGGGTGAACGAGCTGGACAAGCATTGGGACAAGCTCCGTGGCTGCTCCACCCTCGCCGAGATCGAGATCCATCTGCAGTACATCTTCGACAGCGTCCCTTCCCCGGTGAGTCCCCAGCAGGTTTGGGAGTTGCTCACCGCTATGGAGGCCGACGACCCCACCGGCGAGGACAATCCCGACATCGACCAGGAGCAGCGCTACCGGGCCCTTCGAGACCTGGAGTACGAGCGACTGTGCGCCGGCAATCCGGAGGACTCCGGCCACCACACCGAGCAGTTCATCTGTGAGCCCCCGTCCGGTGATGGGAAGCTACTGCCCCCTCTCGGCCTGGTCACCCCGATGCTGGTGAAGAAGCTTCGCGAGGTCCGCGCCCTCAAGGCCTTCACTCGGGTCATCGATCCCGAGACGTCTTCCGAAGGCCATGAGGCAGAGCTCTCCCTTGCCCCGACCGACTGGTTGCCCGCAATGGAGGTTCACGGCGAAGGGGTGTTCCTCCGGCTTGACGAGGAGGCGGTCGATGCCTGGGCCGAACAGCCGGCCGTGGCCACCCGCGTGGCGCGAATGCGGCGCCGCCACCAGCAGGTCCTTACCGAACGGGCGTCCGATCCGACCCGAGTCCCGCTCTCTCCCGCCACCCCGCGCATGGCCCTACTTCACACCCTTGCGCATGTGATGATCAACGAGTGGAGCCTGGACTCCGGATACCCGGCGGCCTCACTCCGTGAGCGGATCTACTCGGGTGACGAGATGACCGGTGTGCTGATCTATACGGCCACCAGTGACTCGGCCGGCAGCCTCGGTGGCCTGGTCGCCCAGGGCGAAATCGATCGCCTTGCCCGGGCCGTGCGTTCAGCTGTCCACCGCGCCGAGTGGTGTTCCGCCGACCCGCTCTGCATCGAGACCGAAATCTCCGGCGCGGGCGGCACCAACCTGGCCGCCTGCCACGCGTGCGTGATGCTCCCGGAGACCAGTTGCGAGCACAACAACAACCTACTCGACCGGGCCCTCCTCATCGGCACTCCGGAGGACTCGTCGATCGGCTTCTTCGCTCACCTGCTCACCGAGTAGCACCGGGCAGTGATGCTGGGGTGGGACGGCACACAGTGTCCCGCCCCGGCGCTCGGCGTCGGATCGGCTCAGACGACGGAGTGCCCCAGCACCGCCCGGATCGCGAGGCCGAGGGCCCGGCCCACCGGTGGCGGCGAGGCGTGGCCCACCTGGCGATAGCGGGCCGTCTTGCGGCCGGCGAAGGACCAGTCTTCGGGAAAGCCTTGCAGTCGTGCCACCTGCTCGATGGTCAGCGCCACCATGCCGGTGAGGCCGAGTGAGGCGTCCCAAGGAAACTCCGGCCCGGGAACCTCATCGGCCACGGTGCCGCCATTGACACGCATGCGGGCCCAAGCACGCTTCGACCCGGTCGGCCCCAGATCAGCACCACCACGGTTCCAGGAACCCCCGACCAGAGTTGGGGCAACCCGGTCAGCTTGCGCAGCCCAGGCGGCCGCGTAAGGCCAGCCTCGCGTGGCCATGGAGGCACCCAGCGCCTCGCCCACGGTGATCGGCGACATGGTGTCAGGCACCGGGGTGATGAAGTCGTCAACGGCATCCCCCCGGAATGCCACCAGGATCCCTTGCCTACGGTCCTGCGGGACGCCATGGCCCATCGCATTGAGGACGAACCAATGGTGCCGGTATCCGAGGTGCTCGAGCTCGGCTGCGACATAAGCCCGGATTGGCTCGTATGCGGGCTTGGAGACCAGGTCCGGGACGTTCTCGATGAGCAGAGCGCGTGGCTGTACGCCGTGCATGAGCATGATCGTCGCTTCGAGCAGCCGGAGCTCCTCGGTGCTGTCTTCACGTGCCACCGCAGCACTCGCCTTTACTCGAGGCAGACCGGCAGCCAGAAGATCCACGTCATAAGTCGCCTGGTGGTCCACCGGATCGAAGTCCAGAAGGTCTGCTTCGAGAACCCTCCAGTCGGGACGGTTCAGGCGCAACGTCTCGCAGGCCACAGCACGGTTGTCCAGAAGCAAAATGGGATCGAACCCGGCCTGCTCGAGGCCGAGCGCGAGGCCTCCTGCACCAGCGCACACGGCAAGGCAGCTGAGACGTTCGGGGTGAGACTCTTCCATGATCACCGTTCGTGTTGTGGGAACCGCGACTTGGGTGGGCTGGGGAGGCTACCCCGCCCATGCCTCCGGTGTCATTCCGTTGTCCGGACATCAAGCTTCGTACTCCCTCCCCACGGGCGCGGACACCGACGATTACCCGGTACCGCTACCGATGCGACACGATCCCCACCGCCTGGCCCGCAGCCTGACAATCAGTCTGACGGGGGGAACGCGGCTTGGAGAAGCGGGCCCACAGCAATGCCGAAGCCGCGCTTCAGGCCAAGTCAGGCCACTCCAGCAGAGTTGCCTGGCGAGCTTCTTCTCCTGGGGCACAAAAGGGTGACATGCCCCCGGGTCAGGACTGCTCAGTCACCACTGGCGAGCTGAGCAGCGCCTCATGCGGGCCCTAAGCGCCTCCGGCACGCGACGACCCGTGGTTCGCCTGGAAGGTCTCCGTGACTGCGTCCAGCACCCCGGCCGTGCAAGTTCTCCTCTCGCAAGGGCGATGCGAGCAAAGGCAAGGTGACGAAAGGTCAAATCGCGTTGAGTCTACGTTCGTTCGGGTAGTTGATCAGATTCCACTCCCTCCCTGCCCGTATCCTTCTTCTGTCCCACCGGGCGACATCGACTGAGGAGGCAGAACGTGGCAGGCGTGAAGCAAGGCGATTGGGTGGTCGCGGCAGCGGACCAGGTCATCGCCGAGGGCAAACGCCGCGGCCCCGACTCGCCCCTGGTCTGTGCGTCTGGTGTCAGTCCGTCCGGTCCGATCCACCTGGGCAACCTTCGCGAGATCATGGTCCCGCACTTCGTAGCCGACGAGATCCGGCGTCGCGGGATGGAGTGCAAGCACATCCTGTCCTGGGACGACTACGACCGGCTGCGCAAGGTCCCGGCCGGACTGCCCGCCTCGTTCGCCGAGCACATCGGGCGTCCACTGACCGCAGTTCCGGATCCGTGCGGCGAACACGAGAACTGGGCGGAGCACTTCAAGGTTCCGTTCCGGGCAGCCCTCGCGGAACTGGGCGTCGAGGTCACCGAGATCAGCCAGACCGAGATGTACGCCTCCGGCGCCTACCGCGAGCAGATCCTGCACGCGATGCGGAACCGCGAGCGGATCGACGCCGTCCTCGGCCGCTACCGCACCAAGCAGGCACAGACCGCAGAAGCCGAGCCGGACGACGACGAAGGCGACGAGCCCGCCGGCAACGCCTACTACCCGTACAAGCCGTACTGCGCGGCATGTGGGCGGGACACGACCGCCATCAGCTCCTTCGACGAGGGCAGTACCGAGATCCGCTACAGCTGCCAGTGCGGGCACAGTGACGGCTTCGCGCTCTCCGAGGGGAACGGGGGCAAGCTGGTCTGGAAGGTGGACTGGCCGATGCGCTGGGCGTATGAGGGCGTTACCTTCGAGGCCGGCGGGGTCGACCACTCCTCCCCCGGTTCCAGCTTCACCGTCGGCTCCCAGCTGGTGCGGGAGGTCTTCGGCGGCCAACCGCCCTCCTACCTCGGCTACTCGTTCGTCGGCATCAGCGGTGCCGCCAAGATGAGCGGATCGGCCGGTGGCGCTCCCACGCCCACCGACGCCCTGCAGATCCTCGAAGCACCGCTGCTCCGGTGGCTGTACGCCCGGCGGAAGCCCAACCAGGCGATCACTGTGGCCTTCGATCAGGAGGTCAACCGGCTGTACGACGAGTGGGACGCGCTCGGCCGGAAGGTCGCCGCCGGGCAGGCTGAGCTGACCGAGCTGGCAGTACGGGAGCGCTCGATCGGTTCCGCAACTCGAACGCTGCCGAGCACCGAGCTGGTCCTGCCGTTCCGCACGCTCGCCTCTGTGGTGGACATCACCACTGGCGACGAGGAGCAGACGCTCCGAATCCTGCGGGACTTCACGTCGGACCCGCAGCTGGCAGACCTGGACCAGGTCCGGCCCCGGCTCGACCGCGCACAGGCGTGGGTAGCCGGCTACCTGCCCGCCGACGAGCGCACGCAGGTTCGGATGGAGCCCGACCGCGCGAGGCTGGGACAGTTGTCGCCGACCGAACGCGAGGCGCTGAAGCTCCTGCTCGACGGGTTGGACGAGCACTGGTCCTTGCCCGGGTTGACCTCGCTCGTGTACGGGGTGCCGAAGTTGCAGGCCGGCCTGGCGCTGGACGCACCCGCGACGCCAGAGCTGAAAGCGGCTCAACGGTCGCTGTTCTCACTGCTGTACGCACTACTCGTCGGACGGGACACCGGCCCTCGGCTTCCCACCCTCCTGCTGGCTCTCGGTACGGAGCGCATCAGGACACTGCTGAGCGTGGCGTAACCAAGCGGGGCGGGGCAGCATCGGGCCCCGCCCCAAATTTGTTCACTCCTGCACCGCGGTACCAGGTTGTCGGCGGAGCCCGGTGCGGCTGAGGATCTCGTCCGCCACCGTGCGGGGGGCTCGCTCAGCGGTGTCCAGGTGCGTGGCGAACAGCGGCTCGGCCAACGCGGCGAGGCAGCGCTCGACTTGCAGGCCCTCCCAACTGAGTTCACCCCACTTGTCCGGGCCTTCGCCCCGGGCACGGAGGCGGTCCCGGATCGTCACAGCATCGGCGAGCAGGGTGAAGTGCCGCACATCGTGCCCCTGTTCGCCCAACGCCCCGACGATCTGCCCGAAGACGGCACTCCGGACGATGGTCATAGGTACGAGGAGTGTCCGGCTGTACGCCCGCGCCGCCTCCTCGATCAGGCAGCGAGTCAGAGCCGGCCAGACCGGCTCCAGCTCGAACTCCTCAGTCCGCAGCTGTTCCGGCAGCTGCGACCACAGCATGTGCCCTACCTGCTCCGGGTCGATGACGAGCGCTTCGGGCAGGTCGTCCGCGAGGATGCGGACCGTGGTGCTCTTGCCGACGCCGAACGGGCCGTTCACAAAGACGATCATTTGTTGCACCTCCGTCTCGGATGTTCCTGACGGCCAATCAGAAGAGCTCGACGAACCGGCGCGGGTAGGTGCTCGCGTTGTAGCGCAGAACGAGGACCGAGTAGTTCTGGTGCTCGCGCAGCCGATTGGTGGCTCGCTTGATCAAGCGCAGCCGGGAGAGCATCGCCGCTCGTACGAGCGGGTCCTCGACGCCGGACTGTTCGCATACCCGGTCGACCGTGGAGACGCTGTAGTGCTCGATATCGGCATCGCTCTCTGGCGCGAGCGCGTGGTCGGCCTGGTATAGGACGTCAAGTCCCTTGAAGAGCGCCCGGGCCTGCTCCCAGGTCTCCATGGGGCTGCTGATACCGAAGACGTCGCGGCGCAGTTCGGCGACCTCCGGAGGCAGCGGTTTGCTGCTCCAGAACGGCGAGGCGAGGACGTAGCCGCCGTCGTTCAGGAGGTGCGGGAGCCGCGCGGCCATGGCCTCGGGGTCGGGGAAGAAGCCCAGAGCCGCGCCAACGACGATGTGGCTGAAGGTGCGGTTCGGGACGTAAGTGGTCCCGTCAGCCTGAACGTACTGCAGTCGCAGGTCGCGGCCGGTGTCGCGGTGGTTGTACCGGGCGAGGGCCACGGAGTCGGCGGACAGGTCGAAGCCGGTCGCACTGCAGCCCGTGAGGCGGGCGAGTTCCCGCGAGGAGAAGCCGGTGGTGCAGGCGACTTCGAGGACGGTGGAGTTCTGGTCCATCCGAGAGTGCAGCGCCCAGGCATTGAGTGTGGCATAGGCGCCGGGCATGACGTTGGTCTGGTTGACCATGGCGACGAAGTCCGGGTAGCCCGCCGACCAGACGTCGTCGGCGCTTCGCGGGATCCTGGGGATCGGCCAGGCGCGGGAACGGGGGGAGGTCGTGGTCACGCGTTCTCCTTGACGGCTTTGAGGGTGAAGCTGAGCGGGAAGGGGTCACGGTCTATGCGCCACCAGCCGGGCCGCTGGTCGGGAACCATCCATGCCAGCGGCCGCCAGGGCAGGCGGGGGTGTTCGGCGAGCTCGGTGATGCGCAGTCCGGCTTCGGCGATAGCCGTGACGACCTCGGAAATCGGGTGGTTCCAGCGGTACTGCGCATGTCCGATCCGCTGGCAGTCGTCGACGTAGGTGCCGGCCTCGGCGTCGACGACGGGTTCGCGGTGGCGGAAGTACGGGTTGCGGGGCAGGTAGCCGGCGCCGTCGCGCTCGTCGTCCCAGATGAACAGGTGCGGGTGCCCTTCGGCGAGGAAGAACTCGCCCCCTGGTCGCAGGTGTTCGGCGATGGTGCGTGCCCAGGCCCTGAGGTCGGGGAGCCACATGAGGACGCCCCAGGAGGTGAAGCAGATGTCGAAGGTACGGCCGAGTCGGCAGGTGGAGACTTCGGCCTGCTCGAACTGCGCCGGCACGTCCAACTCCCGGACCAGCGCGTGAGCCTGGGCGATGGCCGCTGCCGAAAAGTCGATACCGGTGGCGTCGGCGCCGAGCCGGGCCCAGGAGAGGGTACCGAGGCCGAAGTGGCACTGGAGGTGCAGGAGGCTCCGGCCTTGGACGTCGCCAACTCCGGCTAGCTCCAGGTCGTCCAGCGCGAGGCCTCCGTTTCGGAAGCCGTCGAGGTCGTACCAACCACTGGCTGTGTGGAGCGGGACGCGCGCGTCCCACATCGCCTGGTTGCGAGCCAGCCAGTCGGCCTGGTCCAGGTCAGCGGCAGTCGCGGGCGGTTTCATTGCAACTGCTCCGGTCGAGGCGAGGGGACGGTCAGTGGCACGCCGTCCCGGCGGGCAAGCTGTACCAGTCGGGTGACGCTGAGTCCGATGCCGACGCAGGGTGGGACACCGCCTTCAAACATGGCGATGACCTGCCGGTAGTCGCGGTGGACGGGATGCGGGTCCCGGGCGAACTGCCGCTGGAAAGCATCGGCGAGCACCCCGGGATCGAGCTCGTTGCGACTGACCTCGGCCACTTCAAGGCCATCGACATACAGCCAGATCCGCTGGGCGGCCCGGCCTGTCCCGGCGATGAGCGGTGAGCCCGGGCCGGGGATGCTCTCGACGGCCACGAGCCCCTGCATCCGGTGCCGTACGGCGCTTCGCCACAGGCGGCGGGCCATGATGTCGGGGTCGTCGGTGCGGGCGGCGGTGACGGGGATCTGCTCGGCGGCCAGGGCACGGACCGCCGAAGCGTCAGACGGATCCACGCCGGAGAGCTCCCTGAAGGCGTCGTCGAAGGACAGTCTGCGCAGCGGTCCCCGCTGTGCGGTCACGCTGCGGATGAGGCTGACCGCGTACTCCGTCATCCTCGCGAGGTCGAGGTCGGCGGCGTACGCCTCCAGCATGAGGAACTCCTTGGCCGACTGCCCTCGTAGGCCCTCGTTGCGGAAGCTGGGGCCGATCTCGTAGCAGCGGCTCATTCCGGAGGCGATGATGTCCAGCAGGGCGAGCTCGGTGGTGACGCGGAGGTACTGACGACGTTCTGCTGCGGTGGCCCAGGTGCTGAAAGGGCGGGCCATGCCGCCGAAGTAACTGTCCGTCAGTACCGGGGTGATCACCTCGGTGAATCCGCCATCGGCCAGGTGCGTACGTGTCCGCCGCAGCGCTTTGCTCGCGGCAGCAGCCTTGGGAGCGGCCCGTAGGGCGCCGGGCTGGTGGCGCTCCAGGTCCGATACGAAGAACGTGGGCTGACCGGTGCTGCTGATCCCCTGGGTCCCGCGAACGGCCACCAGGTCTCCGGGTCGTAACCCCGCGGCCAGGTCACGTCCAATGGCGAGCTGCGCGGTGCGGCCATCCCAGTGCAGGTCTGCGAAGCTGATGCGGCGGTGCTTGCGGAGGGCGAGGATCCGTCCGCCGAGGCGGATCACGCCGTCCTCGATCTGTCCGTCCTGCCGTTCGGACAACGGGAACGCCTCGGATATCCCCGGCTGGCTCGCCCGGTGAAGGTGATCGCCCAGGTGGGCGACGAGCGGGTCCTCCGGCCCCACGAGCCGGAACAAGAGCGGACCGGCGTCGTCGGTACGAGGGTCGAGGAGCCAGGCAATCCGTCGTGACAGCCAACGCCGTTGAGGGTCATCGGCGGGCGGTAGGCGGCGCAGCAAGTAGCGGGCCGCGGCAGCCCTAAGCACGACCGTGCGGCACGGTATGGCCCCGGTCAGCGCGGGTATCGCCCGCCCGAGCCGCTCCAAGTCTGCCTGCCCTGAGGGCCAGGGCTCTGTCCCCGGAGCCATGGACACGGTGATCGCGTGGAGGAGCACGTCCTCCTCGGGAGGCCCATACGGCCGTTCCGGGCGGATGGCGGTCGGTAGCGGGGAGCCGCTGGTGTGACCGTGTAGCCGCACTGCGCGGTAGGGGCCCTGGGTGAGGAGGCTAGCAATGCCGGCGAGCAGGTCGGCGCCCTCCGGTACTTCGCCGCCATCCGCAGCGAAGAGTCCGCGCGCTGCGTCGAGCAGTTCCCTCGGGGCGTCCCACGTCGTCCTCGGGAACGCGGCATGGGTCGCCGCGATCTCTGCGGCGAGCAGGCTGTAGTCGGTAATCGTCCTCACGCCGACTCCCGCCGAACAGCGGTCCCGCTCCGCCACCACTGCACCGGCGCGTCGCCCTGGTGGAGCGGCCACACGAATTTGAGAGCCTCGACGTCCTGCTGGGCGAGGTCGACGTCATACGGGCATCCCCGAGCGGCATACGCGCGGCGGATCATCTGCCGTACCTCATCGGCGATGACTGAGCCTCGCGGCGTCGCATGCCGGTCGAACGAGGCCACCGGTTGGAGAAGCAGGAAGGTTGAACCGGAACCGAAGGTGAACCGGGGCGAGTCGGCCGGATAGCAGGGGGCGAAGGCCAGAGCGAACCACCTGGTCCCACACAGGGTCAGCCACCAGTGATCCACCCCGGCGTTGCTCAGTGTCTCCGCTGCAGCATCGCCGTCCGCTTCCAGCAACCCGGCGAGAATCTCGCGGGTGGTCGCGGCGAGAGCGCCCAAACTGAGACCGTGGCGGGCGTCAGTGAGCTCGATGAGGAGTCCGTCCAACTCGTCGGCGTCCGCGCGCGATGCGAGGTCCGCCAGGGTGCTGGCGGCGGCGAGCCCGGCAATTCGCGCGTCAGCACCACGGAACGGGGGTGCGGCTTCGATCCGTGCCCGGGTTGCGAAGGCACAGGCGGCCCGCTGCTGGATGTGCTGGAAGTCGGCGCCGGGTTTCTCAGCCATTCGCCACCGCCGCGTGGTCCTGGTAGCTGCGCGAGACCTGCGGGCCGTCCGCGTGCTGGTACTTGCCCTGGTAGAGCTCGATCGGGCCGTACGGCACCCAGAACGTGACCTGGGCGATGAGCATGCCCGGCCAGATCCGGACAGGCAGCGTGGCGTACAGCTGGAGCGTGGAGCGGCCGACGAATCCGAGGTCGATGAGGTCGGCGGTGACATGGACGAACAGGCCGAGGCGAGCGGTGCCCGACTTTGCGTGGATCAGCGGGACGTAGTGGTCGCTTCCGATCCGCTCGGCCGTCTCGGCGAGCACGAAGTCGCCCGGGGCGAGCAGGTAGCCGTCGTCCGGGATGTCGCGCAGCTCGTACGCGGGCTCACGGCGGGGGTCGAGGATCTCGTCCTGGTAGAGGGCGAGGCGTCGGCCCAGGGCGAGGTCGTAGGAGTTGGTGGTGCAGCGGGTGTTGTCGAAGGGCGCCACGGTGATGCGGCCGTGGCCGACCTGTTTGGCGATCTCCGGTCCGGTGAGGATCACTGGCGCGCCCCGATCCGTGACTCGCAGGGGTCGTTGAAGGCGGCGTATAGCGCCGGGGTCGGGCGGATGGTCCCGGTGTTGCGCCAGAAGGAAACCTGGCCGACGACCATGCCGGGGTAGATGCGGATGGGGCGGGTGGCGACGATCTCCAGCGTCCAGCGATGGCAGGAGGTGGTGTGACCGAGGTCGGCCGACAACTGCAAGAACAGGCCCAGGCGTCCCATCGAGCTGCGGCCGATCAGCGACATGGCATAGACGGAGCTGCCGATGGTCTCTGCGGTGTGGCCGAGGTACATCCGGTGCGGGCTGAGGACGTACCCGTTCTGGGGCAGTTCCAGTTCGACGAACCGGCCCTTGGCCTGGTCGTAGCGCTTGAGGCGTTTACCGAGGCGGTAGTTGTAGCTGTTCGGGTTGACGGCCTCTGGGTGGAACGGCTCGATGATGATCCGGCCGGCTTGTACCTCTTGGGTGATGAAGGGACCGGTGAGGATCACGCGGTGCCTCCCAACACGCGTTTGGAGGTCACCGGCAGGCGGGCTGCGGACCGCAGGACCTGAGACGGCCTCCAGCGGACTCCGGCGCGGTCGATGCTGAGCGCCTCCGACTCGCGCATGAATGCCTGGAGCAGCGCGGTGGCTTGCATGCGGGCCAGTGCCGCACCGAAGCAGGCGTGCGGTCCGTGGCCGAACCCGAGGTGCGGGTTGGGATGCCGCTCGGGGCGGAACTCCTCGGCGGAGGCGAAGACTTCCGGGTCGCGGTTGGCGGAGGCCTGGAGCAGAACGAGGCGCTGCCCGGCGACCACCGGAATGCCGAAGACGTCGGTGTCGTAGACGGCCGCACGCGCCGTGATCTTCGACGGTCCGTCGAGCCGGAGGACCTCCTCGACGAAACCGGCGGCGAACGTGTCGTCGGCGACAACTGCTTCACGGTGCTCCGGGTGGGCCGCCGCCGCGATGAAGAGGCTCGACATCAGGCTGCTGGTCGTCTCGTGGCCTCCGACTAGCAGAGCGATGCAGTTGGCGGTGATCTCCTCTGTGGTCAGGCGGTCGCCCTGGGCTTCTGCCTGTACCAGCCCGGAGATGATGTCACTGTCGGGCCTGGCGCGGCGCTCGTCGATGACGCCTTCGAAGTACCGGGCAAGGCGTTGCCAGGCGAGAGCAACGAGCCGTTGCTGTTCCACCGTCAGCTTCGGTTCCGCGACCAGAACCACGTCGTCCGACCAGGCCTTGACGACACCCTGGTCGGCCTCCGGGATTCCGAGCAGGGCGCTGATGGTGTGCACCGGCAGAGGCTCGGCCAGTTCAGTGACGGCATCCCCGCCGCCCTTCGCGGCGAACTCGACGACAAGTGTGTCGGCGGTCCGCACGATGGTGCTCCGGAGGTCGGTGATCTGCCGTGGGCTGAATGCCTTGGCCAGCAAGGCCCGAAGCCGCGGATGCAGCGGCGGCTCCGCATACAGCACCCAGGACGCGACCGGGGCCAGCAGTTCACGCAGCTCCGCCGGCAGCGCGCCGACCATCCCCGCCGCGGTGGGGGCGCAGATGAAGCCCGGGTCCCGTAGCAGGTGGCGGACCTCCCGGTAGCGCGGGAAGACGAGGCGTCCGTTCCCAAGGTCCGGACAGTCGATGGCCCGGGGGCCGGCAGCGAGTTCGGCAAGGGCGCTATCGGGCGCATCGCCTTGCAGCGCGGCCAAGACAGTTGCTTGATTCACTGACTTACTCCTTCCTGGTTGCTTGGCGCGGGCCTCGAAGGCCGTAACGACGTGCTGCTTGTCGGTCGCCGGAGCCCACTCAGAGCACCGCCCAGACGACCTTGCCGCCCTCCACCGGGTGCCAGCCCCACAGGCTGGTCAGCTCCTCGACCAAGTGCAGCCCTCTCCCGCCTTCGGCGGACTCGTCAGCGCAGCGTCGCTTGGGGGTGTCCGTCGCGCAGTCGAACACCTCGATTCGCAGGCTGCCGCCGCCGACCTCGACGCGGAGCTCGATGCCGCCACCCACGGCCGAGGCTGCTGCTGCGTTGGCCACGAGCTCGGTGGCGACGAGCGCGGCATCGGAACACGTCTCGGGGTCGAGCAGGCCCTCGAGGTACGCTCGGAGGCGAGCTCGTGCGAGCGGCACCGCCGAGAGTTCTGCCGGCAGTTCCCAACTCACTCGTGCGGGTTGTGTCGGGCCCGGCCTCAGCATGCTCAATGCCAGTGCGACACCCGTGCCCCCGATAGTCCTCTGCACCCGCACTCCCGCACCTTCCTGGAGACCTCACTGCGTGGCCGGCCCTAACGTGTTTGCCGCCCATGAACAGTGACTGCCTGTCATGACTTTGCTTCGGATCGTCGCGAACCGCCGCCAGGCGGCCGAGCAAGCGTTTAGCTTGGGAACCATGAGACTTGGCTTCAGGGTCGTATCGGTAGCCAACACCCCTTAACGTCACGGTGTTAACCATCAGCGACCTGCTGCGATACGACCTGGGCCGGCAACTGCGGTGTGGACTCGGGATGGTGGTGAGGGATGTCGGCTCGGCTTCGGCAAGCACGGAAGGAACGCGGTTGGTCCCAAGAGCGGCTGGTCCACGAGATCGAGCGATATGCACGGCAGAAGCTCCTCAACATCGCTTCTACCGCGAGCCTGCGCGTCTACGTATCGGAGTGGGAGAACGCACGTCGCTCCATCGGCCCGTTGTACGCCGCGATCCTGCGAGCCCTACTCGGGCTGACCGATCGTGAGCTTCTCGGCGGCGACACACTGGCGGCACAGCCGTTGGTTGTCGACGGTTACGACGATCTGATCAGCCGCATCGAGTCGGCCCACAGCCTCAGCCTAGGCATGGTCGACACCTTCATGAGGCAGACCGAGCTGCTTCGAACCGTCGATCGGCAGATGGGAGCTGCCGCCCTGGTGGACCAGATGCTGGCCCACCTGGCGGCACTGGAGGAGGCACTGACCTTCGCGGTCCTGCCCAGCGCGAGGGAGCCAATCGCCCGAGGCCTGGCCGGCGCGGCAACGCTGGCCGCGTGGCAGGCGCTTGACGTCGGAGCCACCGAGCGGGCTTGGCGACACTACGAGTTGGGAAAGCGCGCTGCGGCAGAGGCGAAGGAGCCGATGTACCTGGCCCACGCCATGGCCGAGCAAGCGTACGTGCTTTCGGCTGCAGGGAAGCCGGAGCTCGCTGTGCAGCTCGTTCAGGAGGCGCATCGCTCCGTCGGGAGCAATGCCTCGCCGCGCCTGAACGCGTGGCTGCACGCTGCCGAGGCCGAGCTACTCGCCCAGGCCGGCCAGGCAGACGCCTGCCGCCGCTCGCTGGACCGTGCTGCATCGGCACTCCCCGACGGAACCAGCGATCGAGACCCTGACATGCCCAGCATCTTCCTCAATCGCAACCATATGACCCGCTGGCGTGGGAACGTACTCGCGCGGCTCGGTGACGACGCCGCGATGAGCGATTTGTACGACGCTCTCGCAGGCATGGACTCGACATTCACCAGGGCTGCAGCCGGTCTGCACTGCGACCTCGTGCAGGCCCATCTCGCCCGTGAGGAACAGGACCAGGCCATCGGCCACCTACGGCAGGCCCGACATCTCGCCAACCGCACCGGCTCGGCTCGCCAGCCCGCCCGAATCGAGCAGCTGTCCACCAGGTTATGAGCCGGGGCGAACTGCCGAGGATTACCGCTTTCGATTGGCCAGGATGTGCAGGAGCGCGACCAGGGTGCCAGAACCCATCAGCTTCCCCTCCGCCATGAGAGCCGGGATCTCGGAAAGCGGCACCCAGGCGATACGACCTGCTTCCTCCCCCTCCTCGGGTTCTCCTACCAGCGTGGCCCCCTCGCCGACGAAGACCTCATGCGGGGAATCAACCATCCCGATCATCGGCTGGAAGGTCACCACATGCTCGAGGCTGTCAGGACGCCAACCCGTCTCCTCCTCGACTTCTCGCCGCGCCGCCTGACTACCGTCCTCCCCGGGATCGACGATGCCGCCCGGCAGCTCCCAGCCCCAGGCCTGGGGAACGAAGCGATAACGCCACAGCATCAGCACCCGGTCCTCCGCATCCAGCACCGCTGCTATGGCGACACGCTTCAGACGGACGACATGGTGCTCGAAACGCGGCACGCCCGGCGGTTCGACGTCGACCAGCGCGAGCTGCACCCAGGGGTTGTCGTAGAGCACGCGGTCCCCGTGGATCTTCCACGGCCGGAGCTCGTCCGTCTGATCGACCATCAGCTATCACATCCCCCGAGCGTGAGCGAAATCAGCACCCCATCAGCCGCAAAAGGCGCCGTGGCGGGCTGCCGCAGTCAGATAACTCTCAAACGGACCGGGCCTGTGTCGGCGGCGCCCCTGCCCGATGACCGCACACTACCGGCGCTCGCACTGGCCCGGCCAGGAGGACCGTCCTCCACGAGACACGTCTCAGCTGCCTACTGGAGGCTCTGGAGCTAGCCCTCAATGCGGCACAGGGCGCTTGCATACAGCTCCGAGCGGCGGAGATGCCGATCGCGCCAGACCTGCGCCGAAGCGGCACTCGGCAACCGGGCGGCGGTCTGGCGCAGGCATCCTCGTATCCCTAGCATGCACCCGTGACTGATGATCAACTGCGTACCGACACCAACACCCGCCCCGCCAGCGTCGATGCCAAGCCGCCGACCGTGGACTCTGACGAGAAGGCCACCCTGCTCGCCTTCCTGGACTACCTGCGCGAGGGAGTCGTCGCCAAGGCGCAGGGGCTGGAGGGGGACCTGGCGCGTGTAGCGGGGGTGCCGTCGGGGACGAATCTGCTGGGGCTGGTCAAGCATCTGACTGAGGCCGAGATGTACTGGTTTGAGTGGGTGTTTGAGGGCGCTGAGGTGGAAGTACCGGACTTCGGGATGGAGTTGGGCGAGGGGGACACCGAGGAGTCGGTGGTCGCCGGGTATCGGGCGGCGGTGGTGCGGTCGAATGCGATCGTCGCGCGGTGCGGCGACCTGGGGTGGGCGGCGGCGCGGGCGACGGGGAAGGGCGGGGTGCCGCGGTCGATGCGGTGGATTCTGGTGCACATGATCGAGGAGACCGCGCGGCACGCCGGGCATGCCGACATCCTGCGGGAGCAGGCGGACGGGGCGGTCGGGAGGTAAGGAAGAAGGAGGGCGTCAGGGCCGGCGGGCGTCGGCCAACGCGCACAGTAGGGCGCAGGCCTCGAAGGCGGTGGCGACCAGGACGCCCAGTTGGAAGGCGGCCGCCCAGTTGCCGTCTTGCGCGAGGTGGGCGAAGAAGACGGCGCCGGTGCAGGCGACGCCGATGGCGGTGCCGAGGCGCTGGGAGGTTTGCAGGACGCCGCCGGCGGTGCCTGCGCGGGCGAGCGGGACCGGGGCGAGGGAGAGGGTCACGTTCGGCGAGATGGTCAGCCCGGAGCCGATGCCCGCGAGGGCCAGGGGCGCGGCGGTGGCGAGGGCGGCGGAGTGCCCGGGGACCTCGTGGACGGCGAGCGCGGTCGCCAGGGTGCCGCTGATCACGGCGACCAGGCCCACGATGATCACCGTGCGGCCGTGCCGGCTGACCAGCCGGCCCCCGACCATCGCCGCGACACCCGAGCCGACCGCGAACGGCGTGATGGCCGCTCCGGCTTGGAGGGCGCTGTAGCCGAGGCCGCGCTGCAGGAAGAGGGTGAAGATGAAGAAGATCGGGGTGAACCCGGCGAAGTAGAGCAGGCCGAGCAGCACGCCGTAGCGGTAGCTGCGGAGGGAGAACAGGGAGAGGTCGACCAGCGGTAGCCAGCAGTGCCGCTCCCACGCGACGAAGCCGGCCAGCAGCAGGACGCCGAGCGGGATCAGCAACCACTTCGCCGCGCCCTTCCACTGCTGTTCCTGCACCAGCGGTAGCAGGATGGCCAGCAGCCCGGCGGCCAGCAGCGCCACGCCCACCAGGTCGATCCGGCGGCGGCCGCCCGCGGCGAGGCCGCCGCCGGTGCTGCGGGGGATCAGCCGCAGGGCCAGTACGAAGGCGACCACACTGATCGGCAGATTGACGAAGAAGACCCACCGCCAGCTGCTCTGACCGCCCGCCAGGCTGATCAGCAGGCCGCCGGAGAGCGGTCCGACGGCGGTGGCCAGGCCGACCGTGGTGCCGAAGTAGCCGAAGGCGCGGGCTCGGGCGGGGCCGCTGAACATCTCCTGGATCAGCCCGGAGATCTGCGGCCCGAGCAGACCGCTGGCCATGCCCTGGACCAGCCGGGAGACGACGAGCGCCGTCGCGGTAGGGGCCAGCCCACAGGCGGCGGAGGACACCGCGAACAGCACCAGGCCGACCAGGAACGCGGCGCGCCGTCCCCACAGGTCGCCGAGCACTCCGGCGGGGATCAGGGTGAGCCCGAAGGTGAGCGCATAGCCGGAGAGCACCCAGGAGAGGTCGGCCTCGCTCGCCCCGAGTCCTCGCTCGATCGAGGGCAGCGCGACGTTGACGATGGAGACGTCCAGCAGGCTCATGAACCCGACGAGCAGGCAGACCCCCAGCGCCTGCCAGCGGCGGCGCTCGGCTGACCGGGCGGCCTCGTCCAGCTCGGGCCCGCCGGAGGCGTCGCCGGTGGCACGGCTGGGCGGGGTGACGTCCAAGGCGCAGCTCCTGAGGTCGGGGCGGTCCGGTGCCGGGCCCGCCACCCGCCGAAGCACCCTGGCGCACCCGTCCCGATGACGCGTCACCATCCTGCCCCGCGTCATGGTGATCAGGCGGCCGCCATGCCCGGCTCGTGGTGGCCAGGTGAAGATCACAAGCATGTTCGAACCTGTTTGATTGTGATGAGTTTGGGTCTTCCGAGGCGGCCAGATCGCGATGGTCGCCGACCCGTCAAGCGGAAACCACAGCACTCGCCGAATCTCGACCCACTGCGACCGGAACCAGTCGATCAGATTCCAACGTTGACGGACACTCAGACAATGTGAAATTGTACAGACGCGTTGAGATCTTCCCCGGCCGACGGACATCGAAGTCCGCGAGGCCCGGTCGGTCGCCTAGAGCAGACCTGCCTGTTCGAAGTCCAGGACGCCCACTCCCCTACCGCACACCACATCGCCCCGGCGGCGGCCTGCCGCCGCGCTCCCACGCGGAGCCGGCCGGCCTGCCCGCGGGGCGGCGTGCGGTGCGCCCCGGGAGCGGGCCGTCACCGCCCACCGATCCCATTGAGAGGTGAGCCGTGCCGAAGACACGAGTCTTCGACGAGAGACCGCCGACGCTCAGCATCGTGATCCCCTGCTTCAACGAAACGGGGGCCCTGCACCAGACCCACGCCCGGCTCGCCGCGACCCTGCGCAGCATGACCGGCTACACCTGCGAACAGATCTATGTGGACGACGGCAGTTCCGACGGGACCTGGGAGCTGCTGGTCTCACTGGCACGCCGCGACCCGACCGTCCGAGCCGTGCGCTTCAGCCGCAACTTCGGCCACCAGGCAGCGTGTTTGGCCGGCTTGCGGGAGGCCGTCGGCGACGCCGTCGTGGTGATCGACGCCGATCTGCAGGATCCGCCCGAGCTGATCCCCGAGTTGGCCGCGCGCTGGCGCGAAGGGTGGTCGGTGGTCTCCGCGCGCCGACGCAGCCGGGACGGCGAGACCGCCTTCAAGAAGGCCACCGCCTACGCCTATTACCGGCTGCTGAACGCACTCTCCGACCACCCGACCGCCGTGGACACCGGCGACTTCCGCCTGATGGACCGTCAGGTGGTCGACCAGCTGATCCGGATCCGCGACAAGGACCTCTATCTGCGCGGCGCCGTCAGCTGGTTCGGGTTCACGGAGACCAGCATCGAGTACGACCGCGCCCCGCGGGTGGCCGGCGAGTCCAAGTACACCCTGCGGCGGATGCTCGCGCTCTCCCGCCGCGGACTGCTGTCCGGGTCGATCGCGCCGCTGCGGCTCTCCACCAGTCTCGGGGCCGCCGCGCTGGCCGGCGGGCTAACCACGGCCGTCGTCCGCCGGGATGCCCGACTGCTGCTGCGTCCGGCCGAGTTCGGCGTCCAGGCGCTGGCCATCGGCATCCTCGGCGAGTACCTGCACACGGTGTTCCGGCAGGTCCAGGACCGCCCCGGCTATGTCATCGAAGAACGGTTCGACCGGGCCGTGAGCCCGCTGCCCATCGTCGAGAGGGTCACCCTTTGAACACCCCCTTGAGTACCGAAGGAATCAACACCGAAGCCGTGAACACCGACGCCGTGAACACGGAATCGGTGAACACGGAATCGGTGAACACCGACGCCGTGAACACGGAAGCGGTGAACACGGAAGCACTGGAAAGCGGGCCCCCGGTCGACGTGGTCATCGTCGGCGCCGGCTTCACCGGCCTGTCCGCCGCGCTGGAGCTGGCCGGCCAGGGCCTGCGCTGCCGGGTCATCGAGGCCGCACCCGAGATCGGCGGCCTGGCCGGCACCTTCGAGGCCGACGGGCACCGGCTGGACCGCTTCTACCACCACTGGTTCTCCTCCGACCACGAGATGCTGGAACTCTGCGCCCGCCTGGGCATCTCGCACCTGCTGGAGGCGCACGAGACCCGCACCGGCGTCTACTACGCCAACTCCGTCTACCGGCTCTCGGCACCGCTCGACGTGCTGCGCTTCGCCCCGCTCGCGCTCTCCGACCGGATCCGCTTGGGCGTCATGACCCTGCGCGCCCAACGGGTGAAGCACTGGCGGGAGTTGGAGTCACGAACCGCCGAGGAGTGGTTGATCTCACTGGGCGGCCGGCGGGTCTACGAGGTGGTCTGGCGCCCGCTGCTGGAGGGCAAGTTCGGCAAGTACGCCGACCAGGTGGGCGCCACCTGGATGTGGACCAAGCTCCATCTGCGCGGCGGCAGCCGGACCAAGGCCGGCAAGGAGACGCTCTACTACCTCAAGGGCGGCTGCGAGGCCCTGCTGTCCGCGTTCCGCAGCCATCTGGAGGCGCTGGGCGTGGAGTTCCGCACCGGGCAGGCCGTCGAGGCGGTGCGGCTGGCGCACGGCGGCGTACCGGGCGTCCTGGCGGGCCACGGCGTGCAAGGCGTGCTGGCGGGCGGCACGTTCCACCCGGCCCGCCAGGTGCTGCTGACCTGCGCCCCGCAGGCCGCCGCTGAACTGCTCGACCGGCCGGAGGCCCACGGCCACCCGGCTCTGCCCGAACTGCTGCGCCG
Source organism: Kitasatospora sp. GP30 (assembly GCF_029892145.1). NCBI lineage: Bacteria > Bacillati > Actinomycetota > Actinomycetes > Kitasatosporales > Streptomycetaceae > Kitasatospora > Kitasatospora sp. GP30. Next base: position 179,639 of record NZ_JARZAH010000006.1, read on the forward strand.
CTGGCGGGCGGTGGACTACCTGGGCAACGTCTGCCTGGTGCTGGAGAACAGCCGCCGGCTCTCCGACACCTACTGGCTCAACGTGAACGACCCGAGCTTCCCCTATGTCGGCGTGATCGAGCACACCAACCTGGACCGGCCGGAGCGCTACGGCGGCCGGCACATCGTCTACCTCTCCAAGTACCTGCCGACCGACGCCGCGCTGTACACGATGACCGACGAGGAGGTATTCGAGTACAGCCTGCCGCATATCCAGCGGATGTTCCCCGGGTTCGACCGCTCCTGGGTGGAGCGCTACCACGTCTGGCGGGCCGATTACGCCCAGCCGGTGATCACCCCGCACTACACCCGGACCATGCCCGCCGTGGAGTCGGCGGTCGGCGGCCTCTACCTGGCCGGCATGGCGCAGGTGTTCCCGGAGGACCGGGGCATCAACTACGCCGTCCGGGACGGCCGCCGGGTCGGCCGGCTGATCGCCGACCGCCGGCCCGCACCGACCGCGCAGCCCCTCGCTACCGGGAGTTCCCGTGGCTGAACTCGTACCCGAGCCGACCGACGGCCGGCTCATCACCATCGACCAGGCCGAGCAGTTGACCACCGACCAGGTCCACGAGCTCTACCGGCGCCACGTCAGCCGCAGCCAGGTCTCGCTGATCGGTTCCTTCGGCTTCGGCCGCGATCTGGTGGACCATGCCGAGGGCTGCTGGATCCAGCTGCGGGACGGGCGGCGGATCCTGGACTTCACCGGCGGCGTCGGGGTGCTGAGCCACGGCCACAACCACCCCAGGATCCTGCGGGCCCGGCAGCGGTTCCAGCAGTCCCGGCGGATGGAGGTGCACAAGAACTACCTCTCGCCCTACGTGGCGGCGCTCGGCCACAATCTGGCCGCGCTGCTGCCCGGTGACCTGACCGTCAGCTACTTCCCCAACTCCGGTGCCGAGGCGGTGGAGGGCGCGGTCAAGCTGGCCTACAAGTACCACCAGGGGCGGCGCGGCACGGTGCTGCACAGCGATATCGCCTTCCACGGCAAGCTGTTGGGCGCGGCCAGCCTGACTGCCTCGCCCGAGTTGCACTTCCCGTACCCGCAGATCCCCGGCACCGACCGCTTCGGCTACGACGACCTGGCGTCGTTCCTGCTCGCACTGGACCGGCACACGGCCTCCGACGGCGAAAGCGACGTCTACGCCGTGCTGTTGGAGCCGTTCAGCGCCTCCAGCCTGCGGGAGTGCTCGGCGGGGTTCCTGCGCGAGGTGCGGCGGATCTGCACCGAGCGCGACATCGTGCTGATCTTCGACGAGGTGTACACCGGCTGGGGCAAGACGGGTGCGCTCTTCCACTTCATGCACCACCCGGGCCTGGTCCCGGACATCGTGACCACCTCCAAGTCCTTCGGCGGCGGCAAGGCCTCGATCTCCGGCTACATCGCACGCGAGCCGATCTTCCGGGCCGCCTACGACAACCTGTCGGACGCGACCCTGCACAGCACCACCTACTACGGCTTCGGCGAGGAGACGGCCACCGCGCTGGAGGCGGTCGCCGTCGCGGTGGAGGAGGACTTCCCGGGCCGGGCCCAGGAGTTGGGCGAGCTGCTCGGCACCGGGCTGGCGAAGCTCGCGGCCCGGCACCCGCGGCTGGTGCACGACGTCAAGGGGCGCGGCGCGCTGCACGGGGTCTTCCTCAACCCCGGCCCCAAGCTGCCCGACGCGCTGCGTTCGATGCTGCCGACCACCGCCGCCAAGGATCCGCAGGCGCTGTCCAAACTGCTCACCGCTGCGGTGATCGCGGCCCTCTACCGGGACCACGGCATCCTCACATTCTTCGGCTCCAACCGGCTGATCGCGCTGATCGTCTCGCCGCCGCTGGTGGCCGGGGCGGATGAGGCGGAGCTCTTCCTGAACGCGCTGGACGAGGTGCTGGACCAGGGGCCGGTCCGACTGCTGGCCGGTCTGGTGCGGGAGAAGGCGACCGGATGAGCCGGCTCGCCACCACCCTGCGCGGTTCGGGGCTACCGGTCTGCTGGGCGGCCGAGTTCGAGGCGCTGCGGCCCACCGCGGCCGGCGACCGGGCGGTGCGGCACACGGCACTGAGCGTGGCCCGGATGCCGGCCGGCTACCGCTGGACGGTGGCCGCCGCACTGCGGCTCTTCCCGCTCGCCTTCCGCCTGATCGCGCACCGAGACCCCAGAACTGCTGATGAGTTGACGATCAGTCAGACCATGGCAAGGCTGCGCCGGGTCCCCGTATATGCCGAGGTGCTGCGCGCGACCACCGCGCTCGCGCTGTACGGCGCGCTGGACGGCACGGTGCCCGCCGAGCGCCCGGCCGTGCGGGTACTCACCGGGGACGCCCGATGAGCGACCTGATCGACTGCGACGCCCTGGTGGTCGGCTCGGGCGCGGGCGGCTCGGTCGCCGCGTTGGAACTCGCCCGCGCGGGGCGGTCGGTGACCGTGCTGGAGGAGGGACCGCGGGTCTCCACCGCCGAGTTGGCCGCCACCGCCCCGGCCGACTCGATGCGCCGGCTCTACCGCAACGCGGGCGCCACCGCGATCTTCGGCACCCCCACCATCGCCTATGGCGAGGCGAGTTGTGTAGGTGGCACCACGGTGGTCAACGGTGGTCTGCTCTGGGAGCCGTCGGCCGCGCTGCTGGATCGCTGGGCCGCCGCAACCGGTTACGGCGGCTACCGGCAGGCCGCCCTGGCCCCGCACTTCGCCGAGGTGGCCCGGCGGCTCGGCATGATCGTCCAGCAGCACGGCGACGGCAACGCGGACTCCCGGCTACTGGCCGGTGCCGCTGAGCAGTTGGGCTGGCGCTGGCAGCATCCGCAGCGCGTGGTATCGGGGTGCCGGCACCGCAACCAGTGCGCCACGGGCTGCCCGAGCGGTGCCAAGCAGAGCATGGCGCTCAGTTATCTGCCGCGCGCCGAGGCCGCCGGCGCGGTGATCGAGGCGGGGGTGCGGGTGCGCCGGATCGTCCACACCGGTGGCCGGGTGGTCGCTGTGGAGGCCACCGCCGCCGACGGGCGGGCCGTGCGCTACCGCCCGCGCACCGTCTTCCTGGCCGCCGGCCCGATCGGCACGCCGGTGCTGCTGCGCCGCAGCGGGATCCACCGGCGCACGGCGGGACGGCAGTTGGCGCTGCACCTCAACCTGCGGACGGTGGCCCGGTTCCGACAACCGGTAAAGGCCCACCACGGCACCATGTTCACCGCCCAGGTGCAGGAGTTCTCCGACCTCGGCCTGCTGATGATGCCGTCCAATCTGACCCGGGGCGGGCTGGGCGCGGCGCTCGCCGGACGCGCCCCGAAGACCGTCAACTCGCTGCTGGAGCAGTGGGATCACCTGGGGATGTACACCACCCAGGTGCGGATGCAGGGGTCGGCCGCGCTGCTCGGGGCGGTGGGCGGCGCACCGCTGCTGCGGCACGGGCTGACCCGGGCCGACCACCATGCGCTGCGGCTGGCGTTCCGTCGCACCGCGCGGCTGCTGTTCGCCGCGGGGGCCATCGAGCTGCTGCCGCCCAGCAGTTCGGCTCCGGCCCTGCGCAGCGCCGCCGAGGTGGACCGGTTCTGTGCCGAAGTGAAGCCCGGGGACTGGGAGTTGGTCTCGGTCCACGGCATGGCCAGCTGCCGGATGGCGCTACCGGAGCGCGGCGGTGTCTGTGACGATCGCGGTCGGCCGCACGGCCTGGCCAATCTCCACCTGTGTGACGCGAGCGTGCTGCCGGGAGCCTCCGGCATCAGTCCGCAGGGAACCATCATGTCCTTCGCCCATGAGATCGTGGGCCGCCATCTGGAGAGCATGTGACCGAAGCAGTGGCAGTGGAGCGCCCATTGGCCGGCAGCACCGGGGTCTTCAGCCGCACCGCCGTGGTGGCCTCATGCGCGGCCTTCGTGCTGATCGGCGCGCTGCAGGCGTTCTACGGGCCGGCCATCCCGGGGCTGCGGCCCAAGTTCGGACTCTCCCCGTCGGCGGCGGGGCTGGCCTTGAGCGCGCACTTCGTGGGCGGGGTGGCCGGGGTGCTGCTCTTCGACCGGGTGTACGGGCGGATCAGCAACCGCCGGGTGCTGGCCGCCTCGCACCTGCTGATGGCGCTCGGCGCGGCGGGGTTCGCGCTGGCGCCGTCCTGGCCGCCCGCGCTGGGCGCCGCGCTGCTGGCCGGGTTGGGCTTCGGCGGGATCGACTACGGCCTCAACCGGCTGTTCGCGGTCGGCTTCGGACAGCGCTCCACGGCGATGCTCAACATCCTCAACGCGCATTTCGGGATCGGCGCGATCCTCGGCCCGGTGCTGGTGGGCGCGGTGGGGGTGCGCCACTATCCGGTGGTCTTCCTGGTGTTCGCGGTGGCCTGCCTGCCCTTGGCGCTCTGCCTGCGCGGGGTGGGCGAGACCGAGCGGGCCGCCGAGGCGCCCGGCCCGGCTGATGCCCGCGGCCGCAGCCTGGCCGCGGTGCTGGGCGTCTTCGTGCTGCTCTATGTGCTGCACGTGGGCATCGAGGCGGGCGTGGGCGGCTGGGAGCCGACCCATCTGGAGACCATCGGCTATGCGACCGGCCTGGCGGCCACCGCCACCTCGGTCTACTGGCTGATGCTGACGCTGGGTCGGTTCCTGGTCGCGCCGCTGGCACTGCGCTTCTCGGCGCAGGCGATCATCGCGGTGTCCTGCGCCGGGATGACGGTCTGCCTGCTGCTGGCCACGGTGCGTCCGGCCGCGCCCTACGCCTACGCCGGGGTCGGCCTGTTCATCGCCCCGATCTTTCCGACCGGCCTGCCCTGGCTGAACCGGGCGGCGCCGCGGGCTCAGCGGGCCGGGGCGCTGGTGATCGCCGCCTCGATGGTGGGCGGGGTGGCGGCGGGCCCGGCGCTCGGCAAGGCGATCGAGTGGTCGGGGATCCGGGCGGTGCCGGTGGTGCTGAGCGTGGTGTCGGCGCTCTGCCTGGCCGCGACGGCCTGGCTGGTCCGGGCGACCCGGACGACCCGGGCGGACTGACGGGAGTTGCTCGGCGCGGCCTGGCCGTGCCGAGCAACCGACCCAGCCGCGCCGAGCGATCGACCCGGCCGTTGCCAGCGGACGTCTGATCGGAGATCATTTCGGCGCGTGGACCGCATGGACCGCGCGGCGAGACCCGGTTCGCCGCGTCTGTGCGACCGGAACGGAGAGTGACGTGCCCGAGCAGCAGACCCCCGCCACCTGGCAGCCCCCGGGCGTCGAGGCCCCCGCACCCAACATCGCGCGCGTCTACGACTACCTGCTCGGCGGCAAGGACAACTTCCCGTCGGACCGCGAGCTGGGCCGGCGGATCGAGGAGATGCTGCCGGAAGTGCACCTCGGGGTGCGGGCGCAGCGGGCGGTGCTGCGGCGGGTGGTGCGGCATCTGGTGGCCGATGCGGGGCTTCGGCAGCTGGTGGACATCGGCTCGGGCCTGCCGACCGCCGACAACGTGCACCGGATCGCGCAGTCGGCGGCCCCCGAGACCCGGGTGGTGTACGTCGACAACGACCCGATCGTGCTGTCCCACGCGCGGGCGCTGCTGGCCGACAACCAGCGGACCGTCGTGGTCGAGGGCGATCTGCGGGGGCCCGCCGAGCTGCTGGCCGATCCGGGGCTGCGCGCGCACATCGACTTCGAGCAGCCGGTCGGCCTGCTGCTCTGCGGGATCCTGCACTACGTCCTGGACGAGGAGGAACCGGCGCGCCTGCTGCGGGAGTTGGTGGACGCGCTGCCGTCCGGCAGCTACGTCTTCGTGCACCACCTGCTGGCCGCCGGGGACGACCCCGAGGCGGCGGCCGCCGAGGCGGTGCTGCGCCAGGGCGTCGGGCGGGCCCAGTTCCGTTCGCCGGAGCATGTGGCGGCGTTCCTGGACGGCCTGGAGCTGGTCGACCCCGGCGTGGTCACGGTGTCCGAGTGGCGCCCCGACGCCGACACTCCCGCACTGAGCGACAACCCGGTGCTGCGGCTGGCCGCGGCGGCGGTGGCCCGCAAGCCGTAGCGCGGCGGACCCGCAACCCAGCCCCAGACACCGAACCGCCCGGGTACGAGCACAGCTCTCGCACCCGGGCGGTTCGCGTTCGACAGTACCTGACAGCCCGTCAGGTCAAGCCGGTTACTCGATGACGAGCTCCACCGCGATGTTGCCGCGGGTCGCCTTGGAGTACGGGCAGACCTGGTGCGCCTGCTCCACCAAGGCGCGGCCGGTGGCCTGGTCGATGGCGTCGGGCAGCTCGACGCGCAGCACGACGGACAGGCCGAAGCCGGTGTCGTCCTTGCCAATGCCGACCTCCGCGGTGACGGCGGCCTCGGAGGTGTCCACCTTGGCCTCCCGGCCGACCAGGCCGAGGGCGCTGGCGAAGCAGGCGGCGTAGCCGGCGGCGAAGAGCTGCTCGGGGTTGGTGCCCTGGCCGTTGCCGCCGAGCGCGACGGGCAGCGCCAGCTGGACGTCCAGCAGGCCGTCCGAGCTGACGGCGCGGCCCTCACGGCCGTGGGTGGCGGTGGCGACGGCGGTGTACAGCGCGGTCATGGGGTAACCGTCCTTCTTCGTCGGATCGAGTCGGATCGAGTCGAGGGGTCGAGTCGTGCGTTCGTGTCACCAGAATGGCATCACACAATTCAGTTGTGCGCAACTAATTGGCCCGCATTGGTACGCTGAACCCATGACCGAGGACCTGGTGGACGACAGCTGGCTGCGCCTGGACAACCAGATCTGCTTCGCCCTGCACGCCGCCTCCCGCGCTTTCAACGCGCTCTACCGCGACGTCCTCTCCGAGCTCGGCCTGACCTACCCGCAGTACCTGGTGATGCTGGTGCTCTGGGAGCACGGCGAGCTGGGCGTCAAGCAGATCGGCGAGCAGCTCCGGCTCGACTCCGGCACGCTGTCGCCGCTACTCAAGCGGCTGGAGGCGAACGGGCTGGTGCGCCGGGAGCGCAGCGCCGTGGACGAGCGCTCGGTCACCGTGCGGCCCACCGCCACCGGCGCCGCGCTGCGCGAGCAGGCCGCCCGACTGCCGCGCCGGATCGCCGCCGCCACCGGCCTGGACGTGGCCGAGGTCGCCCAGCTGCGCGACCGGATCAACAAGCTGACCGCCGCCCTGGACACCGCCGAGCTGCCCGACTCCCCCGCCGCCTGCGGCTGAGCCTGCGATCACCAGCGCCACTGCCTACGCTGGAAGGATGATCAACCGGGTGCACCTGGAGTCGCAGTGGCGCCGGGAGGCGCTGCGGACCAACCTGTGGCTGGTGCCGATCCTGGAGGTGCTGTTCGCCGCCGCGCTGTTCTTCGTCACCTGGTGGCTGGACCGCGCCGCCTACCGGGGTTCGCTGACGCTGCCGCCCTGGGTGATCAGCGGCACCGCCGACGCGGCCCGGCAGATCCTGGCGGCCATCGCCGCCGCGCTGATCACCGTAGTGGGCGTGGTCTTCTCGATCATGATCGTGACGCTCACCCTGGCGTCCACCCAGTTCGGGCCGCGGATGCTGCGCGTCTTCATCCGGGACCGCACCACCCAGCTGACCCTGGGCACCTTCGTGGGCACCTTCGTCTACGCGATGCTGGCGCTGATCTCGATCGGGCCGGCCTCGCACGGCGACTTCGTGCCGCACCTGTCGATCACGGTCTGCATGGTGCTGGTGCTGGCCGACCTGGCAGTGCTGATCTACTTCATCCATCACATCGCGGTCTCCATCCAGCTGCCCCAGGTGATCGCCGGCATCGCGGCTGAGCTCTCCCAGGCCATCGAGGCGGGCGCCGGGGAGCCGGAGTGGGCCGGCTCGGTGACCCGCGGGCCGTCGGCGGACGAGCTGAACGCGCGGCTGGACGCGGCCGGCGCCCCGGTCCCGGCCCCGGCCAGCGGCTATCTGCAGTTCGTCCGGCACCGCAGCCTGGTGCGGATCGCCCAGGAGCTGGACGCGGTGATCCGGCTGGACCACCGCCCCGGCCACTTCCTGGTGCAGGGGCACCAGCTGGCCACCGTCTGGCCCGCCGAGGCCGCCCCCGCCCTGGCCCGCAGCTTCGCCCGGGCGCACCTCACCGGCCCCTCGCGCACCCTGGCCCAGGACATGGCCTTCGCCGTCGACCAGTTGGTGGAGATCGCCATCCGCGCCCTCTCCACCGCCGTCAACGACACCTTCACCGCACTCACCTGCGTCGACTGGCTGGGTGAGGGGCTGTGCCGGATCGCCGTCCAGTGGCAGCCCAACCCGGTGCACCGGGACGACGACGGACGGATCCGGGTGATCGCCCAACCGGTGAGCTACGAACGGCTGGTGGAGCGCTCCTTCGAGAAGATCCGGCAGGCCGCGAGCGGGATGCCGGCCGTGCTGATCCGCCAACTGGACGCGCTGGCCGAGATCATGCACGCGACCGTGGCCGCCGAGCAGCGCCCGGTGCTGCTCGACCAGGCCGAGATGATCGACCGCCTGAACACTGACTCGGTCACCGAACCGGCCGACCGCGAGGCCGTGCACCGCCACTACCTGATGGTGCTGGCGGTGCACGACGAGCTCGGCTGACGGCCCGGCCGGCGTCTCAGCCGGCGACTCGGCCAGCAACTCGGCCGGCGGCTCAGCCGGCGGCTCAGCCGGCGGCTCAGTTCTCCGGCGGCAGCTCGTAGAACAGCGAGGAGGCCAGCGCCCCGCCGCTGACGTTGATGATGCCGATGCCCGAGGAGACCGGCACGGCCCGGGCCAGGCACCCGCCGAAGCCGTCCACCCCGTTGAACACCCCCCAGGAGACCAGCCACGGCGCCCACTCCCCCCGCGGGTCGAGGAAGTACTCGATGGCCGGGTCCACCCGGCGCTGCAGCAGGTACGGGCCGTCCAGCGCCGAACGGACCTCCTGCTCCCACTGTGCGGCGGTGACCTTCTGGTCCCAGCCCAGCACCACTCCGCGACCGCCGTACGACAGGGTCGGCTTGAGGGCCAGCGACTCGCGGTGGTCCAGGGCGTAGCCGAGCAGGTCAGTCCGGGAGCCGTCCTCCAGGGTCACCTTGTCGTCGCGGACCATCCGGGTCCACGGCAGCAGCCGGTCCAGGCTCTCCAACTCGGCGGCGGAGAACAGGTGCCGGTTGCGCTCGTCGGAGAGCATCGCCAGGGCGCCCTTGCTGGTGAAGGCCTCGGTCTCCATCGGGGTGAAGATCCGCACCCAGCCGGCCTCGGCGGCCTCCAGCACCGGGCCCATCAGGGCGGGCGCCTCGGGCGACTCCAGGATGTCCTCGATCATGAAGCAGCGCACGACCAGGTCGATCGGGCGGCCGTCCAGCCAGACCCGGCGGTCCCGGACCTCCAACTCGCCGATGTGGCAGGCGTAGGCCTCCAGCCCGTACCGGCCCCAGCGCTCGCAGAGCAGCCGGTTGTAGGACTCCAGGGTCTGGTAGCTGGTCGGCCAGTCGGCCAGCGCCACCACCGGCTTGTCGGTGCGGGCGTAGCCGGACTCCAGCAGGGTGTTGGCCACCTGCACCTCGGTGGTGTCCACGTAGCCGAGCCGGTGCTCGGCGGCGAACTCGGCGAGCAGCGGGTGCTCCAGCAGGGCGGCGGCCATGTCGCCGTTGTCCATGCCGCCCAGCGCGCTGCCCAGGTTGCACTCCAGCATCTTGAAGTCGCCGTCCTCGGTGCAGTAGAGGTCGGCCCGGGACTGCCGGGTCATCCGCTCACCGCGGCCCGTCAGCACCGCCGAGACCTGCACCTCGGTCATCCCGACCGCGCGGGCGAAGGCGGCCAGGTCGCCGTCGAAGAGGCGGTCCGGCAGGCTCTCGACCGCGTCGTGCCAGACCCGCATGTCGTTCTCCAGGCGGACCTTCTCCCGGTGGCCGAGGAAGAGCGGGCGGGAGAGGAAGTCATTGCCGTAGAAGGTGGTCAGCTGCTTGGACTCGGGCATCCGCCCGATCAGCTCACGGGCCGTGGCGCCGGAGGCCTTGACCCGCTTCAGGTAGTCCTCCGTGAGGCTCACACGGTCGGTCATCATCGGTTCCTATCTCAGGAGTTCTCAGAAGATCCCAGCGGCTCGGGAGTTCTCGGGTGCTCTCGGGAGTTCTCGGGAGTTCTCGGGTGCTCTCGGGAGCTCTCAGGAGTCGCGGTCGCGCAGTTCGAGGGTGCAGCACTTGACGCTGCCGCCGGCCAGCAGCAGTTCGGACAGGTCGACGCCGATCGGGTTGAAGCCGCGCGCCTTGAGCTGCTCGCTCAGGCCGGAAGCCGCCTGCGGGAGCAGCACGTTGTAGCCGTCGCTGAAGGCGTTGAGGCCGAAGACGGCGGCGTCGTCGGCGGTGGCCAGCACCGCGTTCGGGTAGAGCTCGCGCAGCACGGCCTGGCTGCCCGGGGTGAACGCCTCGGGCCAGTACATGATTTCGGTGTCGGAAAGCACCGAGAGGGCGGTGTCCAGGTGGTAGTGGCGGGGGTTGACCAGGGTCAGGCTGGTGACCGGCAGGCCGAAGAACTCCTGCGCCTCGTAGTGCGAGCGCTGGTCGGTGCGGAAACCGGTGCCGGCCAGGATCCGGCGCCCGACCGGCAGGTAGTCGCCCTCGCCCTCGTTGATGAACTCCGGCCACAGCACGTCCTGGTAGCCGTTGCGCTGGAACCAGGCCAGGTAGCCGGGGCCTTCGGCGGTGCGCTCCATGTGCCGGAACCGGGCGGCCAGCACCTTGCCGTCCACCACGGTGGCGCCGTTGGCGGCGAACACCATGTCGGGCAGGCCGGGCAGCGAGTCGATCACCTCGACGGTGTGACCCAGCGACATGTACAGCTCGCGCAGCCGCTCCCACTGCAGCACCGCCAGGCCGGTGTCGACCGGCTTCTCGGGGTGCATCCAGGGGTTGATCGAGTAGTACACGTCGTAGTGGTTCGGACGGCACATCAGCAGCCGGCGCGGCCGGGCGGTCCGGGGCGCTGCGGGCTGCGGTGCCGGCTGGGGGTTGATGACCTCGGTGACGGGCATGGCGGTGATCCTTACGGTCGGAGTGGAGGCGTGAGGGGTGGCGAACCGAGGGGTCGCGGGCTGAGGGTCAGAGCAGGTCGAACCAGCCGTGGCCGAGCAGCTCGTCGACCAGCCGGGCCGGGTCGCCGCCGCTGTCGACCACCGCCACCTCGGGCAACTCGGCTGCGACATGGCCGCGTTCGAAGTCCGACTCGGTCAGGAAGACCAGGGCATCGGCCCCCAGGCCCAGGGACTCCGCACTGCGACGCAGATTCCCGGCCTTGGGCGCCCAGTTGACGACCCGCCGGGAGAACGCGGCGGCGTTGATCAGGACTTCGGGGCGCTCGCTGAGCACCCGTTCCACCGGGTCGGGAGTGTGGTGGTCGGTGGGCACCAGGTGGATCCCCTGCTCGGCCAATCTCTTGACGCAGCGGCCGAGTTCCACCGGCCAGTGGGAGGCCTCCGGGCCGAGCGCGAGCAGTCGGCGGGAGAGGCCGAGCCGGGTCTGGGCGACCCGGCGGACCTCCTGGGCCAGCAGCAGCAGCGCCGCGTCGGTCCAGCCGGTGGCGCCGGAGCGGGCCGCGGTGGGAGCGGTGGCCAGCAGTCCGGCCAGGTCGATCACCTCGATCCGACCATCGGCCTCGGCCAGGTCGAGCAGTCCGGCGTTCAGCCGCTGCCAGTGGCGGGTGAGCCCGCCGCGGGCGCGCAGGCCGACCACGGTGTCCCGCAGCCGCCGGGGCAGCGGGACGGTGTGCAGCACCAGGGTGCCGGTGCCGCCGGCCAAGGCGGCCTCGGCGAGCCCGGCCAGCCGGTCCAGCCGGTCGGCCAGGTGCGGGCCGAGCGGGGCCGGATCGGTCAGGTCGAACCGGTCCGGCAGGAAGTAGCGCTCGTCGACCAGGCCCACCACCAACTCGGCGCCGGCCTCGGCGAGTCCGGCGTCGAACCCGGCGTCGAACCGGCCGGCGGGCGACTCGGCCGACTCGGCCCGTTCGGTCGGCTCGGCCGGCTCGGGCCGGGCGCCGGCGGCCACCAGCACGGCCCGCAGCAGGTCCGGGAACGGCCCCGCCGGGCAGTCGGCCAGCAGCAGCAACCGGACCGGGCGCAGCTCGCCGCCCGGGTCGCGCAGCCCGGCGAGGGCTCGCCCGGCGGCGGCGAGCAGGTCGGTGTCGGTGCTCTGGGCGAGCGCCAGCCGGACGTCGGCGGCCGGTGCCTCGCCGGCCGCCACCGCCTGCTGGACGGCCTCGATCAGCTCAGGCATCGGACGCTGGCGGGCCCGCGTCACCGGTCCGCTGCCGCGGGAAGGGCACTTCCTCCAGGTACGAGACGCCGCTGGCGGCGTGCGCCCCGTAGCGCTCCCACACCTCGTGCAGCCGGATCCGGCCGTCCGGGAGGGTGGTCGGCTCGGACTGGCAGCGGCCGATGACCACTTGACCGTCGGCTTTGACCATGGAGTACGCGAACTCCAGGATGCCGTCCGCCCGGCAGACGCCGTTGAGCACGCCCCGGCGGGTGTCGCCGCCGCTGAACTCGCCCCAGAGCAGATCGCCCTGCTGACGGTAGAGCGCCGACCGGCCGGCCTCCTCGGGGTCCTCGCTGACCGGCCGGAACCGCCGGCCGTCATAGTTGACGGCGAGCTCCCGGCCGCTCACCTCGACCTTGATGGCGAGCTCCTGGCCGGTCGCCTCGGCGTCGACGGCGGCCTCCTGGCCGCTCGGCTCGGCGTTGCCGGCAGGTTCCCGATCGCTCATTTCGGCTCCACCGTGGCCTTGATCCGGTCGGCGAAGTCGGTCATGGTGTCCATCGCCTCCTGGTACGACGTACCGGTGGTTCCGAGGAAACCGAGGATCGAATTGCCGTGTGGTGGGCGGAGGTTGACGTCACCCGGCCGGGCAGTCAGCTTCAGCAGGAAGACCTGGTCGGAGGAGCTGACCTCCTCGGGCACCCGGATCTCCCGAATGGTGCCGCTCTCCTCGCTGATCAGGCACATCGCGGTGATGTGGGTGCCGGTCGGCTGGTAGTGCCGCACCACGGGCTTGACGCCGCGCGCCACGTCGACGACGGCCATGATCGGGTCGTAGCCGGCGGTCAGCCGGGCGATCTCGTCCAGCCCGCCGCCGCCCACCCGGGCCGCGATCTCCAGCAGGTACGGCTTGCCCTGGTGGAACCGGACCTCGGCGTGCGCGACGCTGCGGCGCAGGCCCTGGGCATGCAGACCGGCCTTGACCACCTCGTGGACGGCCGCCAGGTCCTCGGCGCTCATCGAGGTCGGCGCGTGGTGCACGTCATCGTCGAAGGTCGCGCCCTCCAGGGTGATCCGGTCCACCACCGAGCCGAGGTAGACCTCGTCGTCCCAGGCCAGCGCCTCGATCAGGAACTCCCGGCCGTCCAGGAAGGATTCCACCAGCAGGCCGTCCGGGCCCAGGTCGAGCCCGGCCACCTCGGCGTGGGACCAGTACATGCCGCCCAGGCCCTCGCTGGCCTGCTGGTAGCGCTCGGCCAACTCCTCGGCACTGTCGGCCTTGAAGACGAAGTTGCTGGCCGCGCCCAGGGTCGGCTTGATGATCACCGGGTAGCCGAACTCGGCGGCCGCGGCCTGCGCCTCGTCGGCGGAGGTGACGTAGCGGAACCGCGGGTGAGCCGCCTGGCCACGCTCATGTGCCTGCCGCATCAGGTACTTGTTGCGGCTGGCCTTGGCCGTCTCCACTCCGATGCCGGGCAGGCCGAGCGCGTCGGCGACCACGGCGGCGGCGATCACGCCCGCCTCGTTGAAGGTGAGCACGCCGTCGAACCGCTCGCTGCCGTGCCAGTCCTCGGCGAGCTCGACCAGCTTGGCCGCCTCCCGGCTGCCCGCGATCCGGTAGCGGTCGGCCGGCCAGAACTCCGGATCGCCTTCGCCGTTGAGGACGTAGAGGTCCACGCCCAGGTCGACCACCTGCTGGTAGCGCGACTTGTAGTACTCCTTGTTCTGGGAGCTCTCGATGGCGAGCAGCTTCATGAGCGGTCGTCCTTCTCCTCAACTGGCGACTCTACTGACGCCTTAGCCTTAACTGACGCCTCGATTGGCGTGACAACAGCGCCGGTTGGACCGACCGGCAGCCGGGGCAACCGGAACGGTACGATCTTGTCGGAGACCGGGCCGGCGGTCAGGGCGAGGTCGATGCCGGCCGCCCGGGCCGTCTCGGCGGTGTCCACCAGGATCGGCGCGGACCAGGCGAGCAACGCCCGCAGCCCGGCCAGCAGGTCGCCGGGCTCGGTCCCCGCGGCGGCCTGCTCGCGCAGCTCGGCCAGGTGCTCGGCGAGCCGTGCGGCGGCCCGTGCCACGCTGAACGCGCCCGGCTCGAAGCTGCCTCGCAGATCGGCGGCGAGTGCCGCCACCCGGGCCTGGGCCGCCGCGGAGACCGGCAGCGGAGCGCCGTCGTGCCCGGCCAGCGCGGCATCCAGCGCATCGCCCAGCTCGCGCCATGGTGCGATGAGCCGACGGTCCGTCAGAAGTGCGAGCCCGGCCCGGGTGAAGTTGGTGCGGGCCCGCTCGGGCAGCGTGAGCGCCAGGTAGAAGCGCAGCACATCGCGCGGCACGCCCTCCTCGATCAGCTCGGTGCCGCGGATCAGGTGGTTGCGGCTGGTCGAGAACTTGGCGTGCTCCAGCTCGTAGAACTCGTTGACCACGTTGGCACTGGGCCGGATGTAGCGGTCGCCGTGCGCCAGCAGCAGCACCAGGTCGAGCAGGCCCCAGTGGTAGGTGTTGTCGAAGCCGTGCAGGAACACCAGCTCAGCGCCCTGCTCGGCCCGCCAGTGGTGGTCGTAGGGCAGCGCCGGGTCCTGCCCGTTGGCCCACCAGGTGGCATACATGGAGGCCGCCATCGCCTCCACCCACGGGTAGACGATCTGCCCCGCTGTCGGGGCGAACGGCGCCGGCACGCCCCAGCGGCCCGGCACGGTGACCGGGATGTCCGGCAGCGGCCGCGACAGCAGCTGCTCGATCAGCTGCTTGGGGTGCGGCCGCCAGCGCGGCGTGACCTCGGCGAAGTGCGCCTCCAGCTCGGCACGGTACTCCTCCATCGGCAGCACCAGGATCCGCTCCTCGCGGATGGACACCGGCTCCTGCGGGTCCAACGTGCTGCGCGGGTCCCGTAGTTCGTCGTAGTTGTTGGGCGTGCCGCAGTCCTCGCAGGCGCCGCCGTTGCTACCGGCGCCGCAGGCCGGGCAGCCGCCGGTGAGCAGGCCGTCGTAGAGGTGCTGCCCGGACCGCTCGGCGTACGGCAGCCGCACGGTGCGCTCCCGCAGCCGGCCGGCGGCGTGCAGCGCGGTGACGAACTCGGTCACCGCCTCGCGGTACCGGGCGTCCACCGGCGGCAGCAACTGCTCGGTGCCGCTGGTGAGTTCGATGGCCACCCCGCGCAGCGTGCGCTCGATGGCGGCGGTGGCGCCGGCCGCCAGTCGGGCCGGGCTGGTGCCCTTGCGGGCGGCGCTGGCCACCACGTAGGTCTGGCTGTCGTCGGTGATGGTGGTCCAGGTGACCGGGGTGCCGGCGGCCCGCAGGTAGCGGGCGTAGATGTCGCCGACCAGGTAGGGACCGGCCAGATGGCCCACGTGCAGGTCGCCGTTGGGCGTCGGGGTGGCCGCGATCAGGATCCTCGGACGGGTCACTGCATCGTCGCTCACTGCCCCCTCGGTACCTGCCTCGTCGCTCACTGCGCGGTCGGCCGGCGTGTGCTCGGTCATTCGGCGCTCGCCTGGTGCCGGTCCAGGAAGGCGACGGCCAACTCGGTGTCCCACCAGATCGAGTAGAACTCCAGGTTGCCGTCGGCGCCCTTGGGGTTGAGGGCGAAGTGCTCGGTGTGGGGCGTGAAGTGCACGACGTCGCCGGCCTTGAACGGACGGCGCACCCCGTCGGCCTCGATCTCGCCCTCGCCCTTGGCGGCGATCCAGATCTCGTACTCGTGGTGCTCGTGCGGGCGCGAGGAGGTGCCCGGTTCGACGATCGACCAGCAGCCCTCGAACGGCGCGTTCAGCAGCGGCCAGGGCACCAGGCGCTGGGTGTACAGGTCGTACTCGAAGGTCAGCCCGTCGCGGTTCAGCGGGCGGATTTCCATGGTCATGGCGGGTCTGCTTTCGGTTCGGGAGGTCTCAGGCGACGTCGGCGAGCAGGCCGGTGCCCATCCGGTGTTGGAGCAGGTCGCCGACGATCTCGCTGGAGCGCATCGCCAGCACGCTCAGCAGCGAGTCGGAGATGCCGTGGGTGGCCTCGTTGACGCCCTGCAGATAGACCGAGGGGCCGCCCTCGGCGCCTGGCACGCACAGCCGGTAGTTGCGGTCGACGGTAGTCTCGGCCAGGCCCAGCCGGTCGGCCAGGCCGCGCACCAGGGCCGGCATCCGACTGTCGAAGCCGGTGCCCAACAGCACGTAGTCGGCCGCCAGTTCGGTGCTGGTGCCGGTCAGCCGGTCGGTCAGGGTGAGCACCACCTCGTCGCCCTCGAAGCGGGTGGCGGTGATGTCGGTCATGGTGATCAGCTTCAGCCGCTCGTCACCGCTGAGCCGCTCCAGGTAGCGCTGCCGGTAGAGCGTGTCCAGCATCGCCGGGGCCAGGCCCGCGTAGTTGCTCAGGTGCATCTCGCGCAGCAGCTGGTCCCGGGCCGGGCCGGTGGCCTGGAAGAACTGGTCGATGAACGAGCTGTAGTAGATCTCGTTGGTGAACTTGCTGGATTCGTAGTTCTTCAGGCCGATGGAGCGCATCACCATGGTGGTCGCGGCGGCCGGGAAGCCCTGGTGGACGGCCCAGAGCAGTTCGGCCGCGCTCTGGGCGCCGCCGATCACCGCGAACCGGTGCTTGCCGGCCGGGTCCAGGGCGGCGATCCGGGCCGAGTAGTCGGCGCTGTGGATCAGCCGGTCGGCGGGCAGCGCCGCGAACTCGGCGGGGATCCGCGAGTCCCGTCCGGCGCCGATCACCAGGTCGCGGGAGTGGATCTCGCTGCCGTCGGCGAAGCTGGTCAGCCAGCCCTCCAGTCGGCCGCCGGCGCCGTGCCGGGGGGCGATCGCGACCGCCCGGCGGCCGTAGCCGATCCGCACCTTGGTGAGCGTGTCGGCAACCCACTGCAGATAGCCGGAGATCTCCTGCCGATAGGGCGTGAACGTGCCCAGGTTGATGAATTCGTCCAACCGCCCCACGTTGTGCAGGTAATTGACGAACGAGAAGCGGCTGGTCGGATTGCGCAGCGTCACCAAGTCCTTCAGGAAGGACACCTGGCTCTGCGTCCAGGGCAGCAGCATGCCGCGCTGCCACACCACCGAGTCGTACCGCTCGGCGATGACGGTGCTCTCGGCGAGGCCGGCCGGAGCCAGCTCCTCCAGCGCCACTGCCAGGGCGAGGTTTGCCGGCCCGGCGCCGATGGCGAGCAGTTCAACGTCCTGGCGTGCCAAAGCCATCCCCTTTTCTGAGAATGTGGGAACCACCCCGGGCGACACTGCCGCGGGCGGGTGGCGGGTGATTGCAGCTGAATGCTAGTCAGCTCGATTTTTCTCGGACAAGGCGTTCAACTGAACGAATTTCACAGCGAGTTGACGACCGTTTGACAATTTCAGGAGGCCGGGAAGGCCTCGACGAGCATGGTCGCGGCATCCCGGGAATTGGCGAGCACGGTCTTGGCCGCGCCGCCGGTGCCGCCGGTGAAGGTGAACAGCGGGCCGTGCGGCAGCAGTCGGCGCAGCAGCAGCCCGGCGAGGCCGCCGGGCGGGGCCCAGCAGTCGGCCGCGGTGGCCGTCCTGGCGTCCGGGCCGGGCCAGTCGGCCAGGCCCAGCCGCTCGGCCGCGCAGGCCGCCACCTGGGCGGCCAGCTCGGGCAGCGGGGTGAGGGCGCCCGGGTCCATGTCCCAGCGGTCGGTGGGCAGTCCGAGCAGCATCCGGTGCGGGCCGTCCGGGCGGCCGTAGAGGCCGCTGGTCTCGTCCACGAACGCGCCCATCCCGGGCGGGAGTTGGCTGGTGCCGCCGAGGGTGTACTGGATCTGCTTGGCGCGCAGGCCCTGATCGGGCAGCCCCCAACTCCGCAGCAGCCGCGGCGTCCACGGCCCGGCGGCGACCACCACCGCACGGAACCGCTCGCCGCCCCTCGCTGCGGTGCGCAGCTCGCCGTCGGGTGCGAGCGCCGTCACCGCCTCGGCGCGGACCGTGCCGCCCACCGCCTCGACCGCCGCCAGCAGTCCGGCGCGCAGCCGGGCCGGTGACAGGCAGCCCGCGGCCGGTTCGACCACCGCCAGGGTGCCGGGCGGTAGCCCGCGGAAGGCCTTCAGCTCGGCGGCGTCCATCAACTCGGCGGCGCCAGGCAGCAGTTCACCGACCAGGTCGAGCACGGGCCGGATCGCCGCCTCGGTACTGCCGGGCGGCAGCAGATAGCTGGAGCCGAACTCCCGGTAGCCGGCCAGCTCGCGCAGCCCGGCATCGGCACGCAGCTCGGCCAGGCTGAGCGCGGCCGCCGTGGCCGCCAGCGGATCGGTCTCGAAGGCTCGTACCAGGCCACCGGAGATCGCCGTGGCGTCCCGGGCGACGGTGGCACCGCCGGTCAGTACCGTGACCGGGTGTCCCATCCGGGTCAACCGCCAGGCGAGCACCGCACCGGCCAGGCCGCCACCGATCACCGCGATCCCGCGGTCGTCGCGCAGTTCCATCGGATCAGCCGATCTGCCGTGCGCGGTACTGGAGTTCGAGCGAGAGGTTGTGCCAGATGTCCGAGCACTCCTGGGCCAGCTCGGCGACCACCGGCAGCAGGTGCGGCGGGATGTTGTCCAGTTCGCTCTCCGCCTCGCCGACCACCACCAGCCGCCGGTGCAGCCAGACCAGCAGGGCCCGCCCGTGGTCGGTGAAGCGCAGCGAGGGGTCGCGCCGCAGGCTCTCCAGGCCGGCGAACGGCTCGGGCCTGGCTTGCCGGGGCGTGGCCGGCTCGGTGGCGATCCGGCGCATCGCGGCCAGCTCGGCGGTCGGCTCGGCCGTCGCCGCTTCGGGCCGGCCCAGCGGGTCCTCCCCGCGGTCGAGCCGGGCCCGGATGTCGTGTGCGGTGCCGAGCGACACCCCGGCGGCCTGGGCGATCTCACGCAGCGAGGCGTCCGGGCTGTCCCGGATCACCGCGACGGCCCGCCGCCGGCCCTCGCCGCCGTCCACCGGCCGTAACCGCCCGTCGCGGCCCAGCCGACTGCCGCTGCGCGCCCCTTCGCCGATGGCCTGACGGCGGATCACCCCGACCGTGCTGGCCGCCAGCCCGGTGGCCCGGGCCACCGCCCGGTCGGCCAACTCGGGCTGGAGTTCGACGATGCGGCGGGCGGCCGCCTTGCGCTCGGCCAGCGACAGCGGCAGGCCGTGGGCCACATTGGCCTGCACGCCGAGGATGAAGGCCTCGGCCTCGGTGCCGTCGAAGAACTCGACGGTGATGGCGTCCGCGCCCCTGCTGTGGGCGGCGCGCAGCCGGTGCGCGCCGTCGATCACCCGCATGGTGGCGCGGTGCACCAGGATCGGCGGCAGTTCGGCGTCGGTCTCGGCGAGCCGCCGCACGTGCTCCTCGTCCACCCCCTGGAAGCGGGGCGAGTCGCCCGACTGCACTGCGTCGATCGGTATCTGCTCCACAGTTCTCATCCGTGCCCCCCGGGCAGCTGTTGTCCCAGAACCGTCACCGGGCGCCATGTCGCGGAGCCCGGAGTTGTACGCATCGGCGCCGGCTGGTCGGCGCCGCGCCGGGCGGGGTGGCCGCACGGCGCGCCGCCGGAGCCGCGTTGGATAGGAAGGACCCGCCGCAGCGCGGGTCGTCAGACGCCCTCGGCGACCGGCTCGGCCTCGGCCGCCGGCTGCCGGACGTCGACCACGGGCCGGACCGGCTTCATGCCGAGCGCCCCGAAGACGGCCGAGAAGACCGCGAACACCGCCACCACCGGCCAGACGCCGTGGTGGAGTTGCTGGAAGAGCACACCGCCGATCACCGGCCCGATCGCGGTGCCGGCGTTGAACATCACCTGGAAGCTGCTGATGTAGCGGGCCTTCAGCCGCTCGGGGGCGACGATGGCCGGGTAGGCGAAGATGGTGGGGCCGCCCAGGATCTCGCCCAATGTCCAGATCAGGGTGCCGATCAGGATCACTGCCGCGCCCAACGGCAGCCCGTAGCACGCCTCGCCGAGGCCGACCAGCGCGAAGGCGCAGCCCGCGCTGATCTTGATCGGCCAGTTCTGGGTGAACTTGGTCAGCGGCAGCTCGAAGAGGATCACGATGACGCTGTTGGCCGAGACCGCGAGGCTGTACCAGAAGACGTCCACATGCGCGCGGGTGACGTCCAGCGGCAGGGTCGACAGGTACTGGGTGTAGATGATCGCGTTGGCGAGCGTGGCCAGCAGGAAGAACACGTAGCGGGTGTCCCTGAACACCTGCAGATAGCTCTCCTTGGGCGCCTTGGCCGCGGCCGCCACCGGCTCGGCGGGCCGCTGCCCCAGCTTGCGCGGCAGGGTGGCGAAGGCCATCACGCCGTACGCCAGCGCCACCACCGCCTCGCCCCAGAACAGGATCGCGTAGCCGTGCCCGCCGAGGCGGAACAGCAGGAAGCCGAGCTGCGGGCAGAGCGTGGTACCCAGGTTGAGGCCGAGCCGCCAGATCCCGAAGATCATCACCTGCCGGTCGGGCGGGGTGAGTTCGGACAGCAGCGCTGAGGACGCGGGCCGGTAGATGGCCTGGAAGAGGCCGACCAGCACCACCGAGGCGACGATCAGCGGGAAGCTGTTGACGTAGTAGACCAGCACCAGCAGCAGCGCCGAGCCGGTCATGCTCAGCACGGTGGCATTGCGCGCGCCCAGCGCGTTGGCCAGCGCGCCGCCGACCAGGATCCCGAGCACCTGGCCGGCGCCGTAGCCGCCGAGCGCCAGGGTGGCCTGGTCGGCCGAGTAGCCGCGGGAGGTCAGGTAGAGCACCAGGAAGATGCTGAGGAACGCACCCAGCCGGCTGATCACCACGCCGGCCAGGATCGCCTTCACCGCGATCGGTGACTGCACGAAGGTGCTCCACGGCCCGGGGCCGGCGGTCTTCGCCTTCTTGCTCATCGGGCAGGTCTCTCCATCGGTGGGCCCCGCTCAGGCCGGGGTGACGACGAGTGCGGCGCCGGCTGCGTCCAGCGCCCGGTCGCAGGCCTGCCGGGAGGCGGCGGCGACCGTGGCGTAGGCGATCCGGCCCACCAGGGTGCCCTTCGGCGGCGGTGAGAACACCGCGCCGGGAGCGGCGATGGCCACCGCCCGGTCGACCTCGGCGGGCAGCCGCTCCTCGTCGAACCCGATGGCGCCGATGGCGGTGTCGTCCTCGGCGACGTAGAAGAACCGGATCGCCGTTGCCTGCGAGCGGGTCGCCGTGACCTCCGGTGCCAGGCCGCAGGCCACCCGGGCGGCCGCCAGGCCGGGGTCGATCCCGGTGGCCAGCCGGCCGAGGTAGGGGATCAGGTCGCCGCCGAGCCGGCCGTTGGCCTCGATCAGCTTGGGGCCGTCGGCGGTGAGCATGAACTCGCAGTGCGTCCAGCCGTCGGTGAAGCCGAGCGCGGCGTGGATGTCGGTGAGCAGGTCGGCGAAGCCGGAGTCGGCGAGCAGTGGGTCGGCGGCCTCGACCCGGTGGCCGATCTCCTCCGCGTAGGGCGGGTAGCCGACCACCTTGCGGCCGATGAACAGCGGGGTGGCCTTGCCGCCCTGCACCACCGAGTCGACGCTGATCTCCTCACCGACCACGCACTCCTCGACCAGGTAGGGCTCCGCGGAGTCGAAGACGATCGGGTCGGGCAGGGTGGCCGCGCTGGTGAAGGCGAAGCCCGCGCTGAGCTGCTCCGGGCCGTCGACCCGGATCACGCCGATGCTGGCGCCGTAGCCGCGCGGCTTGAGGATCACCGGGTAGCCGATCCGGGCGGCGGCGTCCAGCGCCTGCTGCTCGGTGGTCACCGGGATCGAGGCGGGCTGGGGCAGGCCGGCGGCGTCCAGCGCCCGGCGGGTCTGCCCCTTGTCGCGCATCCGCCAGATCGCGCCCGGGTCGCCGTTCGGCAGCTCGAGCGCCTCGGCGATGTGGGAGGCCGCGTGGATCCGGCCCTCGTCCCAGCAGAGGACTCCGTCGAACGGCTGCTCCCGGTGCAGTTCAGCGGCGGTGGCGGCCATCCCGGGGCCGTCATAGGTGTCGGGGACCACCGTCCAACCGCTCAAATACTCCTGCTCCCAGGTGGGCTCCACGGTGTGGAACAGGTGTATCCGGAACTCCGTGCCGATCGATCGGAGCAGGTACTCGCGGTACGACCGCAGGCCCGTCGCGACCAGGAGAAGAAGTGGCCGCGCTGCCACTTCGGTACCGGTGATCATTTCATCCCTTCCTGGGCTCCCTCATACCCGCGATCCAGAGAGCGGATCGGGCCGCCGTGAGCGAGTCCCCGCGAATTCGACCCACAAACTACAAGCGACCTGACACAGTGTCGACCACCTTGCCGACACTCATCGGATGCTGAACTCCATTGTGACGAAGCCGCGTAGCGCTCGCCGGGCCGCTTGTTGACGTACCGTCACCTCTGGTCACCAAGTTGAAACATCACCTTAAGGCCGGAGGTGACGTTCAACCGTCAAGACTGGATAGTCGAACGCCGAGTGACGGCTCGACAGGCTAGACTGGACGCGGGCCAGTCTGTGGAATTGTCCATTTCTCCGCATTGCCCGCCGCCGACATCGCAGGTCACGGGGCGAATTCCGGATCCGCCGGCCATTCACGGAATACCGCGGTTGTCACCCGGAATTCCTGTACCGCAGTGCAGTAGGGTTTCGGTGCGCAGGGCTTTGACGGGGCCATGTCGAATTTGGCCGGCACGATACGTGCGGCCGCCCGAGGGAACCCGGTCGCCGCCGTCGGCCCCGAAAAATTTTCTCCCGACCTCGCCCCGCCCGACTGGGATTCGTCCGCACCGCACCACCCCGCGCACGGACATGTTCCGCCGGTCCGCCGCCTGGGCCGAAACACCGTGGCCGGGGCCCCGGAGAGCGATTTCACCACCGCCGCGAGCCCCGAGTACGGTCCAGGAAGTGGACAGCCGAGCGCACCCGCCACTCGATCGCGCAGGATCGGCGCCGGCCACCCCGCCGCCCCCGACCCTGCCCTAAGGACCCACCAGTGACCACCGCGCCGTACGCCGCGACCGCCGAGCCCACCGACCCGCTGAGCGGACCGCGGCTCGCCCGCGTCGCCCAGCAGTACGGCACCCCGGCCTGGGTCTACGACGCCGACCGGATCCGCGCCCAGATCGCCCGGCTGCGCAGCTTCGACGTCATCCGGTTCGCCCAGAAGGCCTGCTCCAACACCCACATCCTGCGCCTGATGCGGGCCGAGGGGGTGCTGGTCGACGCCGTCTCGCTGGGCGAGATCGAGCGTGCCCTCACCGCCGGCTACCAGGTGCACGGGCCCGACGAGCCGGTGGTCTTCACCGCCGACCTGCTGGACCGGGCCACCCTGCGCCGGGTGGTGGAGCTGCGCCTGCCGGTCAACGCCGGCTCCCCGCAGATGCTGGAGCAGCTCGGCGCGGCCTCCCCCGGGCACCCGGTCTGGCTGCGGATCAACCCCGGCTTCGGGCACGGGCACAGCCGCAAGACCAACACCGGCGGCGAGCAGAGCAAGCACGGCATCTGGCACGAACACCTGGGTCAGAGCCTGGAGTTGGTCGACCGCTACGGCCTGGAGCTGATCGGCCTGCACATGCACATCGGCTCCGGAGTGGACTACGGCCACCTGGAGGCGGTCTGCGAGACCATGGTCAAGCAGGTGCGGCTCAGTGACCGGGACGTGCGGGCGATCTCGGCCGGCGGCGGTCTGACGGTGCCGTACCACCCCGGCCGGCCCGAGGTGGACACCGAGCGGTACTTCCGGCTGTGGGACGCGGCCCGCCAGGAGCTGGTGCGCGAACTCGGCCATCCGGTACGGCTGGAGATCGAGCCGGGCCGGTTCCTGGTGGCCGGCTCCGGGGCGCTGGTCAGCGAGGTGCGAGCGCAGAAGCCGGTCGGCAGCAACCACTTCGTGCTGGTCGACGCCGGCTTCAACGACCTGATGCGGCCCGCCATGTACGGCAGCAGCCACCGGGTCTCGGTGCTCACGCCGGGCGGCGAGACCCGCACCGAGGCGGTCCGGGACACCGTGCTCGCCGGGCCGCTGTGCGAGTCGGGCGACGTCTTCACCCAGGCCGAGGGCGGCGATGTGGAGCCGATCCCGCTGCCCCGGGCCGAGATCGGCGACCTGGTGGTCTTCCATGACACCGGGGCCTACGGGGCGAGCATGTCCTCCAACTACAACTCCCGCCCGCTGCTGCCCGAGGTCCTGGTCGACGGCGGGCAGAGCAAGCTGATCCGGCGCCGGCAGACCGTCGCGGAACTGCTGGCCCTGGAGACCGAGGTGGCCTGACCCCCGCCCCCCGCCGGCGCCGGCCCGGGCGGGCTAACCGTCCTGGCGCCGCTGCGCCACCAACTCCGCCACCCCACCCAGGAACCGCTGCACCACGGCGACCTCGTCCGGCGTGAAGTCCCGCAGCATGCCCACCAGCGCGCCGATCAGCGGGCCGAAGAACGTCTCGCCGAGCACCACCGCCTGCTCCTCCACCACCAGCAGGACCCGCCGCCTGTCCCTGTCGTCCCGGGTGCGGCGGACCAGGCCGAGCCGCTCCAGCCGGTCCAACAGGGCGGTGGTGCCGGCCGAGTTCAGCTTCAGCTGACCGCCCAGCCAGCCGGGGGTGGCCGGGGTGTCGGAGCGGGCCGCGTCCAGAAGGCAGATCAGGGCCCGCAGATCGGTCGGGTGCAGCCCGTTGCGCTGGGCGAACTCCCCACCCAGCAAGTCGAGTTCCACCGTGACCGCGCGCAGCTGGTGCACCACTGCGAACTCCGGCCCGGCGTTCGGTATCCGACGCATCTGCTGACCCATCTCCTGCTCCGGCGACCCAGGGGCTATTCTCTCGCTCAGCGAGATACTTGCCCAGCAACATATCTCCCTCAAGGGGGCTACACCATGACCGATCAGCAGCGCCGATGCCAGTCAGCCCAGGAAGCCGTCCTGGAGCGCTGGCGGGTGCCGGTCGAACGGATCGAGCTGGCTTCGGAGTTCGGCACCACCGTGGTCACCGCCTGCGGGCCGCGCGACGGCGAGCCGCTGGTCCTCCAGCACAGCGGCAGCACCACATCGGCCGTCTGGTTCGCCAACGCGGCCGAACTCGCCCGCACCCGGCGGCTCTACGCGGTGGACCGGATCGGCGAGGCCGGGTTCAGCCGCCCCGGACGGCGACCGCTGCGCACGGTGGACGACCTGCACACCTGGCTGGACGGCGTGCTCGACGGCCTGTCGCTGGCCGCCCCCGACCTGCTCGCGCACTCCTACGGCGCCGGGATCGCGATGAGTTACGCGCTGAGCCGTCCGCAGCGGGTGCGCCGGATGGTGCTGCTCGACCCCACCCAGGTCTTCGCCGGCTTCCGCATCGGCTATCTGCTGCACGCCCTGCCGATGCTGGCCCGGCCCAGCGCCGCACGGGCGCGGCGCTTTCTCGACTGGGAGACCGGCGGCCAGGAGCTTGACCCGGCCTGGCTCGAACTCTACGGCCGGGCCGCCGAGTTCCCGCGCGCCAAGTTCGTCATCCCGCCCCGCCCCAAGGCGGCGCGGCTGGCGGGCTGCCAGGCGCCCACCCTGGTCCTGCTGGCCGCCGAGAGCCGCTGCCACGACGCCCGCGCCGTTCAGGCCGCGGCCGCCCGGCTGCTGCCCGGCGCGCAGATCGGCCTGCTCCCCGGGGTCACCCACCACGGCATGCCCTACCAGCAGGCAGCTGAACTCAACCGACTGGTCGAGGAGTTCCTGGCCAAGCCGTGACTTGACGTGGTATGCCCGGGGCGGGCGCGCCGGCTGCCCGTACGGCCGTGGTCTTGAACTCCTCGCTCTTGGCCGGCCGTTTTGAAGAAGTACAGCCGCCCGCCTGCTGTCGGCCACCGCCGGGGCGACGGCTGACCATTGACACCGCTACCCTGGGTTGCCATGTACATGGAAAACGTGACCGAGATCCTGCACGAAGCCGCCGCCACCGCGATCCTGCCGCGCTATCAAGCGCTGGCCGCCGGTGAGATCACCGAGAAGTCCCCCGGCGAACTGGTCACCGTGGCCGACCGGGAGGCGGAGCAGCTGATCACCCGGCGGCTGCGCGAACTGCTGGACGCGCCCGTGGTGGGCGAGGAGGCAACGGCCGCCGACCCCGGGCTGCTGCGGGCGCTGCGCGAGGCCCCGGCCGCCTGGGTGGTCGACCCGCTGGACGGCACCGCGAACTTCGTGGCCGGCCGCCCCGAGTACGCGGTACAGGCGGCACTGGTCCGGGACGGGCGCACGGTGGCCTGCTGGATCGTCCAGCCCGCGCTCGGCCAGGAGTTCACCGCCGAGCTCGGCGGCGGCGCCTGGAGCTCGGGCGTGCGGCTGCACCGCGAGCCGGCGCCCGCCGAACCCGAGCAGATCCGCGGCGCCGCGCTGACCAAGTACCTGGATCCGGCGATCCGGGAGCACGTCGAGACCGTCCGGTCCCACTTCGCCCTGGTGGAGAGCGGCGCCAAGGCGGCCGGCGTCGACTACCCCCGCCTGCTCACCGGCGCCGTGGACTTCCTGCGCTACCAGCGCACCCTCCCCTGGGACCACGCCCCCGGCGCCCTGCTCGCCACCGAGGCCGGCGCCGTGGCTCAGCGCCTCGACGGCTCCCCCTACCGCCCCGACGACGACCGCACCGGCCTGCTGGTCGCCGCCGACCCGGCCTGCTGGACCCGGGTCCTGGAGCTGATCACGCCGCCGGCAGCCGGCGCCTGACCCGGTCCTTATTACTGGAGGCCGTACTCCGCGAGCCAGCCGCGCAGTTCGCCCGGCTCGACGGTGACCAGGCGGCCGCCGGTGAAACGGGGGTCGGCGGTGACCTCGGCGATGGCACCGGCCGGCGGCCGGAAGGCGCGCGCCTCGGCCTCGCTGTCGAACTCGGCCTCGGCCAGCGCCAGCGGGGCCAGCGGGGCGTCGAACACGTCGATGCCCAACGGCGGGACGCTGTAGCGGGTCTTGGCCAGCACGGCACCGGGCAGGGTGGCGAACACCCGGTACTCGGCGGGCGAGAGGTAGCAGGTGGTGGTCAACCCCCAGTCCGGCTGGTCACCCGGCAGCTTCTGGGTCAGCTTGTACACCGCCTCCCCCGTCTCCAGGTGGACCATCTCGCGCAGCCGCAGCCTGGTGCCGGTGAGGTAGCGGTCGGTGACCCGACGGGTGGCCGTCACCGCCCGCCGATCCGGCTCCCCCGCCATCAGGAACCGCCGCTCCCGCTCGACCCGGGCGTACTTGCCGTCAGCCATGAACCGCTCCCACTGCCAGAGACGTCAACACCGTTGTGTACGTTGGGGATACCAGCGGGTAGGCAGTTTACGTACAAGGCCTTCACAGGGTCCCCAGAAACTTAGGATCCTCACATAAACCTATGATTTCGAATTGATATAGTCTCCCGCCAAGAGTCCAGGGAGGACCTGGCAAAGCCCGCTTGGTGGACACCTATGACGCTTGACGGTAACCGCTCAACCGATGGTCAACCGACCGGCGGCAGCCCGGCGGAAGGCGGCCGTGCCGCTGCTCGCCGTGCTGCCCAGCAGCCCTCGAAGGGCGGACGCGGCCGACGGGCCGCGGGCAACGGCGGTGGCACCGGGAGCGGCGCCGGCGGTGCGGCGGCCGGCGGCCGCGCCCGCGGCCGCAAGGCCCCGTTGACCAAGGCCGCCAGGCGCAGGCGGGCGCTGAAGTACACCGCCTACGGGGTCGGCCTCACCCTGCTGGTCTCGGTCGGTGGCGGTTACCTCTACATCCAGGAGCTCAACTCCAACATCAAGAAGGGCAACCTGAACAACGGCGGCTCCGCCCTCGCCCCGGACTCCAAGGCCGACGCGTTCGGCCGGAAGCCGCTGAACATCCTGATGCTGGGCTCCGACGGTCGCAACAGCGCCCAGGACTGCCAGCTCGGCGGTGCCTGCGACGACAGCGCCCCGCACGCGGACGTGGAGATGCTGGTCCACCTCTCGGCGGACCGCAGCAACGCGTCGATCATGAGCATCCCGCGTGACACCCAGGCGAGCATCCCGGACTGCAAGGACAAGAACGGCAAGGTCCTCAAGGCCCGGCACACGATCATCACCGACAGCCTCAACGTCAACGACCCGGGCTGCGTGGTGGACACCTGGGAGCTGCTCACCCAGATCCACATCGACCACTACATGATGGTCGACTTCTCCGGTGTGGTGAGCATGGCCGACGCCATCGGCGGTGTGAACGTGTGCACCAAGGAGAACGTCAAGGACGACCAGATCCAGCACGACCCGGACGGCACCGTCCACGAGATCGGCTCCCACCTGGTCCTCCCGGCCGGCACCCACCCCATCAAGGGCGAGCAGGCTCTGGAGTGGCTGCGCACCCGGCACGCCTTCGGCGACGGTTCCGACATCGGCCGTGCCCAGGCCCAGCACCTCTACATCAACTCGATGATCCGCGAGTTCAAGTCGGCCGGCACCCTGGCCAACCCGGTCAAGCTCAACGACCTGGCCCAGGCCGCCACCAGTGCGCTCACGGTGGACAAGAGCCTCGGCACCGTCAGCGCGCTGACCAGCCTGGCGCTGGAGCTCAACAAGGTCCCGACCAACCGGATCACCACGGTCACCATGCCGTGGCAGTACGTGCCGGACCCGAAGAACCCGAAGAGCATGCTGGTGGAGACCACCCCGGACTCCCAGAAGCTGTTCCAGATGATCGTCAACGACGTGCCGCTCGACAAGAACGCGCCGCCGTCCGCCAACAACTCCCCCGCCCCGGCCGCGCCCTCCCAGGCCGCGCCGAGCAGCCCCCCGGCCGCGGCCGCGCCCTCCGTCCCGGTCGACAAGTCGACCATCCATGTCGCCGTGCAGAACTCCAGCGGAGTCACCGGCCGTGCCAAGGCGATCACCGACGCGCTGGTCCAGCAGGGCTTCACCCGTGCCTCAGCGGACGGCACCAAGGTCGCCAACGCGCCCACCAAGCTGCTCTACCCCGCCAACAAGGCGGACTCGGCCAAGACCGTGGCCGCCGCGCTCGGCCTGCCGGACTCGGCCCTGGAGCAGTCCGGCGAGTCGGGCACCTCGGTGACCCTGCGGGTCGGCACCGACTGGAACAGCGGCGACACCTTCGGCGCCGGTGGCGGCGGCAGCGCCCCGCAGGCGCCCGCGCCCACCGCCATGCCCAGCTCGGCCGTCCAGAACTCGCAGAACGCGGCCGACGACGCCAATCAGTGCATGGACGTCAACCCGGCCCCGTACACCTCGTGGAAGGACGGCCAGACCAACTACATCTACAGCTGGACCGGCCCCAACCCCCCGAACGTCCCCCAGCCCTGACCCGTCCTCAGCCCCACACCGCGGCCCCCGAGCTCCTCAGCCCGGGGGCCGCGCCCATACCCCGCGGGCGCCCCTGACCAGCCGGTACGGATGCCCACGTCCCGGCCGATAGAATGGCTCCATCCTCGGCGATGGCCGCCGACTGCCCGCCCGGCCCGCGCACGAGCCGGGCGGCGCCACCTAGATGAAGGAGCTTCCCCGGATGGCTCGACACCTGATCACCAGCGCGCTTCCC
The DNA here is from genome assembly GCF_029892145.1 of Kitasatospora sp. GP30. Lineage (NCBI taxonomy): Bacteria > Bacillati > Actinomycetota > Actinomycetes > Kitasatosporales > Streptomycetaceae > Kitasatospora > Kitasatospora sp. GP30. The sequence continues at coordinate 209,189 of NZ_JARZAH010000006.1, forward strand.
TACATCAACGGGATCAAGCACCTGGGGAACATGGTCGGGTCCATGCTCCCGGCGGATGTCTACTCCCGCTACCTGCGCCAGCGCGGCCACGAGGTGCTCTACATCTGCGCCACCGACGAGCACGGCACCCCGGCGGAGCTCGCCGCCAAGGCGGCCGGCCAGTCGGTCCAGGAGTTCTGCGCCGAGCAGCACGACGCCCAGAAGGCGATCTACGACGGCTTCGCGCTCTCCTTCGACTACTTCGGCCGCTCCTCCTCGCAGCAGAACCGCGAGATCACCCAGGAGTTCGCCCGCGAGCTGAAGGCCAACGGCTTCATCGAGGAGCGCGCGATCCGCCAGGTCTACTCGATCGCCGACGGCCGGTTCCTGCCGGACCGCTACATCGAGGGCACCTGCCCGCACTGCGGCTACGACAAGGCCCGCGGCGACCAGTGCGAGAACTGCACCCGCCTGCTGGACCCGACCGACCTGATCAACCCGCGCTCGGCGGTCAGCGGCTCCACCGAGCTGGAGGTCCGCGAGACCACCCACCTCTTCCTGCTGCAGTCCAAGCTGGCCGGCGAGGTCGAGGCCTGGATCGACGAGAACGGCAAGGACTGGCCGACGCTGGCCTCCTCGATCGCCCGCAAGTGGCTGACCGAGGGCCTCAACGACCGGGCGATCACCCGCGACCTGGACTGGGGCGTGCCGCTCCCGGCCGACGTCTGGCCGGAGCTGGCCGCCCAGGGCAAGGTCTTCTACGTCTGGTTCGACGCCCCGATCGAGTACATCGGCGCCACCAAGGAGTGGTCCGACGCCGACCCGGCCAACCGAAACTGGAAGTCCTGGTGGTACGAGACCACCGACGTGCGCTACACCGAGTTCATGGCCAAGGACAACGTCCCGTTCCACACGGTGATGTTCCCGGCCACCCAGCTCGGCACCCGCGCGCCGTGGAAGAAGGTCGACTACGTCAAGGCCTTCAACTGGCTGAACTACTACGGCGGCAAGTTCTCCACCAGCCAGCGGCGCGGCATCTTCACCGACGCCGCCCTGGAGCTGCTGCCCGCCGACTACTGGCGCTACTTCCTGATCGCCAACGCGCCGGAGTCGGACGACACCAGCTTCAGCTGGGAGCTGTTCTCGTCCACGGTCAACAAGGACCTGGCCGACACCCTGGGCAACTTCGTCAACCGGGTGCTCTCCTTCTCGCTGAAGCGGTTCGGCGACACCGTCCCGGCCGGGGACGCGCCGGGCGAGGCCGAGCGGGCGCTGGGCGCCGAGGTCGCCGGCCTGCTCGCCGAGTACGAGGGCCACCTGGAGACCCTGCAGTTCCGCAAGGCCGCCCAGGCGCTGCGCGCGCTGTGGAGCGCGGGCAACGTCTACCTGGAGTCCAAGGCCCCCTGGCTGGAGATCAAGACCAACCCGGAGGGCGCCGCGCTGACCCTGCGCACGGCGATGCAGCTGATCCACCTCTACGGCGTGCTGTCGGCCCCGTTCATCCCGGCCACCGCGGCCGCGATGCGCGCGGTCTTCGCCACCGATGACGCTGCCGTCGAGCCCACCTGGGTCAGCCCGGAGCAGGCCGCCGCGCTGGACTTCGTCCCGGCCGGCACCTCGTTCGCCGTCCCCCCGGTGCTCTTCGCCAAGATCACCGACGAGGACCTGGCGGCCTGGCGCGAGCGGTTCGGCGCCCAGTAGCCTCACCCGCATGCGGGTACTGGTGATCGGCGGTACGGGGTTCCTCGGCCACCACGTGGTGGCCGAGTTGGCCTCCCGGGGCCATGCGGTGTCGGTGCTCTCCCGTACGCCGTCGCCCGATCCGGGCCGGCTGACGGGCGACGTCGACCGGCTCACCGAGGACGAGTGGGCCGAACTGCTGGACGGCCACCAGGGCGTGGTGTTCGCCACCGGCGCCGACGACCGCAGTACGCCGCGCCGGCCGGCCGCCGCCCACTTCCACGCGCACAATGTGGCGCCGGTGCGGCGGCTGCTGGCGGCCGCCCGGCGGGTCGGAGTGGAGCGGGCCGTGCTGCACGGCTCCTACTTCACCGCGTTCCACCGCCGCCGGCCCGAGCTGCGGTTGGCCGCCCGCCATCCGTACATCCGCAGCCGGGTGGCGCAGGCGGCGCAGGCCCGGGCGGCGGCCGGGCCCGAACTGCCGGTGGCGGTGCTGGAGATCCCGTTCGTCTTCGGTGCCACGCCCGGTCGGCGGCCCCTGGTCGCCCCGCTGGTGCCCTGGCTGCGTTCCAGGGCTCCGCTGGCGGCCCCGCCGGGCGGCACCGCCGTCACCACCGTGGGCACCGTGGCCCGCGCCACGGCCGACGCGCTGGAGAGCGGCTCCGGGGCCGATCTGCCCATTGCCGACGGCAATCTGACGTGGCGTCAGCTGCTCGTCGAGCTCGCCGCCACGGCCGGGCGGCCCACGCCGCCGGCGGTGCTGCGGCTCCCGCCCGCCGCGCTCGGCGCCGCCCTGCGAGCGGTCGGGGTGGTCCATCAACTGACCGGTCGGGAGGGCGGCTTGGCGCCCCAGCACCTCGCGGCGCTGCTCACCCGCGAGCTATTCCTGGAGCCGACCGGCGACGGCGACCTGGCCGCGGCGCTGCGCGACACCGTGCGGGCGAGCCTCGAAGGCGCGAGCGCCAAGAACCCGACACTCAAGAGCGCGACCCTCAAGAGAGCACCCGGCGCCGGAAGTTCCGCAACCCGAGACTGAGGAAGAGCACGCAGAAGCCGATCAGCACCGGGTAGACGACATAGAGGTGCATGTGTTCGGTGTCGGTGAGCCCGGCCCGCATGCCCTCGGCGATGTAGATCAGCGGATTGACCAGCACCAGGACCTGCAGCCAGTGGAAGCCGCCGACATGGACGGCGGAGAGCTTGGTCCACTGGTAGTAGGTGCCGCCCAGGAAGACCAGCGGCAGCACCACGAAGCCGAACATCAACCCGATGTTGCGCGGTTCGAAGGTGGTGCCGAGCACCAGCCCGAGCGAGGTCATCGCCAGGCAGGCCAGCGGGATCAGGGTGACCACCACCCACCAGTGCACCGACAGCCGGGCGTGCACCCCGGGCGCGTGCACCACGGCGGCGATCGGGAAGACCAGCACCGCCGAGATCATCCCCTGGGTGGCCCCGGAGAGCACCCGGGACACCGCCACCAGCCAGAGCGGGCAGGGCGCCTGCACCCGGTCCTCGATCTCCCGGGTGTAGCCGAACTCCTGGGAGAGCTGGATCGCCACCGACTGGATGCCCTGGAACATGATGGTCACCGCGACCACCCCGGGCACCAGTACGGTCGCGAAGTCCGACTCCCCCGTCCGGCCGCCGCCGCTGCCCACGCCCTGCCCGATGGTCGGGAAGACGTACAGGAAGACGAAGACCAGCAGCAGCGGCTGCATCAGGGTCCGGCCGGCGAACTCGCCGAAGTTCTTGAACAGCACCCGCAGATCGCGCTGGATCAGCGCACTCAGCGCCGAGCGGGAGGCGGCCGGCACCGACCGCGCCGGCGTCACCGTGATAATCGTGTCGTCGGCCATCAGTCCCGCAGTTCCTTTCCGGTCAGGCTGATGAAGACGGTCTCCAGGGTCGGGGCGGCCACCGAGAGGTCCGCCACCTGGAAGCCGCCGCCCTCGGCCGCGTTCAGCACCCGCGGCAGCAGCCGGTTGCTGCCGGCCACCGTGACCTGGAGTTCCACCCCGCCGGGCAGCAGCCGGGTGCGGTTGACCCCGTCGACCTCGCGGGCCAGCAGCCGGGCCAGCTCGGCGGGCTCACCGGGCGCCTGCACGGTCACCACGGTGTCGGCGTCCACCGCCTGCTTGAGCGCGGCCGGGCTGTCCAGGGCCAGGATCCGGCCATGGTCGATGATCGCCACCCGGTCGCAGAGCTGGTCGGCCTCCTCCATGTTGTGGGTGGTCAGCAGAATGGTCTGCCCCTCGGCGATCAGCTCGGACAGGATCCCCCAGAGGGCCAGTCGGCTCTGCGGGTCGAGTCCGGCCGTCGGCTCGTCCATGAAGAGCACGGCGGGGCGGTGGAAGATCGCCCGGGCCACCATCAGCCGCTGGGCCATGCCGCCGGAGAGCGCCCGGACCTGGGAATCGCCCCAGCGGGCGAGGTGGAAGCGGTCCAGCAGCTCGTCGGCGGTGCGGCGGGCCGACCGACGGGAGTAGCCGAACAGCAGGCCGTGGAAGAACAGGTTCTCCCGCACGGTCAGCGAGCGGTCCAGGGTGTTCTGCTGCGAGACCACCGCGATCACCTGCTTGACCAGGGTGGACCGGCCGACCACGTCGATGCCGCCGATCCAGGCCTGCCCGGCGGTCGGCACCACCCGGGTGGTGAGCATGCCCACCGTGGTGGTCTTGCCGGCGCCGTTGGGGCCGAGCAGGCCGAACAGTTCGCCGTGGCGCACCTGGAGGTCCAGTCCGTCGACGGCCGGGGTCTCGGACTTCGGATAGATCTTGGTCAGTCCCGCTGTGCGAATCACCGCCTCGTCCACCGCAGGCACCTCCTGATCCTTTCTCCACGATGCGCCTGCCGCCCTCAGACCGGCAAACCGGCGCCCGGCGCAGTGCCGCGCGCCCCTCAACTGGCCGATAACGCCCCCTGGTTGAGGAGTGATCTGCCGTCTACCGTCAGTAGCCAGGCCTACTCCCGGAGGAACCGTGTCCCTCGACCCCAGCGACGCCGCACCCACCGAAGCCCTCATCCCGCTGCACTGCCGCCAGGCGATGCAGGCCGGCCCGCCCGAGCTCACCACCCTGCTCACCGGCACCCCGGTCTACCTGGTCCGCCGCCACGCCGACGTGCGCCAGGTGCTCACCGATCCGCGCCTGGACCGGGCCACCCTGTACGCCCCCGACGCACCCCCGCTCACCCCCTACCCCAACCTGCTGGACGACCCGGAGGGGCTGCTCAACCTCGACGGCCAGGAGCACCAGCGGCTGCGCCGCACCGTGCAGCGCGCCTTCACCCCGCGCGCCATCGCCCGCTGGCGGCCCTGGGTCGCCACCGTGGTGGAGGACCTGGTGAGCCGGCTGAGCGACGCCGCCCAGCCCGCCGACCTGATCAGCGCCTTCTCCCGCCCGCTGCCGGTCGCCGTGATCAGCCGGCTGATGGGCCTGGACGGCCTGGACCTCAAGCGGCTGGCCTACTGGAGCGACCACGCGCTCTCCGCCTCCGCCTACACCCCGGAGCAGGTGCAGGACGCGATCGTCGACTTCCTCGCCTTCGGCACCGCCCTGGTGGCCAAGCGCCGCGCCGAGCCCGGCGACGACCTGGTCAGCTCGCTGGTGCTGGCCGCCGACGAGGACGGCGAGGTGACGGAGCACCAGATCGTGCGACTGGCCATCGGGCTGGTGGTGGCCGGCCACGAGACCACCATGACCTCGCTCGGCAACGCCCTGGTCTACCTGCTCGGCGACGGCCGGGACGCCTGGGAGCAGCTGGCCGCCGGCGAGGACGAGGCCGGCGCGGCCGCCGAGCAGCTGCTGCGCAGCGTGCCGCTCGGCGAGAACAAGGTGCTGCCCGGGCTGCTGCGCCGGGCCAAGGAGGATGTGGAGATCGGCGGGGTGCTGATCCCGGCCGGCTCGGTGGTGGCCGCGGACACCTTCGGCGCCAACCACGATCCGCAGGTCTACCCGGCCGACTGGCAGGCGGAGCTGTTCAACCCGGCGGGCACGCCGCATCTGACCTTCGGCGCCGGCCCGCACCACTGCCTGGGCGCCTGGCTGGCCCGGATGGAGCTGGAGCTGGCCCTGCACCGGCTGGCCCGCCGGCTGCCGGGGCTGCGGCTGGCCGTGCCGGTGGCGGAGATCGAGTGGCGGCGGGGCCTGCTCACCCGCAGCCCGCTGACCCTGCCGGCCACCTGGTGAGCGCCGGGGACGCCCAGCAGGGCGAGCGGGGCAGCCTGACGGTGTCCGTGGACCGCCTGCGCTGTGCGGGCACCGGTCTCTGCGTGGCCAGCGCCCCCGATGATCTGGCCCTCAGCGACGGCCGGGCCCGCCCGCTGCGGGCGCGCACCGACGCGCTGGACGAGGTGGTGGAGGCCGCCGAGCTCTGCCCGATGGAGGCGATCACGGTGCGCCGGGCGGCGACCGGCGAGCAGCTCGCGCCGTGACGGCCCGGGTGGGGGCGGCCGATCGAGACCGCCCCCACCCTCGACTCATCAGCGGAGATCGGCCGGTTGGCGACCCGTCAGAACGGCGAGCGGAGCCGCCTGGCTCGCCGCCGCCCTGGGCTGCTGACTGCCCGGCAGCGCGCCGGTCCCGCCGACCAGCGGCAGCCGCAGCTCGGAGTGGCCGAGGTCCACGGTGAGCGTCGGCTTGGTGTCCGGCGGGTCGATCAGGCCGTTGTCGGTGCCGGCCACGATCAGCGCCAGCCGGTGCCCGGCCGGGACCACGTGGTCGGTCGGCGACAGGTGCACGGTCATCCGGTACGGCGTGCCCGGGGTGAGCGCCTGGCCGTGGTCGAGCGAGGCGTAGTGCCCGAGGTCGATCCAGCCGCGGCTGAAGACCGTGGCGCCGACCTGCGAGGTGTCGGCGGCGGTGTCCAGGAAGCAGCCGGTGTCGCCCGGGGTGCCTTCGCCCCAGCAGGAGCGGGTGGTCAGCGTGGTGATCCCCTCGCCCGAGCCCAGGTAGTTGCGGATCGTGGCGGGCCCGATGTCCACCAGCACCGCGCTCAGGTGGGCGCTGGTGGTGCTGGAGCCGACCGTGAGGGTCAGGTCGCCGCTGCCGGACATCCGCAGGTCGTGGTCGAGCGCCCCGGTGCTGAACACGGTCTTGTCGGGGGTGCTGCGGTCGACGTCGGCGGCCCAGGCGTTCTCGTCGCGGCTCGGGTCGTCGGTGAAGCCGACGGTGCCCGAGTTTGTCGAACTGCCGCCCAGTGTGCCGGGGTTCAGGTGCACGGTGGTCAACCGGGTGCCGGGCGCGGGCCACTTGGCGTCGGTGGACCACTGGTCGGGGGCGCGCTCGATGTCGGCCATCGGCTGGCGGTCGATGCCGTTGTCGACGCCCATCAGATAGTGGTCGAACCAGCTGTGCAGGGTGTCCACCCAGGCCGAGCGCCGGTAGTCGAACGGGTCGACGTGGCCGGTCTGGGAGAGCCAGATCTTGCGCGGCACCCCGCGGGCGGCCAGCGCGTCCCACCACTGCCCGAAGTGCACGGTGCGGACGTTGAGGTCCTGCTGGCCGTGCACCACGAAGACGCTGGCCTTCACCTTGTCCGCGTTGGCCACGTAGTCGCGCTGCTGCCAGAACGAGGTCCAGTCGCCGCTGTAGGGGGCGCCGGCGGCCAACTCGCCTTGTGTGGTGGCGCAGCGGGCGGTGGTGGCCGGGTCCTCGACATAGCTCGCCAGGTCGGCGGGGGTGCCCGGGTAGAGCGGAGCGCCCTGCGAGCGGTAGTAGTCGTACCAGGAGCTGATCGCGGAGATCGGCACGATGGTCTTCAGGCCGTCGACTCCGGTGGCCGCCACGCCGTTGGCGATGGTGCCGTCCCAGGACTTGCCGATCATCCCGACCGAGCCGTCGGCCCAGGAAGCCTTGACCTCGGTGCCGCCGGTGCGTGAACTGTGCGCGGTGGCACGGCCGTTGATCCAGTCGATGACCGACTTGGCACCGGCCACCTCAAGCGGGCCGCCGACGTCCTCGCAGCCGTCCGACCGGTTGGTGCCGGCCAGGTCGACCAGCACCACGGCGTAGCCGCGCGGCACGAAGTAGTTGTCGTAGTAGAGCGGGAACTGCACCGGCTCGCCGTTGGCGTCGTAGGTCTTGACCTGGCTCTCGTTGCCGCGCCCGCAGCAGGAGTAGTACGGGCTGGCGTCCATGATCACGGGTATCCGCCGGCCGTGGGCGGCCGGCTCCCGGGGCCGGATGATGTCGGCGGCGACCCGGACGGGTGCGCCGTTGACCACGGTTCCGGTGTCGACCCAGACGCTCTCCCGGATGGCGTCGGTGTAGGAGTAGACGGGCTGGCTGGCGCCGTTGTGCACGGAGCCCGCCCAGGCGGTGCCGACCGGGCCGAGCAGCGCGGCGGCGAAAGCGAACAGCACGGTGGCGATGACCGCCATCGAGGGTAACCGGTGGTGTCTCATGCCCGGGGACCGTACCCAGGCCCCGTCATGTTGACTCGTCAGCTCGGCGCGACCGGCCACGGCCCCTGACACGGACGTGGCTGCGGCCCGGTCCGGGGACCGGGCCGCCCGCCGGGTTGGTCACCGGCGGTCACAGCGGATAGCTGGGCACCTTCCCGAGCTCGTCGATCTCGATGTGGGCCTTGTCCAGCAGCTGCCTGGCCAGCTCCTGCAGTGCCCTGGCCGCCGCGACCTCCTCGCCGACCCGCAACTGCTCCGGGTCGGAGGGGTGCCGGCTGGTGTCGCCGCGCGCCCTCAGCTCCCGTCCGTCCGGGAGTCTGAGCATGGCCGCCGCCGCGGTGTGCGGGGGGCTCCTCCATGAACTCCACCTCGATGTGCCATCCGACCAGCGTCTTCGTCATCACCATCACCTCCACTGGTACCCCTCCAGGATGCACCCGCCGGGCCGCACTCGCTCACGGACGGTGAACGGGAATTCCGCCCATGTGGACGCAACGTCACACGTTCGCACGCGATGTAGTGGCAGCCGACCGCCCGGCAGCTGACGGTGGAGCAGAAGCCCGCGGATGTCCCCCGCCGACTGACTGTCGGCCCGTCCGTGTGCGCGTTGGAAAGGGAAATCCTCACCATGCGTCGTGTACAGCACCTCGCCCTCGCCGGTCTCACCGCTGCCGCGCTGAGCCTGGCCCCGGCTGCCATCGCCTTCGCCGACACCACGCCCGGCGGCGCCGTCGACACGTTCTCCGCGGCCCCGTCCTCGGCGGCCTCGTTCTCCGCGGCGCCGAGTGCCGCGGCCTCGAGTGCCGCGGCCTCGATCTCCGCGGCCTCGATGTCCGCGGTCCCGAGCTCCGCGGCCTCGATCTCCGGGGCCCCGACCTCCGGGACGACGGCGGACGACAACAAGAAGGTTGATGACCAGAAGCTCAGCGGCCAGGCGCTGGACGACAAGCAGCTCACCGACCAGAAGCCGCTGGACGACCAGAAGCTCAGCAGCCCGAAGCTGGACGACCAGAAGCTCGGCGCCCAGAAGTCGGACGACAAGCAGCTCACCGACCAGAAGTCGCTCGACGACCAGAAGCTCGGCGGCCTCAAGACGGACGACAAGCAGGTCACCGACAAGGACCTCAGCGGGCTGACCGCCAAGGACAACGCCCCCGCGGACGACCAGGCCGGCCAGCGCAACGACGAGCAGCGCCCGCACGGCGGCGTGCACACCGGTGGCGGCTTCGGCGCGCTGGCCGGTGACAACAGCCTGGCGACCGGCACCGTGCTGCTGACCGGCGGCCTGGTCGTCGGTTTCGTCGCGCTGCGCCGCCGCAAGTCCGCGGGCGCCCAGTAGTCACCCCGCACGTGGTCCGGCCGGCGGTCTCCCTCGGCCGGACCACCCGCCCCGCGCGCCGGCCCGCCCGTCCCCTCGGGCCCGGCGCGCGGCGGCGCTCCCGCCCACCGTCTCCGCCCGCCGCCCGCACGCCGCACGCACGCACGCCCAGAAAGGTCCGGCCATGCGCCTCCAGGTTCCGCCCGACGGCGACCCCGCTCCGTTCAACGACAAGCTGAGCCGTCGGCGCCGGAACGCGTTGTTCGCCGCGCTGCTGTCCTGCCTGCTCGGCCTGCTGATGCTCCACCGCTCGGCGGAGCCGCGCCCGGCGATGCCGCCGCTGCCGCAGGCCGCCGCGCAGGCCGCGGGCAGCCCGAGCGCCCAGGCCTCGGCCACCGCCCGGCGGACCTCCCCGGCGATCGTGGTTCCGGATGCCAAGCCGGTCCGGCTGTCCATTCCGGCGATCAGCGTCAACGCCCCGTTCACCGGCCTCGACCTGGCCCCGGACGGGGTGCTCAACGCCCCGCCGCCGAGCGACACCAACCTGGTCGGCTGGTACCAGGGCGGCACGGTGCCGGGTAACAAGGGCGCGGCGATCGTGCTCGGCCATGTCGACACCAAGACCGCGCCCGCGGTCTTCTGGGGTCTGAGCACGCTCACCCAGGGCAACACCGTGGACATCGACCGGGACGACAAGGTGACCGCCACCTTCACGGTGGACAGCGTGGAGGTCTTCGCCAAGGACGCATTCCCGGACGACCGGGTCTACGGCAGGACCAAGGACGCCCAGCTGCGGCTGATCACCTGCGGCGGCGCCTACGACCGCCAGCGCGGCGACTACACCGCCAACGTGGTGGTGTTCGCGCACCTGACCGGCCTGCGCGAGACCTGAGAGTCCTTCGGCAAACCGGCGAACCGGTCACGCCGCCAGGAGAACTGACGCATCATCGGTCAGTAGCCGTCCACCCGCTCCTGGAGGCCGTGCGATGACCGCCCCCGTGTCCGTGCCCGACTGGTTCGCCGAGGCCGTGCTCTACCAGATCTATCCGCAGTCGTTCGCCGACTCCGACGGTGACGGGATCGGCGACCTGCCGGGGCTGACCGCCCGGCTCGACCACCTCGCCGACCTCGGGGTCACCGCGGTCTGGCTGAGCCCGTGCTTCGCCTCCGAGTTCGGCGACGCGGGCTACGACGTCGCCGACTACCTGGCCATCGATCCGCGCTACGGCAGCAACGCCGACCTGGTCGCGCTGGTGGCGGCCGCCCGGGAGCGCGGCATCCGGGTGCTGCTCGACCTGGTGGCCGGGCACACCTCGCACCGCCACCCGTGGTTCCAGCAGGCCGTCCACGACCCGGCGGACGACCGCTACATCTGGTCGGACCGGATCACCGCCCCGGTGCACTCCTGGATCCCCAACCAGGGCCGCCGCGGCGGCTTCTACCGGGCCAACTTCTATCCGATCCAGCCCGCGCTCAACTTCGGCTACGCCCGCACCGACCCGGCCGAGCCCTGGCGCAGCCCGGTGGACGCCCCGGGTCCGCGGGCCAACCGGGCGGCGCTGCGGGAGATCATGGCGCACTGGTTCGAGCTCGGCGTGGCCGGCTTCCGGGTGGACATGGCCTCGTCCCTGGTCAAGGACGACCCGGAGCACGCTGAGACCGCCCGGCTGTGGCGCGAGTTGCGCGACTGGCTGGACGAGCACTACCCCGACCGGGTGCTGATCTCCGAGTGGGGCGACCCGGCCCGGTCCGTCCCGGCCGGCTTCCACGCGGACTTCTTCCTGCACTTCACCGGTCGCGGCCTGCGCTCGCTCTGGGACAACGGCACCGGCAGCCAAGGCAGTTGGGCGCACGGCGAGCCCTGCTACTTCGATCCGGCGGGCGGCGGCTCGATGGCCGAGTTCCTGGCCGCCTGGCAGGAGGCCGAACGGGCCGTCGACGGGCACGGCCTGGTCGCGCTGCCCACCGCCAACCACGACTTCTCCCGGCTGGTCTGCGGCCCGCGCACCCGGGAGCAGGTCGGCTGCGCGTTCGCCTTCCTGCTCAGCTGGCCCAGCCTGCCGGTGATCTACTACGGCGACGAGATCGGCATGCGCTACGTGCCGGGCCTGCCGGAGAAGGAGGGCAGCCAGCTCGGCACCGAGGCCCGGCAGGGCTCGCGCACCCCGATGCAGTGGGACGCCGCGCCGAACGCCGGGTTCTCCACCGCCGATCCGGCCGCGCTCTACCTGCCGATCGATCCGGACCCGGCCCGGCCCGACGCCGCCGCCCAGCGCACCGACCCGGACTCGCTGCTCCAGCAGGTCCGCCGGCTGATCCGGCTGCGCCGCGACACGCCCGCGCTCGGAACCGGTGGCAGCGTGACGGTGCTGCACGACGGATATCCGTTCGTCTACCGGCGCGGGCGCCATCACCTGGTCGTGGTCAATCCGCGTCGGGAGCCGGCGGAGCTGGTGCCGGCCGAGCCGGTGGGCCCGGTCACCGGTCTCGTGGTGCGCGGCGCAGCGGTGACGGACCGTCTGATCAGGGCGGACGGCTACGGCTACGGCGTCTTCCGAATCGAGCCGAGCGACGCCCGTCAGGGCGTCCGGGCCTGACGGACTGCCGACGTTCGGATCGCTGTCTGATTCCGGCGTATTTATGCTGGTTGTCGATGACAGTCGACCGCCGCAGCATCCTGCGCACCACCGCCCAACTGGCCACCCTGACCGCGGCCGGCGAACTGCTGACCGGCTGCGGCCAGGAGGCCGCCACCGGCGCCGGCGGGCCGCACTCGGCCGATCCGCAGCCGAACGGCGGCTCGCCGCTCGATCCGAACCGGATGCCGCACGCCAGCCCGACGGCCAGCCCCTCATCGCCGGGCAGCGCCCCGCCGTTCGCCGCGGCGCTGCCCGCGCTGGCCCCGAACACCCCGCAGGAGGTGGTCTCGGGGCCGCGCGACCGCCCACAGGTGGCGCTGACCTTCCACGGCCAGGGCGACCCGGCACTGGCCACGGCGCTCCTGGCGGCCGCCGAGCAGCGGGGCGCGCGGCTGACCGTGCTGGCGGTCGGCAGCTGGCTGGACCAGCAGCCGCAGCTCGCCGGGCGGATCTTGGACGGCGGCCACGAACTGGGCAACCACACCCTGAACCACCTGGACCTGGCCACCCTCGGCCCGGACCAGGTGTATGCCGAGATCAGCGGCTGTGCGGACCGGCTGAGGGCGCTCACCGGCTCGATCGGCCGCTGGTTCCGCCCCTCCGCCGCCCAGTTCGCCACCCCGGTGGTCAGGAAGCAGGCGAAGAAGGCCGGCTACGACCACTGCCTCTCCTACGACCTGGATCCGATGGACTACGCGGACCCGGGCGCGGAGGCGGTGCAGCGGCGGATCCTGAGCGGGATCAAGCCGGGCTCGGTGGTGGCGCTGCACATGGGGCACAAGGGCACCGTGGACGCCCTGCCCGCAGTGCTGGACGCACTGCGGCAGCGCGGTCTGAGCGCGGTGACGGCCAGCCAGCTGTGCAGCTGACCGGCCGTCGGCGGGGCTGGTGAGCCGCCGTCAGAGCGTGCGGCCGAAGTGCGCCGCCGCCAGGTCGAGGGCGGCGGTCACGGTCGGCTCGCCGTCGTAGAAGTCGAACTGGCCACCGGTCAGCCAGTGCAGCTCGTTCGGCGCGGTCAGGCCGGCGTGGAAGCGGTCCACGCCCTCCGGGATCGCGGCGTCCCGGCTGTGCACCAGCAGGGTGGGGACGGTCACCTCGGGGGCCACCGCGATCGGGTCGAAGGTCAGCCAGTCGGCCCAGCTGAGCACGGCGAACCGGTTGGGCCACTGCGGCACGGCGCCCCGGGAGCTGTCCAGGTAGTAGTCGAAGCTGCCGTACATGGGCGACCGCTCGTCCTCCGCGCTGGCGGTCGGCACGTAGTCCACCTCGCCGGTCTGCCGGTACTTCTCGGCCGCCGCCTCGCCGCGCGCGATCAGCCCGGCGACCACCTCCGAGCCGCCGTAGAGGCCCGCCAGCACCTCGGCGTTGTGCAGCCAGGGCGCGATCATGGCCTGCGAGCGGAAGCCCGCGCCGCGCGCGGAGGCCACCGCGGTGTAGCCGGCGCCCGCGCAGACGCCCAGGCCGCCGATCCGGTCGGCGTCCACGCCGGGCAGCGAGCGCAGGAAGTCGGCGGCGACGGCGATCTCCGCCACCTTGCCGGCCGGGTTCTCCCAGTCGCGCGGCGTCCCGTCGGACTCACCGGAGCCGGAGAAGTCGAAGGCCAGTGCGGTGTAACCCGCCGCGGCCAGCCCGGCGGCGTAGCGGGCGGCCATCTGCTCCTTGACCGACGTCCAGGTGCCGGTGACCACGACGGCCGGCGCCGGGGCGGCGGCGGCCGTGGGCGGACGGTAGAGGTTGCCGACGAGCTTGGTACCACCACTGGTGAAGGTGACCTTCTCAGGGCGGATGAGGTCGGACACGATTGTCTCCCTCCGGGGAAGTGGGGAAGTGCGGAAACTGAGGCCGGGCCGCCCGAGGGCGCACCGCAGCCGACTCACCACAAGCCAAGCATAGACAAAATCTTTGACACCGCGTCAATGTGACCAAGTATTGGGTTATCTTGCATAGTTGGACCTCGTAACCGGATTTCTGCCCATCTGATTTGACCAAGAACTTGACTGTGTCAGGCGCGGGCTGTTTGCCTCGACCCCGCAGGGTTCTCCGCTGTACAACCAGCCCCCGCCGCACCGCACCTGGCGCCCGCCTGACCGGCGGACTCCCGAAGGGAGCAGCACATGACACAGAGGCCACAGGATTCCCTCGACCGGAACGACATCGTCGAGTTGTGTACGAGATTCGGGTGGTTGTTCGACCAGCAGAACTGGCCGGCCCTCGCCGAGTTGTTCACCGACCGGGTGGTCGCCGGATCGCCCGGCGAGCAGTTCACCGTGACCCGGCAGCAGTTGGTGGACGACTGGTCCGCGCAGGTCGCCCGGGCCCGCTCGATCCACCGTCAGATCACCGACCACCTGGTCGAGGCCGGCACCGACGGAACCGCCACCTGCGCGGCCAAGTACCAGCTGCGGCTGGTCGGTTCGGCCGTCGACCGGGACCCGCGGGTGGAGACCAGTGGGCACTACCGCTTCGACCTGCGCCGCACCGGGGCCGGCTGGCGGATCGCCGGCATCACCGACACCGTGCTCTGGCGCAGCGGCGACCCGGCGGTGGCGGCCCAGCCCGGCGGCGAGGCCCAGCAGGTGGCCCGCGCCTTCCTGGCCGCGATCGCCGCCCGCGACCTGGAAGGCGCCTTCGCCTGCCTGGCCGACGACGTGGTGATGGACATGCCGCTCGCCCCGCCCGGCGCCCCGACCCGGCTGGTCGGCGACCAGGTCCGCACCCTCTACACCGGGGTCGCAGCCGTCATGAAGGAGATCGACCTCCCGGTGGTCCGCAGCGAGGCCTTCGCCGACCCGCAGTGGGCGCTGGTCGAGTACCTGAGCAAGATGGTCCTGCCGAACGGCGCCGACTACACCAACCACTACTACGGCATGTTCCAGGTGGTGGACGGCAAGATCGCGGTGCTGCGTGAGCTCTACGACACCTACGCCTACGCCGAGCAGGTGCCGGCGGAGATGCGGTTCGCGCCCAGCGAGGGGGAAGCCTGATGACGACTGCTCAGACGGGTCTGCTCGGGGTCGGTGTGCCGCTCTCGGGCGCCTGGGCGACTCCCGACAACCAGAAGGGGATCGCCGGGCTGGCGGAGGAGCTCGGCTACCACTCGTTGTGGACGTTCAGCCGCCTGCTCTTCCCGCTCTCCACCGACGACGCCGAGTGGACCTCCGAGTTCGAGCCGGCCTTCAACCACGGTGTGGCGGAGCCGGTCACCACGCTGGCCCAGGTCGCCGCCGTGACCAGCCGGGTGCGGCTCGGCTTCTCGGTGATCAACGCGCCGTTCACCGCGCCCGCGATGCTGGCCAAGCAGCTGATCCAGCTGGACCGGATCTCCGGCGGGCGGCTCGACGTCGGCCTCGCCCAGGGCTGGTCCCAGGAGGAGTTCATCGCCGCCGGGGTGCCGATGGGCCGCCGGGTGGCCCGGATGCTGGAGTACGCCGAGGTCATGCGGCGCATGTGGGAGGGCGAAATCGCCGAGTTCAAGGGCGAGTTCACCGAGCTGCCGCGCACCCTGGTGCGGCCGCGGCCGGACCAGGAGACCTTCCCGCTGCTGCTCGGCGGATCGACCCCGGAGGCCTTCGCCCGGGCCGGGCGGGTGGCCCAGGGCTGGGTCAGCCCCGGGTTCGTGACCCTGAGCGACATCGCCACCGCCTCCCGCGGTGTGCGGGCCGCCGCCGAGAAGGCCGGCCGCGACCCGCAGGCCTTCCGGGTGGTGGTGCGGGCCACCACGTTCCTCGACACCGACCAGCAGGCGCTGCGCCCGGACGGCGAACGCGAGCTGTTCCGGGGCCCGTTCGAGCAGGTGACCGAGGACCTCCACCGCTGCTGGGAGGCGGGCGCCACCGAGATCTTCCTCGACTTCAACTTCGATCCCGCGATCGTCGGCCCGGACATCACGCCCGAGGCCGCTCGCACCCGGGTCACGAAGGCCCTTGAGGCCTTCGCGCCCATGACCGCCGCGCGGCCACAGGGCTAGCGCGGAGCACCGACGAACCACCGCGAGCAGCGGCCCCGGCCGCTGAAGGGGCATCATGGACCGGACCACACAACCAGGAACCCAACAGGACACCCAGGCGGGAGCGTCCCCCGCCGCCACCCAGGCCGGCGCCACCGGCCCGCTGGTGGTCGCGGTCGCCTGTCTGGGGTTCTTCATCACCACGCTCGACACCACGGTGGTCAACGTGGCGCTGCCGGCCATCGGGCGGCAGTGGGGCAATCAGGTCTCCGGACTGCAGTGGGTGGTGGACGCCTACACCCTGGTCTTCGCGGCCCTGCTGCTCTCGGCCGGGTCGGTGGCCGACCGGATCGGCGCCTCCAAGGCGTTCGGCTGGGGTCTGGCCATGTTCACCGTCATGTCCGCGATCTGCGGCTTCGCACCGAACCTGGGCACCCTGATCGCCGCCCGGGCGGTGCAGGGCGCGGCGGCGGCCGTGATGCTGCCGGCCTCGCTCTCGCTGGTCCGGCAGGCCTACAGCGACCCGGCGGGCCGGGCCCGCGGCATCGCGCTGTGGACCGCCGGCGGTGGTGTCGCGGTGGCCGCCGGACCGGTGGTCGGCGGCGCGCTCACCGACGGGCTGGGTTGGCGGTGGATCTTCTTCATCAACCTGCCGGTCGGGATCGCGGCGCTGGCCGGACTGGTCAAGGCGCCCAAGTCGCGGCCCGGCACCGCCTCGCTCGACCTCGGCGGCCAGTTCACCGCCGTGGCGGCCCTGGCCGGGCTGGTCTTCGCGGTGATCAACGGCGGCGCCCACGGCTGGACCGCGACCGGCACGCTGCTCGCGCTGCTGGTGTTCGTGGTCTGCGCGGTGTCGTTCGTGGTGATCGAGAGCCGCCAGGAGCGCCCGGCGGTGCCGCTCAGCCTGTTCCGCCACCGTGCGGTGGCGCTCTGCACCTGCACCGGTTTCGCGCTGAACTTCAGCTACTACGGCTTCGTCTTCGTGCTCACGCTGTACTTCCAACAGTTGCGCGGGGCCTCGCCGTTGAGCGCCGGTCTGATGTTCGTGCCGATGACCGCCTTCACCACCGTGGTCAATGTGACCGCCGGGCGGCTGACCAACCGGTTCGGGCCGCGGCTGCCGCTGATCATCGGAGTGCTGATCCAGGCCGCCGGCCTGCTGGCGCTGCTGGTGGTCGGCCGGCACACCGCGATCGCCCTGGTGCTGGTGCTGCTGGTGCCGCTCGGCATCGGCGGTGGGCTCGCGGTGCCGCCGCTGACCACCGCGATGCTGGAGTCGGTGGAGCACGAGCGGGCCGGCCTGGCCTCGGGCATCCTCAACTCCGCCCGGCAGATCGGCGGCGCGATCGGGGTCGCGGTGTTCGGTGCCCTGGCCGCCAGCGGCTCGGGCTTCATCGCCGGCATGCACCTGTCCATGCTGGTCTCCGCGGTCGCCCTGCTGCTGGCCGTCACCGCCGTAGCGGCCCTGCTGCCGGCCCGACTGCACCACTCCGGCTGACTGACCGACCCATCCTCAGGAGGAAGAACCATGGAGATACAGCGGTTCGTCGCCGGCCGTCGGGCCGACGGCTCGTCGGTGGTGGACGCGCAGGGACCGGTCGACCCGGTCGTCCTGAGGGCGATGCCCGGCTATGAGTTCTTCCGGGTGTGGGGTGCCGACGGCACGCCCGCCGTCGGCACCGGCTCCGAGGCCGCGAGCTTCGAGCCGTACTTCCCGGCCAAGCCGGGCGCCTTCCGCTTCGTGGTGGTCAACTGGCCGCCGGACGGCGCTGCGGCGGCCCCGGAGGGCGACCCGGCGGAGCTGTTCGCCGAGGTCGAGCAGACCTTCCCGGGCATGCTGGCCGCGATCACCCCTGACGCGGCCGGGCGGCACGCCACCGACACCGTCGATCTGATGGTGGTGCTCCAGGGCGAGCTCTGGCTGGAGTTGGAGGACGGCACCGAGAGCAAGCTGACGGCCGGCAGCTGCGTGGTGCAGCGCGGCTCCCGGCACGCCTGGCACAACCGCAGCGACCAGCCCGCGCTGACCGCCTGCGTCTTCCTCGGTGCGGAGTCGGCCGCCGGCTGAGCCGACTCGGCCCAGGTGGCGGATCAGGCCAGCGGATCGTCGTCGCCGTACGGGCGCAGCCGCAGCGTGCGGGCGTCCAGGGCGCGGATCCGCTCGGCCTGTGCCACCAGCTGCTCCAGGTCGTCGCGGCCGGCGTGGATGAACCGCCCGTGCAGCGCGTCGAAGCGCCCACGGGCGGCGTCCACGACGACCGCCACCATGTAGGGGATGCTGTTCCACTCCGTCTTGTCCTTGAACATCGGCATGCCGGCCGTCATGTCGGTGGCCACCGCCCCGGGGCTGACGTCCAGCACCACCACATGGTGGGCGGCCAGCGAGTCGGCGATGTTGTCGGAGAGCTGGAGCAGCGCCCCCTTGGAGGTGGCGTAGGCGGTGTAGTGGCCGTCGGGCCGCACCGCGAAGCCGGAGTTGAGATTGATGACCCGGCCGCGGCGGCGCGCCACCATGCCGGGCAGCACGCTGCGCAGCAGATTGAACGGCCCCCGCAGGTTGACCTCGATCACCTGCCACCACTGCCCCGCGTCGACCTCCCAGACCGGCACCTCGGCCCGGTCCACCTGGCCGGCGTTGTTGACCAGCAGGTCGATCGGCCCGAGGTCCCGCTCGACGCTGCGCACCGCCTCGCGCACCGAGCCGAGTTTGGTCACGTCGACGGTCACGGCGATCCCCCGGGCGCCCTCCTTGGCGCAGGCCTTGAGCGTCCCGGTGAGGGTCTCCAGCGTCCGGCCGACCAGCCCCACGGCCATGCCTTCGGCGGCCAGCCCGAGCGCGATCTCCCGTCCGATGCCCCGCCCGGCCCCGGTGATCAGCGCGACCTGCCCCTCCAACGTGCCGCTGCGCATCGCCGCTCCCTCCACCGCCCTACCGGGTGCCGACCGCCCGGCCCGGTTCACCCGGACAGCATCGCGGCCGGGCCGGACCCCGGTGCCGGACCACACGGGCCCGGCTGCCGCGATCATTCGAATGGGCGTCATTCGAACGGCGTAATGGCCGATTGCGTGGGGCACTGGCCCCACCGAGGCGTGCCAGGTAGTACGGTCGAGCGACAACGGTCGAGCCGGCCGGGCGGCGATCCCGCCCATCCGGACTTCGGAAAGGCAAGTTGAGTGAGCGACATCGCGCGCGTAGGGGTGGTCGGCTGCGGCCTCATGGGGTCGGGCATCGCCGAGGTCTTCGCCCGCTCCGGACTGGACGTGATGGTCTCGGAGGCCAGTGCCGAGGCGCTGGAGTTCGGCCGGGCCCGGGTGGGCAACTCGCTGGACACCGCCGTCAAGCGCGGCAAGCTCACCGTCGAGCAGCGTGACGAGGCGCTGGGCCGGATCACCTTCACCACCGAGCTGGCCGACTTCGCCGACCGCGACCTGGTGGTCGAGGCGGTCGCCGAGATCGAGGAGATCAAGGTCCGGATCTTCCAGACCCTGGACCAGGTGGTCACCCGCCGGGACGCGGTGCTGGCCTCCAACACCTCCTCGATCCCGATCGTGAAGCTGGCCGCCGCCACCAGCCGCCCCGAGCAGGTGATCGGCCTGCACTTCTTCAACCCGGCGCCGGTGCAGCGGCTGGTCGAGGTGATCCCCACCCTGACCACCTCCGCCGAGACCACCACCCGGATCGAGACCTTCGCGGTCGAGGCGCTCGGCAAGGAGCCGATCCGGGCCCGCGACCGGGCCGGCTTCGTGGTCAACGCGCTGCTGGTGCCGTACCTGCTCTCGGCCGTCCGGATGTTCGAGTCGGGTGTGGCCACCGCCGCCGACATCGACAAGGGCATGGAGGCCGGCTGCGCCCACCCGATGGGCCCGCTGCGGCTGTGCGACCTGATCGGCCTGGACACCATCGTCTCGATCGCCGAGAGCATGTACGAGGAGTTCAAGGAGCCGCTGTTCGCCGCTCCCCCGCTGCTGTCCCGGATGGTGGACGCCGGTCTGCTCGGCCGCAAGTCCGGCCGCGGCTTCTACGACTACACCGCCACGGCCTGACCAAGCGGCCGGCCGTCGGGCTCGCCCACCGGGCGGGCTCGGACCGGTCGGTACTGTGGTACCCGAACAGAACAGATCGGGGAAGGCCGAGTGTGCTCATGACCACGCCGCAAGGGCGGCTCTCGGCGTTCCGGGCGGCGCTGCTGCGCCGAGCAGGCTGGGTGCTGGCCGTCTCACTGACGGTGCATCTGGTGATCACGGTGCTGGCCGGCGACATGTTCGACCTCAAGGTCTACTACCAGGGCTCCCCCAGCCTGGTGCACGGCACGCTGTACGACTTCGTGCTGCACCGCTCGGACCCGCACGCCCAGCCGCTGCCGTTCACCTATCCGCCGTTCGCGGCGGCGGTCTTCCTGCCGCTGGCCGCACTGCCCTGGCCGGTCGCGGCCGGCGTCTGGCACCTGCTGTCGCTGGGCGCGCTGTGGCTGGTGGTGCAGTGCTCGTTCCGGCTGCTCGGCCACCCGGACCCGCGCCGGCCCGCGATGCTCTGGACGGCCCTGGCGCTCTGGCTGGAGCCGGTGCGGCACAGCCTGGGCCTCGGGCAGATCGACCTGATCCTGGCCGCGATCGTGCTGGTCGGCCTGACCCGCGGCCGGTCACCCGCGGCCGGTGCCGGCGTCGGCATCGCCGCCGGGCTGAAGCTGGTCCCGGCCGTCACCGGCCTGTACTTCCTGGCGGCCCGCAAGTGGCGGGCGGCCGTCTGGTCGGCGGTGGTCTTCTTCGCCACCGTCGGCGCGGCCTGGGTGATCGACCCCAGGGACTCCTCCCGGTACTGGTTCCACGAGCTCTACGACACCAGCCGGGTCGGCCAGGTGGCCTCCTTCGAGAACCAGTCGCTGCGCGGCGCCGTCGCCCGCACCCTGGGCCATGACGGCGGCCTGTCCGCGCTCTACTGCGTGCTGGCGCTCGGTGCGCTGGCCGGTGGCCTGCTGGCGCTGCGGGCCGCCACCCGGCGCGGCGAGACCCTCGCCATGGTGGTCACCGTCCAGCTGCTCGGGCTGCTGCTCGGCCCGATCTCCTGGAGCCACCACTACGTCTGGTTCCTGCCCGCCCTGATCTGCCTGGCGCACGGGCCGATCCGGCGCAGCCGGGCCGGGCAGCTGGCGATCGCCGCCTGGCTGGTGGCCGCCGGCAGCTGGATGGTGCCGGCCGCCGGCAAGGCCGCCGCCCACCTGGCCCCGGGCGCGGCGCTGCCCTGGTACCTGGTGGCGCTCGCCTGGAGCTACCCGGTCTGCGCGGGGCTGACCTTCCTGGCCGTCGCCCGGGGCGGCCGCACGCCCGCGACGACGGCGCGGCCGCCCCGGCCGGCGCTGGTCGAGCAGGCCGTCCTGGACTGACCCTCGAAAAAACTTCCCGAGAAAGACGGCGGCGACCGATGAGTTCGGTCGCCGCCGTCCGTCTACCCTCCTGGAAGAGCCGGCCACAAGCCTGGAGAGGGCACACGCATGAGCTACGCCGAGGTCAACGGAGTCAACCTCTACTACACCGAGCAGGGCTCGGGCGAACCGCTGGTGCTGCTGCACGGCGGCCTCGGCTCCACCGACATGGTCGCGCCGCTGATCCCGGCGCTGGCCGAGCACCGCCGGGTGATCGCGGTCGACCTGCAGGGTCACGGCCGCACCGCGGACGTCGACCGGCCGATCCGCTACGAGACGCTGGGTGACGACATCGCCGCACTGATCAAGCACCTCGGCCTGGGCCGGGCCGATCTGCTGGGCTACTCGTTCGGCGGTTCCACCGCGCTGCGCACCGCGATCCAGCACCCGGAGCTGGTCCGGCGCCTGGTGGTGGTCTCGATCGCGTTCGCCCGGTCCGGCTGGTACCCGGAGATCCTGGAGGCCATGGGCGAGATGGGCCCGGAGTCGGCCGAGGCCATGAAGCCCTCCCCGATCTACCAGACCTACGCCGCCGTCGCGCCCCGCCCCGAGGACTGGCCGCTGCTGCACACCAAGATGAGCGACCTGCTGACCCAGGAGTACGACTGGTCCACCGAGGTGGCCGCCCTCGACGTGCCCACCCTGCTGGCCTTCGCCGACGCCGACTCGATCACCCCGGCGCACATGGTCGAGTTCTGGCGGCTGCTCGGCGGCGGCCGGCGGGACGCGGGCTGGGCCGCCGCGGACCGCCCGGTCTCCCGGCTCGCCGTGCTGCCCGGCGCCACCCACTACGACGTGCTGCACGCCCCGGCCCTGCTCCCGGCGGCCATCGCGTTCCTCACCGCGTGAAACAGCGTGGGGCCCCGGCCAACCGGCCGGGGCCCCACGGGTGTTGGCGGCGGTTACGCCCCGCGCAGCACCGCGCCGGTCCGCTCGGCGGCGGTGGCGACGGCGGCCTCGCGGGCGGCGGAGGCCTCGTCGGCGGTCAGCGTGCGGTCGGTGGCCCGGAACCGCAGCGCGTAGGCCAGCGACTTCTTGCCCTCGCCCACCTGCTCACCGGTGAAGACGTCGAACAGCCGGATCGCCTCCAGCAGTTCGCCCGCGCCGTCCCGCAGCGCGGCCTCCACCTCGGCGGCGGGGACCTCGCTGTCCACGATCAGCGCGACGTCCTGGGTGGCCACCGGGAAGGTGGACACCGTCGGCCCCTGCACCCGCTGCTCGCCGTCGGCGGCCAGCGCGTCCAGGTCGAGCTCCATCACCGAGGTGCGCTCCGGCAGGTGCAGCGCCTTGACCACCCGCGGGTGCAGCTCGCCGGCGTAGCCGACGACCCGGTCGGTGCCGGCGACCAGCAGCTCCGCGCAGCGCCCGGGGTGCCAGGGGTCGTTCTGACCCTGACGCACCGCCAGCTCCACGCCGGCCGCGCGCGCCACCACCCGGGCCGCCTCCACGGCGTCCGCCCAGCCGGCCTGCCCGCCCTTGCCCCACCAGCCGGAGGGCGGCCGCTCCCCGGCCAGCGCCACCGCGACGTGGCGCGGCTGCTTGGGCAACGCGGCGTCCAGCTCGGCCAGCTCGGCATCGGTCGGGCGCCGGTCGACGGCCGGGCGCGGCGCCACCTTCGACTCCGCGTCGGGCAGGAAGACCAGACCGGTCTCGAAGATCGCCAGATCGGTGTTGCCGCGGCCGACGTTGCGGCGCAGCGCCCCGAGCAGGCCCGGCAGCAGCGTGGTGCGCAGCGCCGGCTCCTCGTCGTTCAGCGGGTTGACCAGCTTGACGGTGCGGCGGCGGACGTCGTCGGCGGCCAGGCCCAGGTCGTCGAAGGCGGCGTCGCCGATGAACGGGTAGGCGTTGATCTCGACGTAGCCGGCCCCGGCCAGCGCCACGCCGATCCGGCGGTGCATCCGCTGGGCCGCCGTCAGCCCCTGGCCCGGCGGCACCTGGGGCATCCGGGCGGGCACGTTGTCGTAGCCCTCCAGCCGGATGACCTCCTCCGCCAGGTCGTTGGGGTCGGTCAGGTCGGGGCGCCAGGTCGGCGGGGTGACCTCCAGCAGGTCGGCCCCGATCACCGTGCAGCCGACCTCCTGCAGCCGGCGGGCGACCGTCTCCCGGCCGTACGGCATGCCCGCGACCCGGTCCGGCAGATCGGCCGCGATGGTGATGATGCGCACCGGGTGCGGGGCGGCGATGTCGGTGACCCCGGCCTCGGCGGTGCCGCCGGCGATCAGCACCAGCAGGTCGACGGCGCGCTGCGCGGCGGCCCGGGCCGCCTCCGGGTCGACCCCGCGCTCGAAGCGCTTGGAAGCCTCGGAGGGCAGCTTGTGCCGCTTGGCGGTGCGGGCGATGGCGACCGGGTCGAAGCGCGCCGCCTCGATGATCACCTCGGTGGTGCCGGTGACCTGGCCGGTCTCCGGGTCGGCCACCGGGTCGAGGATCTCGGTCGAGGCGCCGCCCATTACGCCGGCCAGGCCGATCGGGCCGGACTCGTCGCAGATCAGCAGGTCCTCGTCGGACAGCTTGCGCTTGACCCCGTCCAGCGTGGTCAGGGTCTCGCCGGCGCCCGCGCGACGGACCGTGATCGCGCCCGAGACGCGGTTCCGGTCGTAGGCGTGCAGCGGCTGACCGATCTCCAGCATCACGTAGTTGGTGATGTCGACGGTCAGCGAGATCGGCCGGATGTGCATCTTCTGCAGGCGGCGCTGCAGCCAGATCGGCGACTTGGCGGCCGGGTCGATGCCCGTCACGGTGCGGGCCACGAAGCGGTCGCAGCCGGCCGGGTCGGCGACCTTGACCAGGTAGCCGTAGGAGTTGGCCGGCGGGGTGTCCAGCAGCGCCGGGTCGGCCAGCGGCAGCCCGAAGGCGGCGGCGGCCTCCCGGGCCACCCCGCGCATCGACAGGCAGTAGCCGCGGTCGGGGGTGACGGCGATGTCCAGCACCTCGTCGACCAGCTGCAGCAGCTCGATCGCGTCGGTGCCGGGCTCGTAGTGCTCCGGCAGCACGATGATGCCGTCATGGTCATCGCCCATGCCGAGCTCGCGGGCCGAGCAGATCATGCCGGCCGAGGTGCGGCCGTAGGTCTGCCGGGCCGCGATCGGGAACGGACCGGGCAGCACGGCGCCGGGCAGCACCACGACCACCTTGTCGCCGACCTTGAAGTTCCGCGCGCCGCAGACGATCTCCTGCGGCTCGCCGGTGCCGTTGGCGTCGCCGACGTTGACCATGCAGTAGCGGATCGGCTTCTTGAAGCCGGTCAGCTCCTCGATGGAGAGCACCTCGCCGACCGCCAGCGGGCCCTTGAGGTCGGCGCCGAGCTGCTCGACGGTCTCGACTTCCAGGCCGGCCTGGATCAGCTTCTCGGCGACCTCGCGACCGGTGACCGTCGTCGGCAGGTCGACGTACTCGCGCAGCCAGGAAAGCGGGACGCGCATCAGATCTCCACCCCGAACGGGAGAGTGAAACGGACGTCACCCTCGACCATGTCGCGCATGTCGGCGACGTTGTGACGGTTCATCAGGATCCGCTCCAGGCCCAGGCCGAACGCGAACCCGCTGAAGCGCTCCGGGTCCACCCCTGAGGCCACCAGCACCCGCGGGTTGACCACGCCGCAGCCGCCGAGCTCGATCCAGCCCTCGGAGGAGCAGGTGCGGCACGGGCGGTCCGGGTTGCCCACGCTCTCACCGCGGCACACGAAGCAGAGCAGGTCGACCTCGGCGCTCGGCTCGGTGAACGGGAAGTACGAGGGCCGCCAGCGCAGCGGCAGCTCGTCGCCGATCAGCTTGGAGACCAGCAGCTCGATGGTGCCCTTGAGGTCGGCGAAGGTGATGCCCTCGTCCACCGCGATGCCCTCGACCTGGCGGAACACCGGGGTGTGGGTGGCGTCCAGCTCGTCGGTGCGGTAGACCCGGCCCGGGCAGACCGCGTACAGCGGCGGTTCCTTGGCCAGCATGGTGCGGATCTGCACCGGCGAGGTCTGGGTGCGCAGCACCATGCCGGAGTCGGCCGAGCCGTCGGCGGCGGCCACGAAGAAGGTGTCCTGCATGGAGCGGGCCGGGTGGTCCGGGCCCAGGTTGAGCGCGTCGAAGTTCAGCCACTCGGCCTCGACCTCGGGGCCCTCGGCGATCGAGTAGCCCATCGCGACGAAGGTGTCCTCGATCCGCTCGGCCAGCGTGGTCAGCGGGTGGCGGGCACCGCGCGGCACCCGGTCGTACGGCAGCGAGACGTCCACCGCCTCCTCGACCAGCACCCGGGCGTCGCGCTCGGCCTCCAGCTCGGCCTGACGCTGCGCCAGCGCCTTGTTGACCGCACCGCGGGCCTGGCCGATCAGCTTGCCGGCGGCGGCCTTGGCCTGCGGCGGCAGCGCGCCGATCTCGCGGTTGGCGAGCGCGAGCGGGGACCGGTCGCCGGTGTGCGCGACCTTGGCCTGCTTCAGCTCCTCCAGGCTGCCGGCGGCGGCGAAGGCGGCGACCGCCTCGTCACGGGCGCGCTCGACCTCTTCGGGCTTCAATGCCTCGACCTCCACCGGGTCGTAGGACTTGTTGGGTGCCGACATCTCGATGTTTTCCCGTGCTCCTGCTCGTCTTGGTGGCGTTACACCAGGTCGAGTGTAGTCGCGCCCGGTGGTTGCCCTGGTTGGGGACGGCCCGCCGGGCCCGTGGAGCCGGTCCTGTCAGACCATGAACTCGGGCACCCCGGCGGGCAGGATAAATCGGAACCGGGCGCCGCCGCCGAGCCCCCGGTCGATGCGGATGGTGCCGCCGTGAGCCTCGACGATGCCCTTGACGATGTAGAGCCCGAGGCCCGTCCCGCCGCGCTTGGAACCGCGCCAGAAGCGGGTGAAGACGCGCGGCATCGACTCCTCCGGAATGCCGCTGCCCTCGTCGCTCACGGTGACCGCCGTTCCCTCCACGACCCGCGGCGCCGTGCCCGGGTGCTCCCAACTGGCCGGCTCCACGATCTCCTTGGCCGGCGCCACCTCGATGGTGACAGTTCCCTCACCGTGCCGCACCGCGTTTTCCAACAGGTTGGCCAGCACCTGGTCGACCTTGTCCGGGTCGGCCCACTGCTGCGGCAGGTCCTCGGCGAGCCGGATGTCGAACCGCTCGGCCGGGGTCCCGGCGGCCACCTTGCCCGCCACCTGCCGGCGCACCGCCGCGGCCAGGTCGACCACCTGCTTGCGGATCTCCAGCCGCCCGGCGTCGATCCGGGAGATGTCCAGCAGTTCGGCGATCAAGCGGGTGACCCGGTCGGCGTCCGCGTTCACGGTCTCCAGCATCACCCGCTTCTGGCCGTCGGTGAACCGCTCCCACTTGTTGAGCAGGGTGGCCGTGAAGCCCTTGACGCTGGTCAGCGGGGAGCGCAGCTCGTGCGCCACGGTGGCGATCAGCTCGGCGTGGGCCCGCTCGGTGCGCTGCCGGGCCTCGGTGCCGCGCAGTGCCACCACCAGCCGGCGCACCGGCCCCTTGGCGTGCTCACGGACGTACCGGGCGGAGACCAGCACCTCGCGGTTGGAGCCGGGCAGCAGCAGATTGCGCTCCGGCTGCCGGCTGCGGATCGCCAACCCGCCGTACGGATCGGTCAGTTGCCACCAACGGCGGCCGTCCAGGTCCTCCAGCGGCAGTGCCTCGTCCAGCGGGCGGCCGAGGGCGGCCCGCGGGCTGATCCCGGTGAGCCGGGCCGCGGCGGCGTTGAAGCAGACCACCAGGCCGTTCCGGTCGGCGATCACCAGGCCGTCCGGCAGGTCATCCGGCCGCAGGTCCTCAAGACCAAGGCCGGACACCGCTTCCCCGGCGGCCATGGGCCGATCCTCGCCGCCGCTCATGGGCGTCCTCCCGATCCCACACGACTCGCGCATCCAGGCCCCCGCCTGGGACGACCCTAGCGCTCGGTGGCCGACTCGCGACACCCTGCGGGCGAACGCTGCGCGCGAGCGGAGGCATAGAGGCACACGGCGGCGGCAGTGGCGAGGTTCAGGCTCTCGGCGTGCCCGTGAATGGGGACGCGCACCACCTCGTCGGCCAGTGCGCGGGTCTGCTCCGGCAGCCCCCAGGCCTCGTTGCCGAAGATCCACGCGGTCGGGGCGCCCAGGGTGCCCTCGTCCAGCTCCTGGTCCAGGTCGCGCTCCCCCGCGCCGTCGGCGGCCAGCACCCGCACCCCGGTCTCCCGCAGCCGGGCCACCACCTGCTCGACCGGCACCCCGACGGCGACCGGCAGGTGGAACAGGCTGCCCACGGAGGCCCGCACCGCCTTGGGGTTGTAGAGGTCCACCGAGGCGTCGGTGAGCACCACGGCGTCCGCGCCGGCCGCGTCCGCGGTGCGCAGTACGGTGCCGGCGTTCCCGGGGTCGCGCACATTGGCCAGCACCGCGACCAGCTTGGGCCGGCGGCGCAGCACCTCCTCGAAGGGCGTGTCGAGGAACCGGCAGAGCGCCACGACGCCCTGCGGGGTGACGGTGTCGCAGATGTCGGCGATCACCTCGTCGGTGGCGGTCAGCACCGGCAGGCCGGCGTTCAGGGCCGACTGGACGATCTCGGCGTGCCGCTCGGCGGCCTCCGGGGTGGCGTAGACCTCGACCACGGCGTGCTCACCAGAGCCGGGCAGCAGCCCGTAGGCCACCGCCTCGCGCACCGCCTGCGGTCCCTCGGCGAGGAAGCGGCGCTCCTTGCCTCGGCCGGCCCGCCGGGCCAACTTGCGGGCGGCGATCACCCGGGGCGAGCGGAGCGAGCTGAGCAGGGGGGTGTCGGTGCTGGCCATGGTTCGCTTTCTGGTGGACCCGGTTGGAACGGGCGGACCCGTCAACAAGCAGACCCGCAGGCTCCCGAGGAGCCTGCGGGTCTACTGAGCTACGACGCCGATCAGGCGGCGACCTTCGGCGCGTTCACGTCGGTCGGCAGCGCCTTCTGGGCGGCCTCGACGAGCGCGGCGAACGCGTTCGGGTCGTTGACGGCCAGCTCGGCCAGCATCTTGCGGTCGATCTCGATGCTGGCGGCCTTCAGGCCCTGCACGAAGCGGTTGTAGGTCATGCCGTTGGCACGAGCGGCCGCGTTGATGCGCTGGATCCAGAGCTGACGGAAGTCGCCCTTGCGCTTCTTGCGGTCGTTGTAGTTGTAAACGAGCGAGTGGGTGACCTGCTCCTTGGCCTTGCGGTACAGGCGCGAGCGCTGGCCACGGTAGCCGCTGGCGCGCTCCAGGATGACCCGGCGCTTCTTGTGGGCGTTCACTGCCCGCTTGACGCGTGCCACTTCATTACTCCTTGGGTTGGACCACGGACTACTTCACGTGGTCCGTCTTCGTGTCGGTCGGGAAGGATCTGCCGGGCTCCGCAGCCGTCAGGCCGCGGCGGGCGATCACTTGCCGAGAAGCTTCTTGATCTTCTTGGCGTCCGCGGGAGCCATCTCGGCGGTGCCGGTCAGACGGCGGGTCAGCGTGGAGGGCTTGTGCTCCAGGAGGTGGCGCTTGCCGGCGCGCTCGCGCAGCACCTTGCCAGAGCCCGTGATCTTGAAGCGCTTGCTCGCGCCACTGTGCGTCTTCTGCTTCGGCATGTCGCCGTATCTCCTCGTCGGTCCGCCTGGGCCCGCGCGGTTTAACGCACACGGGCCCAAGCGCTGGGGGTTCTCCGGTCACCGGGGCGGGAGCCCCGGTACCGCGGTGGCCGGATCACTCAAGACCGGCCGGAGCCCCTGGGGGCTCAGGCGTCCTGGGCGACCTCGGCGGCCTGCTCGGCGTCGGCGGCGTCGTCGTCAACGCCGTCCTCCGCCAGGTCCTGGGTCGCGTCCGCGGCAGTGGCCTCAGCAGCGGCGGCGTCGTCGTCATCCTCGGCGGTGTCCGGGCCGCTGGTGCGGCCCAGGCGCTCGGCCTTGCGGGCGTCCTGCGCCGCACGGGCCTCGGCCATCGCCTCGGTCTTCTTCTTGTGCGGGCCGAGAACCATGATCATGTTACGGCCGTCCTGCTTGGCCGAGCTCTCCACGAAGCCCAGGTCCTGGACGTCGTTGGCGAGCCGCTGCAGCAGTCGGAAGCCCAGCTCGGGGCGGGACTGCTCACGACCGCGGAACATGATCGTGATCTTGACCTTGTCGCCCTGCTTGAGGAACCGGACGACGTGACCCTTCTTGGTGTCATAGTCGTGCGGGTCGATCTTCGGCCGGAGCTTCATCTCCTTGATGACCGTGTGCGCCTGGTTCTTGCGCGCCTCACGGGCCTTCATGGCCGACTCGTACTTGAACTTGCCGTAGTCCATGAGCTTGCACACCGGCGGCCGGGCGGTCGCCGCGACCTCGACCAGGTCGAGGTCGTACTCCTGCGCAAGCTCCAGCGCCTTGGCAAGCGGCACGATGCCGACCTGCTCGCCGCTGGGACCGACGAGTCGCACCTCGGGGACGCGAATCCGGTCGTTGATGCGGGGCTCGGTGCTGATGGGGCCTCCTCGGTTGCACCTTCTGCGATGCGGCCGTCAGGGGGCGGTCGCACGTAGTGGACTTCGACCACTGGGCGGGGCTTCATGCGTGCTGCGGTACTGCATGGCACCGCGGCACGAAAAAAGCCCCGCTCGCTAGCAAGCAGGGCTCCACACAACCGGAATGTCCGACCAAGGACATTACTGGCGACGCTCGGCCATCACTGGCCGCGGTCGCGGACCGGACCCGTCGACCGCGAGGCCGATCGGGTGGGAGACTGTCGGGCTACTCTTGCGAGCTGCCGGAGTGGAGCCTCCACTTGCTGGCCGGGCACGATGAAGCGCCAGGCCGGTCGCTAAGAACTGTACACGATGGCGGGACGGATTGTCGCCATCGCGTCCTTGTACCCTCCAGGAGTACCGATACAACCTGATGGAATGAGCCTGGCGTGAGCAGCGAGCCCGATTTCGACGACCTGACCCGCGACATCGCGGAGGTGCCGGCCGTCGAGGTGATCACCACCGTCGCGGTGCATCTGATGAGCGCGGCGGCGGTGAAGTGCGGGCTGGCCGAGGGCGGCGACAAGGACAAGGACCTCGACGAGGCCCGCAAGCTGATCACCGCGCTGGCCGGGCTGGTCACCGCCGGTGCGCCCGAGATCAGCAACTTCCACGCCGCCCCGCTGCGGGACGGGCTGCGCTCGCTGCAGCTGGCGTTCCGGGAGGCCTCGGTCGTGCCGGACGCCCCGGGCGCCGGCCCGGGTGAGAAGTTCACCGGGCCGGTCTACTCCTGAGGTCCAGTCCCCAGCGCGCTGGGGACTCGGTCAGGCGCGCTGGTAGAACCCGCTCCCCGCGGCCGCCGCGGGGAGCAGCGCGAGGTCGAGGCCACGGGCCAGCCGGACCCGCAGCACCGGGTCGGCCGCCAGCGCGCCGGCCAGCCGCTGCGCCACCTCGGCCACCGGGGCCCCGTCGGCCAGCGCCAGCGCCAGCGCCGCGTCGGTCTCGGTGCCCGGACGCAGCTGGGCCCCCAGCACCTGCGGCTCGGCGGCCAGCAGCGCGGTCAGCGCGGTGCGGACGTCCGGGTCCTCGGCCGGCGGCAGCCAGTCGCGGTTCTCGGCCACCGCGCGCAGCCGGGCGCCGGTGAGCAGGTAGGTCACCGGGCCGGCCGGGTCGATCAGCAGGGTGTCGGCCTGCTCCGAGTAGGCGGTCATGGCGGCCTGCGGCGCCGCCACCGGCGCCGGGCGGGCGTCCGCGCGCCAGGCGGACATGGCGGCGAGCGAGGTGAAGGCGGGCAGCGCCCGGCGGCCGTCCGGCGCCTGGATCACCGGCACCGCCATGTCGCTGGTCTTCTCGTGCTTGTGGCCCTGCGCGTCCACCTCGACCTCGCCGAGCAGCGCCACGATCGGCACCATCAGCCGGGCCCCGCGCAGCACGCCCAGCAGCGCAGGCTCGGTGGCCGGGTCGGCGGCGAAGGCGGCGAGCGCGGCGGTCAGCGCCGGGTCGGCACCGCCGTCGTCGCCCGCGAAGCCGGGGTCCGGAATGTTCTTGAGCTCGTTCCCACTGTCCACCCGGCGAGCCTAGCCGCTGGTCGCAGGCGGTCGGCGCACAGTGGTGGCCATGACCGAGGTACTGCTCGCGGTGGGCACCCAGAAGGGCCTGTTCCTGGCCCGCAGTTACGGCCGGCGCGACTGGGCCTTCACCGGCCCGCACTTTCCGATGAACGCGATCTACGCGATCGGCATCGACCGGCGCGGCGGCCGGACCAGGGTGCTGGTCGGCGCCGACAGCAGCCACTGGGGCCCGTCGGTGTGGCGCTCGGACGACATGGGCGCCAGCTGGAACGAGCCGGAGCGGCCGGCGGTGAAGTTCCCCGAGCACACCGGCGCCTCGCTGGTGCGGCTCTGGCAGCTGCAGCCGGCCGGCCCGGAGGCGCCGGGCGTGGTCTACGCCGGGACCGAGCCGGCCGCGCTGTTCCGCTCCACCGACCACGGCGAGACGTTCAGCCTGGTGGAACCGCTCTGGACGCACCCGCAGCGCGAGCAGTGGGGCGAGGGCTTCGGCGGGCAGGGCCTGCACACGATCCTGACGGACCCCCGGGACCCGGGCGCGCTGACCGTGGCGATCTCCTCGGGCGGCGTCTACCGCTCCACCGACGGCGGGGCCGGCTGGGCGCCGTCCAACGCCGGGATCAGGACGAGCTTCCTGCCCGAGGAGTACCCGGAGTTCGGGCAGTGCGTGCACAAGATCGCCCCGGACCCGACCGACCCGGACACGCTGCTGCTGCAGAACCACGGCGGGGTGTTCCGCAGCGACGACGCGGGGGCCAACTGGCGGCCGATGGAGGGCGGCCTGCCCGCGGTGTTCGGCTTCGCGGTGGCCGCCCACCCGCGCCGGGCCGGCACCGCCTACCTGGCCCCGCTGGAGGCCGACTACATGCGGATGCCGCCCGGCAAGCGCTGCCGGATCTACCGCACCGAGGACGGCGGCGGCAACTGGCACCCGCTCGCCCAGGGCCTGCCGGACGACGACCACTACGGCGTGGTGCTGCGGGACGCGCTGCGCTGCGACGACGCCGACCCGGCCGGGGTGTACTTCGGCAACCGCAACGGCGAGTTGTACGCCAGCGCCGACGAGGGCGACAGCTGGCACCTGCTTGCCTCGCACCTGCCCGACATCCTCTGCGTCCGGGCGGCCGTGGTCGGCTGAGGCCTGTTCGCGGCCGACGTCCGTGCACGGCTGACGCCCGTGCACGGCTGAGGCCTGTTCGCGGCCGTCGCCCGTTCGGGGCCGTCGCCCGTTCGCGGCTGAGGCCTGTTCAGCGGTACGGACGTGTGAAACCCTGCGCGCATGGCCCAGTTGACCACTGCTCCGACGGCCCCACCGGTGACCTCGCGCACCGCTGACCGGGCGCGCTACGACCGTGCCACCGCGCATCTGGAAGCGCCGCTGGCCATCGTCGACCTGGCCGCCTTCGACGCCAACGCCGCCGACCTGGTCCGCCGAGCCGGCGGCAAGCCGATCCGGGTGGCCAGCAAGTCGGTGCGCTGCCGGACGCTGCTGGACCGGGTGTTGGCGATGGACGGCTTCGCCGGGGTGATGAGCTTCACGCTGGCCGAGTCGATCTGGCTGGCCCGCAGCGGCGCCACCGATGTGCTGCTGGCCTACCCGTCGACCGACCGCGCCGGCTTCGCCGAGCTCACCGGCGACCCCGAACTGGCCGCCCGGATCACCGTGTTGGTGGACGACCCGGCGCAGCTGCAGCTGATCGACGCGGCCCGGACCGGCAGCGAGCCGGTGCGGGTCTGCCTGGAGCTGGACACCTCGCTGCGGCTGCTCGGCGGTCGGGTGCGGGTGGGCTCCCGCCGTTCCCCGCTGCACTCCCCCGAGCAGGTCGCGGCGCTGGCCGAGCTGGTGCAGCGCCGGCCGGGCTTCACCGTGGTGGGCCTGATGGCCTACGAGGGCCACATCGCCGGCGTGGGCGACCTGATCGCGGGCCGGCCGGTGAGATCACGACTGGTGCGGCTGATGCAGGCCAAGGCCGGCGCCGAGTTGGCCGACCGGCGGGCCGCGGTGGTGCGCGCGGTGCGGCGGGTGGCGGAGCTGGAGTTCGTCAACGGCGGCGGCACCGGGAGCGTGCAGCGGACGGCGGCGGAGGCGGCGGTCACCGAGGTGGCGGCCGGCTCGGGGCTCTATGTGCCGCGGCTGTTCGACAACTACCGCTCGTTCCGGGGCCGGCCGGCCGCGCTGTTCGCCCAGCCGGTGGTGCGGCGGCCGGGGGTCGGGGTGGTCACGGTGCTGGGCGGCGGCTACCCCGCCTCGGGGCCGGCCGGCCCGGACCGGCTGCCCGAGCCGTATCTGCCGGCCGGCCTGCGCTACGACGCGCAGGAGGCCGCCGGCGAGGTGCAGACGCCGCTGCTCGGCCCGGCCGCCGACGACCTGCTGATCGGCGACCGGGTCTGGTTCCGGCACGCGAAGGCCGGGGAGCTGTGCGAGCGGTTCGCCGAACTGCACCTGGTGGACGGCGACCGGCTGGTGGCCACGGTGCCGACCTACCGGGGTGAGGGGCGGACCTTCCTCTGACGGACCGCCGGTTACCCGGCGGTCCGTCAACTGCGGTGCACTGATCAGGTGTTGGAGCCACCGGAGGCGCCGCCGGACGGGCTGCCGGAGGAGCCGGCGCCGGCTCCGCTGAAGTCCTTGATCCCGCTGACGATGGTGTCCATCGTCGACACCGCCGGGGCCTTGTCGGCGATGTCGAAGCCGAACTGGACGGCGACCAGGTGCTTGCCGTCGGCGGTCGGGAAGACCACGTCCTGCACGGTGCCGTTGTTGCCCTGCTGAGCGTCGACCTGCCAGCGGACCAGGTAGCCGCTACGGCCGGCGACGGTGACCGCCTCGGACTTCAGCTCCTGGTGGGACTTGATGGTCGGGCCGTAGGACTGCGAGGCGACCTTCTGGATGTCCTGCTCCGCCGCGGCCTTGGGGTCGGTGCCGTCGACCTGGGCGGTGTTGACCCCGCCGAGCGTGCAGGTGGTGTTGCTGTTGCTGTTGGCACTGCTGCCGGGGCAGGTGTACTGGCCGATCTGCAGGGCGGCCAGGCCCGCGCTCGTGGTGCCGCCCTGCCAGCCGCTGGGGATCGGCAGCGAGATGCCGTCGGCCATGTCGATCGCCTGGGTGCCGTCGCCCAGCCCGGGCATGCCACCGCCGAGGCCGGGGAGGCCGGGGATGCCGGGGATGCCACCGCCGTTGCCCTGACCACCGCTGTTGCCGTTGCCCTGGCCGTTGCCCTGACCGCCGCTGTTGCCGCCGCCGGTGCCGTTGCCGCCGCCGCCCGGACCGCGGTGGTGGCCCGGGCCCGGGTAGGTGTTCTGGGGGGCGGGGGCGGCGGCCTGCTGGTGGTCGTGGTCGTGGTGGCCCACCGCGAGGTAGGTCGCCCCGGAGCCGATCGCCAGCCCGAGCACCCCGGCGATGGCGGCCGCGACCAGCGCCTTGCGGCCGATCCGGCTGAACAGCGAGGGCTTCTTCGGGGCCGCCTCCGGGTAGCCGGACATGTACTCCGTCCCGGCGGCCAGGTGCTCCGTGGTGTCGGTGAAGCCGATCGGCGGCTCGGGGAAGCGCACGGTGCCGTCGTCCGCCAGCACCGTGCCCTCCAGCACTGCGGTCGGCTCGCCGTCCGGGTCGGCGCCCGGCTCGGGCGCGCCCGGGCCGGGGCGGGTGGTGGTGGTCCAGCCAGTGCCGTCCCACCAGCGCTCGGGCCGGGGTGTCGTGGTGGTGTCCTTGGGGTCCGGGTACCACCCGGCAGGAATCTTCGCGTCGCTCACACCAGGAAATGTATGGGTCGACGGATAAACGCGAAATCAACTGAGCGGCACAATCCGTTCAATTCGTATGAGATTACGGTGAGAGTGCCTGCCAGGCGGCCCCTCGCACCCCTGTCCGCCCCAGGCGAATCCGGAACGACAACGGTCACCAATGCAGCCTTTGGATCTTTCTCCGATCTGGGGTTCACTTCGTGCAGGGCACCCGTCCTCGACCACCTTCGGCGTTTCAGGAGACGACGCGATGGCCGGCCACCTCGACCACTCGGACCACTCGGGCCACTCGGGCCACGATGCGCAGCAGCACGGGCACGCTCACGGGCACGGGCACGGCGGTCACAGCCACTCGCACGGCGTAGCGGCCGACGCCGACCGCCGCTGGCTGACCAGTGCGCTCGTCCTGATCGTGGCCTTCATGGCCGTCGAAGTGGTGATCGGCTACGCCGCCCACTCACTGGCCCTGATCTCGGACGCGGCGCACATGCTCACCGACGCCGCCTCGATCGTGCTGGCGCTGGTCGCCATGCGGCTGGCCGCCCGGCCGGCCCGCGGCGGCTACACCTACGGGCTCAAGCGCGCCGAGATCCTCTCCGCCCAGGCCAACGGCGTCGCCCTGCTGGTGCTCTCGCTCTGGCTGGGCTTCGAATCCGTCCAGCGGCTGGTCAACCCGCCACCCGTGCACGGCGCGCTGGTGCTGGTGACCGCACTGGTCGGCATCGTGGTGAACCTGGCGGCGGCCTGGTGCATGTCCAAGGCCAACCGCAGCTCACTCAATGTGGAGGGCGCGTTCCAGCACGTGCTGACCGACCTCTACGCGTTCATCGCCACCGCGGTGGCCGGTCTGATCATGCTGACCACCTCCTTCGTCCGAGCCGACGCGATCGCCTCCCTGATCGTGGTGCTACTGATGCTGCGGGCCGGGATCGGTCTGGTCCGGGACTCCGCGCGGATCTTCCTGGAGGCCGCCCCCGCCGGGGTCGACCCGAACGCACTGGCCGACCGGCTGGTGGAGTCCGAGCAGGTGGAGGAGATCCACGACCTGCACGTCTGGGAGATCACCTCCGGCCAGCCCGCCCTGTCGGCCCACATCCTGGTGGCCCCCGGCGGCGACTGCCACGCGGTCCGCCGCGACCTCCAACGCCGCCTGCGCGAGGAGTACGCGATCACCCACGCCACCCTCCAGGTGGACCACATCGGCGAGGACGACGACCAGGCCCTCCTGCAGATCACCGACGCCGGCGCCGCCCCCAGCACCATCCCCGACCACTGCGCCGACTCCCACGGCCCCATCCACCGCAGCGGGCCCCACCCGCACTGAGCCCCAACTTGCTCGGTAGTGGCACTAGTTGGAAGGCGTAGGCTACGTCACCGAGTGGTGGTCGATGTGCCTGCCGTTCGGCTAGGGGACGGCACCGTCCAACCGGAGATCGGCGTGCACGACCTTGCCGGAGCTCCCCAGGGCCACGCCCCACTGGCCTCCGGTCAAGTGGTGGACCAGTGCGAGGCCGCGGTGACCTTCGTCGAATTCCTCGGCAACGATCAGGCAGGGCGGCAGCGTGCGGGGACCGTCGCGAACCGCGATACGCACAGCATCGGGGGCTTGGCGGTGGATGGTGACGCGAAGGGTGGTCCGGCATCCGGTGTGCCGAACGGCGTTCGTCACCAGTTCGGAGATGACCGTCTGGGCGATGAGGCGTTGACCTCAGCCCGACTGGTAGGTGACCGGTTGCTGGAGGTGCGCTCGCTGGACAGCCTGTCGCTACTCGCGGTGGAGCGTAAGCGCCCGTGGGAGGCGGTCGCAGCGGCCAACGCCGCATGGGATCTGGCCGAGGCCTACGGCGGCCCCAAGGTCCGCGCGGTGGTGTCGCTACGCCAGGCCCGGGCACAATTGGCGGCCGGAGACCAATCTGCCGCCAGGCGAGCACTGTCACAGGCCATGGCATGACACGACCGCTCCGACAACGACGGCGACGCACCGCCGTGGACCGCGTTCGCCGGGCAAGTGGAGGTCGACTATGCGACTGCTGCGTGGCACGTAGAAGCCGGACAGCCTGCCTGTGCCATCCCGTTTCTGCGTTCCGCCGTCCGGCAGCTCAGCCCCACCTACAGCCGGAATGCCGCGCTGTACCGGGCTCGGCTGGCCGAAGTGCTGATGAAGGCGGGCGAAGTGGAGGGGCGTGTTCGGAGGCGGTGGCGAGTGCCGAGGCGGCGCAGGGCATCACCTCGGCCAGGCTCGGGGACCGTCTGCATGCAGTGGCATCCTGGGCCGCGATGATCGACACCGCAGCATCGCGTGACTGCGTGGAGCAACTGAGGGTCCTCGGGGTAGCCGCAAGGAAGCGGAGGGTCACATGAGCGTGACGGTACGGCTGTTGGACGGTCGCCAGACGGCGGAGCTGGAGGTGCAGCTCCGGACAGTGTTCGCCGAGGCGTTCGCCGAGCCGCCGTACGGGGAGGGGCCGGCCGATGTGGAACGGGCGTTTCGCCGTTTCCGCTCGCAGGTACGTCCCACGGGGTTCCGCGCTGTCGTCGCCTTCGACGGGGAGACCGTGGTGGGCATGGCCTACGGCTATCCGCTGCCGGTGAGCACCGGCTGGTGGGACACCGTCACCGAGCCGGTACCCGAGGCGCTGCGACACGAGGACGGCAAGCGCACCTTCGGCCTGTTCGAACTGGCGGTGCGCCCTGCGTGGCGCCGACAGGGTGTCGCCACCGAGATGCACCACCTCCTGGTCGACGGGATCGAAAACCAGCGGGTCCTGTTGAACAGCAGGCCGCAGGCCACCGCGGCGCAGGCCGCCTACCGGGCGTGGGGGTACCGGAGGGTGGGCGAGGCGATCCCTTGGGATGGTGCAGTGCCGCACGATGTGATGATCCTGGAACTGACCGCCGGGCAATAGCGGTTGCCAACCCGGCCCCGTACTCTTTCTACCATGATCAAGACCCTGCGCTACGCGGCTTTCACCACCGACCCGGCCGGCGGCAACAAGGCCGGTGTGGTCCCTGACGCCGATGGGCTGACGGATCGGCAGATGCTCGGGATAGCCGCCGAGCTCGGCTACCCCGAGACCGCCTTCCTCACCGCCCTGTCCGAGGGCGAGCGGCGCTACCGGGTGCGGTACTTCGCGCCGGCCATGGAGGTGCCGTTCTGCGGGCACGCCACGATCGCTGCCGCCGTCGCGGTGGCCGAGCGGTCCGGGCCGGGGGAGTTGGTGTTCGAGACCAACGCCGGCACCGTGCCGGTCGCGGTCGCCGCCGGCCCGGACGGGGTGCTGCGGGCCACTCTGACCAGCGTCGAACCGCACACCGCCGAGATCGCCCCGGCCGAGCTGACCGAGGCGCTGGCTGCCCTGCGCTGGTCCGCTGACGAGCTGGACCCCACGCTGCCGCCCCGGGTCGCCTACGCCGGTGCCCGGCACCTGGTGCTCGCCGCCGGCACCCGGGAGCGGCTGGCCGAGCTGGACTATGACGTCGAGCGGCTGACCACGTTCATGACGGCCCATCAGCTGATCACCCTGCAGCTGGTCTGGCCCGCCTCGGCCACCGTCTACCACGTGCGCGACCCGTTCCCGGTCGGCGGCGTCTTCGAGGACCCGGCGACCGGCGCCGCCGCGGCGGCCTTCGGTGCCTACCTGCGTGAGCTGGGCCGGGTGCCCGAGGAGGCCGAGCTGACCCTCCATCAGGGCGAGGACATGGGCAGCCCGGGCGAGCTGCGGGTCGAACTGCACGCCGGCGACCCGCGGGTGCGGGTGTCGGGCGCGGCGGTGCGGCTGCCCGACTGACGGGTCAGCCGAGAGGGCGGTGCGGCGGTGCGGCGCCCCCGCTGACAGTGGCACTTGGGATAATCGGGGGCGTGACCGCACCGCGTCTGATGCTCCTCGACTCCGCCAGCCTCTACTTCCGGGCGTACTTCGGTGTGCCCGAGTCCATGAAGTCCCCGGACGGCGTTCCGGTGAACGCCGTCCGGGGACTGCTGGACTTCATCACCCGCCTGGTCCAGGACCACCGCCCCGACCAGTTGGTCGCCTGCATGGACGCCGACTGGCGCCCGCAGTGGCGGGTCGACCTGATCCCCAGTTACAAGACCCACCGGGTGGCCCCCGAGGGCGAGCCGGGTGAGGAGGAGGTGCCGGACACCCTCGCGCCGCAGGTGCCGATCATCGAGCAGGTGCTGGACGCCCTGGGTATCGCCCGGGTCGGCGTTCCCGGTTACGAGGCCGACGATGTGATCGGCACCCTGGCCACCCGCGCCGCCGGCCCGGTGCAGATCGTCACCGGCGATCGGGACCTGTTCCAGCTGGTCGACGACGGCCGCGGCGTCCAGGTGCTCTATCCCCTCAAGGGCGTCGGCTCGCCGCAGGTCACCACCGATGAGCTGCTGCGGGAGAAGTACGGCGTCACCGGCGCCCAGTACGCCGACCTCGCCGTGCTGCGCGGCGATCCGAGCGACGGCCTGCCGGGTGTGAAGGGCATCGGCGAGAAGACCGCCACCCAACTGATCGCCGACTTCGGCGATTTGGCCGCCATCCGAGCTGCCGCCACCGACCCGCGCGCCAAGCTGACCCCGGCCCGCCGCAAGAACCTGATCGAAGCCGGCGCCTACCTCGACGTCGCCCCGACGGTGGTGCGGGTCGCCACCGACGTGCCGCTCCCCGCCTTCGACCCCGCCCTCCCCACCGAACCGCTGGACCCGATGGCCCTGGAGGAGCTCGCCACCCGCTGGGGCCTCGGCACCTCCCTCACCCGCCTGCTGGAAACCCTCGCCCGTACCCCGGCCTGAGAGCTGGACCTGCGGCGACGATCGGTGGGAGGGTGGAAGGGACCGAGAAGGGTCGAGCTGATGCGTAGGCCGAAGACCGACCAGTCCAAGACGATGGCGGCGGCCCAGCAGGGCGAGCCGACGGCCACCCCTCGCGCCGGTCCGTTCACCGCGACCCACGTCGTCCCTGACGAAGGCCTGCCGGTGTGGCAGGTCCCGGACGGCCGTACCACGCAGGTGGACAGCCTGGCGGCCGGCCTGCCGGTGCGGGTCGCCGAGCAGCGGCCCGACGGCTGGGCCCAGGTGGCGGGTGCCGACGGTCGGCAGGGCTGGGTGGACGGCCGCCGCCTGGTCGCCCTCCAGCCCGCACGGCCCGCACGGCCCGCGCAGCCCGCACAGCCCGCCGAGCCGGCGCAACCGCCACCGCGGACCCACCCGCCGCCCGATGCGGAGGTCGACCCCGAGATGGCGGCCACGATGGCCGCGCTGAACCGGGCCGTCGCCGTCTACGAGGGCCTGCTGGCGGACCTGCGGGCCGAGCGGATCGACTTCGCGACCTTCCGCCGCCGGGCCGCGCCGGCCGGCGTGGTGGAGGTCGACGGCGTGGTGTGGATCCTCGACCTGGAGAACGGCCAGTGGGTGGTCTACGACGGCATGCGGCTGTTCCCGACCGGTGTCCTCATCCAGGCGGGCCCGCAGCCGGAGACAGGAGGCTAGTCGGCCATGGACCCCGTGCAGCAGAACCTGATCGGCGACCTGGAGACCTTGCTGCATGGCGTGCAGAACATCCAAACAGGTCTCCTGGTCCAGGCCCGCGACCTGGTGCGCGACCCCACAGCGATCGCGCGCTATGGGCGGGTGGCGCACGATGCCTTGAACTGGGACCAGTCGAGACTGCTGCAGGGCCTGACCGAGCTCGGCGAACGGGCCGACAACATGGCCCAACTGGCCAGCCGGATCGGCCGGTTGCTGCAGCAGGCCAAGAACGCGAGCTCCAGCGGGGACCTGCTGCGGGTGATCCGGGAGTACATGGGCCCCAACAGCGGCTTCCAGAGTGTCGAGAGCTTCCTGCAGTCGCGCGGGATCATCCCCAACCCGTCCCAGTCCGTGGCGGTCGCGGAGCAGGCGGGCCAGACCATCGCGAGCACCATCCCCGACCTGGGGCGGATCCCCGGCCCCAACCTGCCCGCGCAGACCATGCAGTACGGGGCCACCACCGCCTCCGAGACCGCCGTGGCGGCGCAGGGCCAGGTACCGGCCGCGCTGGAGGGCGCGGCGTCCTCGGCGGAGGGGCTGGTGCCCGAGGTCGAGTCCGTCATCGAGGCCGCAGCACCACAGGTGGAGCAGCATCTCCCCGAGATCACCGCCGGCGGCACGGGCACGGCCACGGTGGCGGGTGCCTCCGGCTACAGCCTCGGCACCATCCTGCTGGGCGGCCTGGTCGGCCTGCTCCTGGTCGGCGGCGGCATCCTCGCCTACACCCAGCTGAGCAAATCCTCGCCGCCGAAGCCGCCACCCGCCAGCACGGCTCCGCAGCAGCCGGGCCTGACCGCCCCGGGCGGCGGCAGCGGCGGCAACTCCTCGACCAACCCCTCATCCTTCAACATCGACGGGACGTACAACGGCACGGTGAGCGGGACCAGTTGCGTCGCTCCGGCCTGCTACGTCGCGGTCACCAAGGTGAGCGATCCAAGCGGTCCCGCCGTGAGCCAGGCCGGGAGCATCCGCATCCTGTTCGTGGTGAACACCCCGCTGGCGCTCAACGGTGTGGCCAGCCCGCAGCACTTCTCCGACGGCCCGATGGACGCCTCGCTCCAGCAGGACGGCACGGTCCAGGGCTCCGGCACCACGACGGAGACCGACACCACCCCGGGCGGCGGAGGCGCCACCCAAGTTCCGTACGACCTGAGCGGCACCATCCACAACGGCCAGAGCGGCTCGCCGTCGTACGACCTCCAACTGACCGTCGACGGCGTGCCCTACACGCTCTCCGGCGCGCGTTGAGCCGGTGGCCGCCGTGCGCGCAACGCTGCTCCGGGGACTCGCCACCGGAGCGGTCTGCGCACTTCTCACGCTGGGCGTCGCGCCAGGCCGCGCGACCGCCAACACCGGCAACCCGACCGACCTGTGCGCCCTGCTGCCGTCCGGCCTGCCGCCGGTTGCGGGAGGGTCGGCCTCCCCCGTGCCCGTGCAGGCCGGCAACAGCTGCACCAAGCGCATCTACACCACCGACCCGGCCCCTGCCGGGGGTTACTCGACCGGCGGGACCGTCTCCGTGACGCTCTACAACAGCCCTGCCGAGGCCCGCGCCTTCGCCAGCGCGCCGGGCACCAACCCGTCGGACCCGGCGCGCCCCGAGACGACCTACGGCGAAACGGGCGAGCAGTTCGGCGGTGGCAGCACCGGCGCGGTGCCGACCCTGCTGTTCAGCCGCGGCTGCTACTCCGTGTACACCGACGCCGGTCAGGTGGTCAACGCCGATGGGACCTCGCAGGCGCTGCCGCCCGACACCATGAACCAGGTCGCCGCCCAGACCGACGCGGCCCTGCAGGCAGTGCCCGCCTGCCCGACCGCCGCGAGCGCCCCCGCCACGCCCACGCTGACCACCCAACTGTCCTGCGACACCAGCTCCTTGCAGGCTACCGGCCATGTGGTGTGCAGTACGAAGGTCTCGGGACAGGCCTCGGACGCGCAGCTGGTCTACGACTGGACCCTCGACGGCAAGGCGCAGACCGGCAGCACGCTCAGCGATCTGCCCCTGGACAACGTGCCGGCCGGCACCCATGAGGTGACCGTCATCGCGCGGGACACCCAGAACAACGTCAGTTCGGACCCGCAGAGCACCTCCTTCACCCGGGGCGCCGGTGCGACCGCGCCGTCGTCCACGGGCGGCAAGCACACCAACTACGCACCGGTGGCGGCCGGCGCGGCCGCGGCGCTGGCCGTCCTGCTCGGCGCGCTGGCCTTGCTGCGGCACCGCCGCAAGCGCGCCGCGCCGGCCGGGCCGCCCCTGGAGCCGACTGGGGACCCGCTCGCCGCCCATCTGGAGTCCGCGGCCCCCGCTGACGTCCATCCAAAGCCCGTGGTCGCCCCGGTAGTTGTGCCACCCGTGCGGGGACACCGCCGCAGGAGGCGGCGGCAGGAGCCGACGGCGGAACTCACCGTGCGGGTCAGCCCGTCCGTCCGCACTCGTGGGCACTACCCGGATGACCATCCCCATCTCTGGGGCGACGGCGTCGACTTGGTGTTCGCCGAGTACCAGGTCTCGGTCAGCCCGCAGGACTGGGTGCTGGACCACGTGGTGGAGCCGTACGGTCACCAACATCCGTTCAAGGCGCGCTCGTTGCTGCACGACGTGGCGGAGCGGGAGGCGCCGGTGGTCATCGCGGAGAAGCACGACCCCGCCATGCGGCACTCCTTCGCCGACGGGCGCACCGAGTTCCTCTCCCCCGCCCAGGCGCGGCCGGCGCCGCCGCCGAACACCCAGGTCGTGATCAGCTCCAAGTGGAGCCACGAGGACCACCGCATCGAGGTGCGGGCCGAACTCGACGTGGTGGTGCGCAACACCAGGACGGGCCGCACCAAGGAGCTCCACC
The DNA here is from genome assembly GCF_029892145.1 of Kitasatospora sp. GP30. Classification (NCBI taxonomy): domain Bacteria; kingdom Bacillati; phylum Actinomycetota; class Actinomycetes; order Kitasatosporales; family Streptomycetaceae; genus Kitasatospora; species Kitasatospora sp. GP30. The sequence continues at coordinate 252,630 of NZ_JARZAH010000006.1, forward strand.
GGGTCACCAGCAAGGAGGTGAAGATCACGGTGCTCGGCGCCGCGCCGCGGCTTGTGCTGCGGGCCGACACCGACCGCGGCCACGCCGACGGGCTCAGCCTGATCCGGGTGGCGCCCGCGCTCCACCTCTTCGGCCAGCGGGCCGGCTACCCGGGCGGCCTGGAGATCGTGGAGATCCCGGGCTCGGCGGACAGCCCCCGGCACGGCAAGCTCCATCTCGACGACTACTTCCAGATCGAGGGGGATCCGAGGATCGCGGGACACACCGTGCTCGACCGGCAGGGGCTCACCCTGCGCTGCCGCTTCCACCTCGAGGACGCCGCCATCAAGAAGCTGGGCTCCGGGCCGCGCGGCGGCTACCCGGTGACCTGCAACGTCCGGCCGACCGGCGAGGGCCCCAGCCAGGCGGCCGTGCTCGGCGACTTCGCCTGGATGGCCGAGCGGCACTACCGGGCCTGCCACCAGCACATCCACCGCGTGGCGAAGGACCGGATCGAGGCCGCCACGATCGGCCTGCGCCCGGCCGTGATCGAGCTCCACTCCGACGTCACCGAGCTGCCCCGCCCGGACGTCGCGACCGACGCGATGTTCCGGGTCCAGCTGGGCGGCACGGTGCGTTCGTCCCACGGCGAGCCCGTCCCGGGCAGCGTCATCCGCCTCGACCACGCGAAGGCCGAGGACTGGCGGCTCCTGCTGGCCTTCGAACCGCCCCGGCACCCGCCGCTCAGCCGCTGGGACCCGCAGGCCCGGCAGCACGAGCCGGTGGCCGTCGACCACGTGGACGAACTGGGGCGGCTCGCCTTCACCGTCCCGCCCGCCGACCTGCCCCCGGACGAGGACGCCGGCACGACCCGGCCCTGGTACGAGCACGACCACTGGCGCTGGGCCTACGACCGCGCCTTGCGCTACCTGCACGGCCAGTGCACCGAGCTGGCGGTGGCCGTCGATGCCGGCGCCGACCGCGCGCGGCGCGATCTCGCCGTCCGGCCGCCGTGCAAGCTCTACCTCTATGTCGACCTGGGCCGGCCGCTCACCCCGGAGGCCGCCGAACTCCTCGACGATGGCCACTGGTTGGCACCGGACCCGACCGGCCGGGTGATGGTCGGCCTGGTCGACGAGCTCGGGCAGGAGATCCGCACCGGTCTGGCGCCCGTGGGGGTCCTCTCCGACGAGAGTACGGCGGCCCACGGCTTCCACTACTGCCGGGGCTGGGACATCGGCAAGGCCGAGTACCAGCTCGCCCACGCCCGGTTGACCGAGTGGAAGCGGCACGCCGACCGCCGCGAGCTGCGCTACGACCCCGCCGGCCCGGCGCCGACCCACGGCGACGCCATCACCTTCGCCGCCGACATCGCCGGCCGGGTCGGCGTGGCGCTCCCGCCGGGCTGGGGCTTCGCCGCCGGCCCGGACGCCGTCGACCTCGGCCCCGATCCCCGGCTGGAGGTCAACCGGGGCGGCACGGCCGCCGACTACCGCAGCCCGTGGGAGTACGGCCCGCGTACGACCCCGGGCCTGCGGTCCCTCGGCAGCGCGCTCGGCACCTTCGACTGACCGGGCCGCCGGGCCCCTGAGCGGCCGTCAAGGTTGGCCAGACAGCTACCCTCGCAGCAGGCCTGCGTTGTACAGACACGTTGCCGCCGACAATTCGTCGGCTCTCGTTCTTCCCGATGTACCGACGGGTAGCTACGGTTCCGGGCGTCATGCACCGCTCACCCTCGTCCCCACGGAGCCGAACCCCCATGACCCTGCGCCGCACCGCCGCCGCGCTCGCCGCCACCGCCGCCATGACCGCCCTGCTCGGCGGCACCGCCCAGTCCGCCTCAGCCGCCACCCCCGCCGGCGCGAGCACCCTCTCCGTCTTCGCGTGGAACGTCGACCTGGGCACCTCCGTGGTCGACTGGAGCCAGAACGAGCAGGCCTCGACCCGCACCCCGGTGATCGAGTCGATCATCCGTCAGCACAACGACGACGTGGTGATCCTGGACGAGCTGTTCAACGACTCTTCGATCAGCGACATCAACGGCAAGCTGGCCGACCTGTACCCGTACCGGACCCCGGTGGTCGGCGGCACCTGCTCCGGCGGTGGCTGGAACGGCACCAGCGGCAACTGCTCCAGCTCCCCGTTCGTGATCAACGGCGGGACGATGATCCTCTCGAAGTACCCGATCACCGCCCAGTACCAGCACGTCTTCTCGAACTCCACCTACGGCACCTGGGACTACCACGCCGACAAGGGCGCCGCCCTGGTCCAGGTCGACAAGGGCGGCGTGAGGACCTGGGTGGCCGGCACCCACCTGCAGGCCGACGAGTCGGACACGTCCACCGACACCACCCAGGCCACCCGCCTCGCCCAGCTGGGCGAGATCCGCTCCTGGGTGAACGGGATCGTCGGCAGCAGCGCCCCGGTGCTGTTCGGCGGCGACCTGAACGTGGAGTACTACCACGGCCAGTCGCGCGGCGACTACACCAACGCCCAGAACGCGGTGGGCGGCGTGCTGGGCACCCCGGCACTGGACCCGAGCCAGAGCCTGACCACCATGGACTGCACCGTCTCGGCCTGGTGCCAGTACATGGCCGGCATCGAGACCTTCCCGGTCGACTACCGCGACGACCTGGACTACCTCGGCTACCTGAACGCCGCGGGCCGCCCGACCCCGGTGGCGCTGCCGCAGGTCAAGGCCGACTTCGACCCGCAGGCCGGCTGGACCGCCGGCCAGCTGGACACCAACTCGCCCAGCGACCACTACCCGGTCGAGGCGACCTTCCAGCTCGGCTGACGCCTGACGCATGAGGGCCCCGGGATCTCCCGGGGCCCTCATGCGTCGTCACGCCAAGCCGGTGGTCACCCCACCGAGGAGTACGCGATGATGCCGCGCCGCAGCCCGTCAACCGCCTTGCGGGCGGTGGCGCGCAGCTCGACGTCCTCACCGGCCGCGTCCTGGATCTGGCCGAGCACGTCGATCAACTGCTTGGTCCAGCGCACGAAGTCGCCGGCCGGCATCTCGGCGTCGCGCAGCACCTGGTCCAGGCTGTGGCCGAGCGCCCAGCGGTAGGCGGCCCAGGCGAAGCCCAGGTCGGGTTCGCGCTGGCCGACGCCCTCGGCGGTGTTGATCCGGTGCTGCTCCTCCAACGCGTCCAGGTGGCCCCAGATCCGGACCATCCGGCCGAGCGCCTCCTTGGCGCTGCCCTCCGGCACCCGGGGCGCGCCGGCGTCGTCGGCCTGGCGGGACTCATAGACCAACGCCGAGGCGCAGGCAGCGAGTTCGGCGGCAGCCAGGCCCTTCCAGACCCCCTCACGGATGCACTCGGAGGCCAGCAGGTCGAGCTCGCCGTAGAGCCGGCCGAGCCGCTTGCCGTCGGCGGTCACGGTGTCGCCGGACAGGTAGCCGAGGTCGGTGAGCAGCGCGCAGACCCGGTCGAAGGTGCGGGCGATGGTGTGGGTGCGGGACCGCATCTTGCGCTCCAGCACCTCGGTGTCGCGGTGCAGCCGGTGGTAGCGCTCGGCCCAACGGGCGTGGTCCTCGCGCTCGTTGCAGCCGTGGCACGGGTGCGCGCGCAACTCGGTGCGCAGCCGGGAGATCTCGGAGTCGTCGGCGGCGGCGGCCCGGCCCTTGCGGAACCGCTCGGGCTCCAGGTGGCCGGCCTTGGTGCGCAGCGTGGAGGCCAGGTCGCGGCGGGACTGCGGGCTGCGCGGGTTGAAGGACTTGGGGATCCGCAGCCGCTCGATGGCGACCACCGGATGCGGGAAGTCGATCATGGCGAGCCGCTTGACCTGGCGCTCGGCGGTGAGCACCACCGGGCGCGGGCCGTCCTGGTAGTCGGGGTGGCGCAGGCCGCCCCGGCTGCGGGTGACCGGCGGCAGGCCCGGGTCGAGGACCAGCGCGAGGCCGGCGAACCGGCCGGTCGGCACATGGATCACGTCGCCCGGCTTGAGCGCCTCGACCGACTCGACGGCGGCGGCCCGGCGCTGGCTGCTGCCCTCGCGGGCCAGCTCGTTCTCCCGGTCCTTCAGCTGCCGGCGCAGGTTCATGTACTCGTCGAAGTCGCCCAGGTGGCAGGTCATCGCCTCCTCGTAGCCGGCCAGGCCCTCCTCGTTGCGCTGCACCTGGCGGGCGATGCCGACCACCGAGCGGTCCGCCTGGAACTGGGCGAACGAGGTCTCCAGCAGCTCCCGGGAGCGGTGCCGGCCGAACTGCGCGACCAGGTTGACCGCCATGTTGTAGGACGGCTTGAAGGACGAGCGCAGCGGGTAGGTACGGGTGCCGGCCAGCCCGGCCAGCGCCTCCGGGTTGATGCCGCGCTGCCAGAGCACCACCGCGTGGCCCTCGACGTCGATGCCGCGCCGCCCGGCCCGGCCGGTGAGCTGGGTGTACTCGCCGGGGGTGATGTCGGCGTGGCTCTCGCCGTTCCACTTGACCAGCTTCTCCAGCACCACCGAGCGGGCCGGCATGTTGATGCCGAGCGCCAGCGTCTCGGTGGCGAAGACCGCCTTGACCAGGCCCTGGAGGAAGAGCTCCTCGACGACCTCCTTGAACCTGGGCAGCATGCCGGCGTGGTGGGCGGCGACGCCGCGCTCCAGCGCGTCCAGCCACTCGAAGTAGCCGAGCACGTGCAGGTCCTCGTCGGGGATGGCGGCGCAGCGCTCCTCGACGATGGTGCGCACCTGGCGGCGCTCCTGCTCGCTGTTGAGCCGCAGGCCGGAACCGAGCACCTGCTGCACGGCGGCCTCGCAGCCGGCCCGGCTGAAGATGAAGGTGATGGCGGGCAGCAGGCCCTCGGCGTCCAGCCGGTCGATCACGTCCACCCGGCCCGGGGTCCAGATCCGGTTGGGGCGGCCGTTCGGCATCGTGCGGCCGCGGCCGCGCCCGGCGAACCGGGGGTTGCGGTCGCCCTCGGAGCGGGCCAGCCGGACCAGCTCGGGGTTGACGGCCTTGGCGGGGTTCTTCTGGTTGCCCTTGGGCCGGCCGTCCACGTCCGGGTTGGAGAACAGGTCGTACATCCGGTTGCCGGCCATCACGTGCTGCCAGAGCGGCACCGGGCGGTGCTCGGAGACGATCACCTTGGTGCCGCCGCGCACGGTGTCCAGCCAGTCGCCGAACTCCTCGGCGTTGGAGACGGTGGCCGAGAGCGAGACCAGCGTGACCGACTCCGGGAGGTGGATGATCACCTCCTCCCAGACGGCGCCGCGGAACCGGTCGGCGAGGTAGTGGACCTCGTCCATCACCACGTAGCCGAGGCCGTTCAGGGCCTGCGAACCGGCGTAGAGCATGTTGCGCAGCACCTCGGTGGTCATCACGACCACGGGTGCGTCGCCGTTGACGCTGTTGTCACCGGTGAGCAGGCCGACCTTGGCGGCGCCGTAGCGCTTGACCAGGTCGGCGTACTTCTGGTTGGACAGCGCCTTGATCGGCGTGGTGTAGAAGCACTTGCGGCCGCTCTGCAGGGCCAGGTGGACGGCGAACTCGCCGACGATGGTCTTGCCGGAGCCGGTGGGAGCCGCGACCAGCACGCCGGATCCCGCTTCCAGCGCCTCGCAGGCTTCTATCTGGAAGGGGTCGAGCGGGAAGTCGTAGAGCTCCTGGAAGCCGTACAGCGCACTGGCCTGCTCCTGTGCGCGGCGGCGGGCGGCCGAGTAGGCCTCGGCGGGGCTCATCTCTTCGGCGGACAGGGCGCTGCTCCTGGGGTCACGGGTGTTGTGCTGATGGTCCATCTGAGCTTGAGGTTACCCGCCCGGACTGACATCGATCACACCGTTTTGCCCGCCACTAGCGGTCGCCTTTGATATGTGTTTGATCGAATTCGCTCAGCTGTGTTCAACGGTCAACGCACCGTTGCCGCGCTCCCTACAGTCATGGGCACCGATCAGTGGAAATAGGGAGAAAAGGGGACCGGCCGTGGTGGATGTGGAGACCGTACTCAAGGAAGCGATGACCATCGACGGCGCAATCGGCGTCGCCCTGGTCGACTACAGCAGCGGAATGGCACTGGGCACCCTCGGCGGCGAGGGCGGCGAGCTGAACCTGGACGTCGCCGCCGCCGGGAACACCGACGTGGTGCGGGCCAAGATGCGCACCATGGAACTGCTCAAACTGCACGACAACGAGATCGAGGACATCCTGATCACGCTGACCGGCCAGTACCACCTGATCCGGCCGCTGACCAAGCAGAACGGCCGCGGGCTGTTCCTCTACCTGGCGCTGGCCCGCAGCCGCTCCAACCTGGCGATGTCCCGCCATCAGCTGAGGCTCCTGGAAGCCGCCCTGGAGATCTGAACCCCGGGCGTCCGAACCCCGCAGGTCCGGTCGCTCAGAGTGCGGTCAGCAGCTTGGCCAGCCCGTCGGCCAGCGTCCGGTACTCCTCGGGCCGGTTGTACACCTGGGCGCTGACCCGCAGCACCCCGCCACCCGGCCACGGACGCACGGCGACCCGGGCGCCGAGCCGGTCCCGCACGGCCTCCATCAAGGGGCGCACCTGCTCCTCGGCCTCGGCCACCCCGGCGGGCAGCCGCACGGCGGCCATCGCCACCCCGGGGCTGAGCGGCAGCGCCGCCAGGCCCGCGCGCTCCACCAGCTGCCGCTGCCCGTAGCCGGCCAGCCGGGCGTTGTGTTCGCGCACCCGGTCCAGGCCCAGCCGCTCCAGCAGCGCGAGGGCGGCCGGTGCCGCCAGCCACCCTGTGTAGTCGGCCGTGCCGCGCCACTCCACGTTCCCCGGGAACCCGCCGGCGTGCTCCCAGGAGTAGGTGAGAGGCCGCACCCGGGAGCGCCAGGGTGCGGAGACGGCGAGCAGGGCGGTCGGGCGCGGCGCGAAGGCCCACTTGTGCAGGTTGCCGAACCAGAAGTCGGCCGGCTCGACGTCCAGTGCCACCGGCAGCATGCCGGGTGCGTGCGCGGCGTCCACCAGGGTGACCACGCCGCGGGCGGCCAGGGCGCGCAGCAGGGCCGGGGTGGCGAGCTCGCGGGCGGTGGGCGAGGTGATCTTGTCCAGGATGGCCGCCCTGGTGCGCGGAGCGACGGCGGCCAGCACCGCATCGGCCGGGTCGGCCGCATCCAGCGGCACCGGCACGGTGCGCACGGTCGCGCCGCACTCGGCGGCGCGCCGCTCGGCGGCCAGGTTGACCACGCCGTAGCCGTGGTCGGTCACCAGGATCTCGTCACCCGGCGCGAACGGGATGCTGTCCAGCGCCACCGCGACCGCCTCGGTGACATTGCTGAGCAGCGCCAGGCCGGCCGGGTCGGCGCCGAGCAGCCGGGCGAGCGCGGTGCGGGCGGCGGCGACCCGGCCGGGCAGCTCCCAGAAGAACCCGTCCGGGTCGGCCTCCTGCTCGGCCCGGAAGGCGTCCTGGGCCCGGCTCACCTCGATCGGCATCGCGCCGTAGGAGCCGTGGTTGAGGTGGGCGACGGTCGGGTCCAGCGGGAAGAGCTCGGCGGCGCCCTCGATGGGGTCGGGCGGGTTCATGGTGTGCCCTCTCACGTTCACGTTGCACTTGTCCGAAGCGATGCTGCACGTGTCCAAAACGATGGAGCCCGGCCGGGAGCGGTCCTCATGAGGGTCCCCACCGCGCCCGGCCGGGAGTTCTACGGGTGCTCCGGGAAGTGGCAGGCGACCTGCCGCTCCCCGGCGCCGGAGGTCAGCTGCAGCAGCGGTGGCTCACTGCGGCAGATCTCCTGCGCCTTGGGGCACCTGGGGTGGAAGGTGCAGCCGCTCGGCGGGTTCGCGGGGCTCGGCGGGTCGCCGAGCAGCACGATCCGCTCCCGGTTCCGCTCCGCCGCCGGATCCGGCAGCGGCACGGCGGAGAGCAGGGCCTTGGTGTACGGGTGCGCCGGGTTGGCGTACACCTGCTCCTTGTCGCCGATCTCGACGATCCGGCCCAGGTACATCACCGCGACCCGGTGGCTGATGTGCTTGACCACCGCCAGGTCGTGCGCGATGAAGACATAGGCGACCCCCAACTCCCGCTGCAGCCGCTCCAGTAGGCCGACGATCTGCGCCTGGATCGAGACGTCCAGCGCGGAGACCGGCTCATCGGCCACCACCAGCGCCGGCCGGGTGGCCAACGCCCTGGCGATGCCGATGCGTTGGGCCTGTCCGCCGGAGAACTGGTGCGGATAGCGCTCCAGGTGCTCGGGGGCCAGGCCGACCAGCTGGATCAGCTCCCGAACCTCCTTGACCTGCTGGGCCTTTGGCACGCCCTGGGCGCGCAGCGGGGCGCTGATGATCTGCTGCACGGTCTGCCGGGGGTTCAGCGAGGCGAACGGGTCCTGGAAGATGATCTGCAACTTGGCGCGCAGCGGACGCAGTTGGCGCTGGCTCAGGTCGCCGATGTCCTGGCCCTCGAACCGCACCCGGCCCGCCGTCGGGTCGAGCAGCCGGACCAGCATCCGCCCGGTGGTGGACTTGCCGCAGCCGGACTCGCCGACCAGGCCGAGCGTCTCACCGGCCCGGACCTCGAAGTCCAGCCCGTCCACCGCCTTGATCCCGGCGCCCCGGCGGCGCGCGGGGTAGGTCATGCCGAGGCCGCTGACCTGCATCAGAGGGGTTGTCATTCGGTCACCTCGGGGTGGCTGCAGGCGCTGCGGTGGGCCTCGGCCACCGCGATCAGCGGCGGGCGCTCGGCGGTGCAGCCCTGGTGGGGGGAGTTGGCGTAGACCGCGCAGCGCGGGTGGAAGGCGCAGCCGGACGGCGGGGCGAGCAGCGAGGGCGGGCTGCCGGGGATGGCGCGCAACTCTTCCCCCTCTGCGTCGAGCCGGGGCAGCGACTCCAGCAGGCCGCGGGTGTACGGGTGCCGGGGGGCCGTGAACAGCGTGTCGGCACCGGCCTGTTCGACGGCCGAGCCGCCGTACATCACCAGCACCTCGTCGGCGATCCGGGCGATCACCCCCAGGTCGTGGGTGATCATGATGATGCCGAGCCCCCGGTCGTCCTTCAACTTGACCAGCAGGTCGAGCACTTGGGCCTGCACGGTGACGTCCAGCGCGGTGGTCGGCTCATCGGCGATCACCAGGTCGGGCTCGCAGGCCAGGGCCAGCGCGATCATGGCGCGCTGGCGCATGCCGCCGGAGAACTGGTGCGGATACTCCCCCGCGCGGCGGGCCGGTTCGGGGATGCCGACGTCGCCGAGCACCTCCACCGCGCGGGCCCACGACGTCTTGCGGCTGGAGCCGAAGTGCTCCCGGTGCGCCTCGGCGATCTGGTCGCCGATGGTGAAGTACGGGTGCAGCGCGGTCAGCGCGTCCTGGAAGACCATCGCCATCCGGCGGCCGCGCAACTTGCGCACCGCCTCCGGCGCGGCGCCGATCAGCTCGGTGCCGTCGAACCTCACCGAGCCGGTCACCTTGGCGCCGCGGTGCAGGCCCATCACGGCCAGCGAGGTGACGGACTTGCCGGAGCCGGACTCGCCGACCAGGCCGAGCACCTGTCCCCGGTCCACCGAGAAGTCGACTCCCTTGACGGCCTTGACGATTCCGTCGGGGGTGTTGAACTCAACCGCGAGGTCGCGGACTTCGAGCAGTGTCACGACAGCCTCGCTCGCGGGTCGATCCAGGCGTAGAGGACGTCCACGACCAGGTTGGACGAGACGATGAAGAAGGAGGCCACCAGCGTGACACCCATGATCACCGGCTGGTCGGATTTGTGCAGCGCGTCGGCGAAGAGCTTGCCGACCCCGGGCAGGCCGTAGAGCTGCTCGGTGATGACCGCGCCGGCCAGCAGGCCGCCGAGGTCCATGCCGAGCATGGTGACCACCGGGGTCAGCGCGGGCCGCAGCCCGTGCCTGCCGACCACCCGCCGCTCGCGCAGGCCCTTGGCCCGGGCGGTGCGGACGAACGGCTCGCTCAGCGTCTCCAGGACCGAACTGCGCGTCATCCGGGCGTACATGGCCGCGGTGGCCAGCGCCAGGGTGAGCCAGGGCAGCAGCATGTTCTGACTCCAGCCGACCGGGTCGTCGGTGAAGTTGACGTACCGCGGATACGGGATCAAGCCGAGCTGCGCGCAGAAGAAGTAGAGCAGCAGCATCGCGGTGAAGTAGACCGGCATCGCGGCGGCGCCGATGGTGCCGATCATCAGCACCCGGTCCACCCAGCCGTTCTTGCGGAGCGCGGAGACCACACCGGCCAGCAGGCCCATAGCCAGCCAGAGCACCGCGGAGCCGATGGCCAGCGAGACGCTGATCGGCAGCCGGTCGGTGATCATGCTCCAGACCGGCATGCCGGTCTGGAAGGAGTAGCCGAAGCAGGGGAAGCCGCAGTGCACGGCGTAGCTGCCGGTGCCCATGGTGCGGCCGGCGAAGATCTCCCAGACGTAGTTGCCGAACTGCACGATCAGCGGCTTGTTCAGGCCCATCTGCTGGCGCACCTCGGCCACGTGCTCCGGGGTGCAGTCCTTGCCGCAGAACGCCTGGGCGGGGTCGTTCGGCAGCAGGTAGAAGATGGTGAAGGTGACCGCGCAGATCACCAGCAGGGTGAGCGCAATTCCGGCTAGCCGGCGGAGCAGGAAGGTGGTCATCCGTTACCGCCCTTCGGGTCGAGGACGTCGCGGAGTGCGTCGCCGAGCAGGGTGAAGCCGAGCACCACCAGGAAGAGGCAGGCACAGGGCAGGATGAAGAACATCGGGTCGAGCTTGTAGTAGAGCTGGGAGTCGGCGATCATCTGGCCCCAGGACGGGGTCGGCGGCTGGACACCGACGCCCAGGTAGGTCAGGCCCGCCTCGGAGCCGATCAGGGTCGGGATCGCCAGGGTGATGTAGACGATGATCGTGCTGCTCAGGTTGGGCAGGATCTCGCTGAGCACGATCCGGGCGCTGCTGATGCCGCTGGCCCGGGCCGCCTCCACGTACTCGCGGTGCTTCAGCGAGATGGTCTGACCCCGGATCACCCGGGCGATGTACGGCCAGGTGAAGAGGCTCATCACGATGATCAGCAGCAGGATCCGGTTGACGTCCTTGGCCACCGAGAGCAGCGCGATCATGAAGATCAGGCTCGGGAAGGACATCATGATGTCCATGAACCGGCTGATCACCATGTCGGTCTTGCCCCCGAAGTAGCCGGCCAGCACACCGAGCGTGACGCCGACCACGGTGATCAGCACGGCGGCGCTGAACGCCACCAGCAGCGAGATCTGGGCGCCGTAGAGCAGCCGGGCGAAGATGTCGTGGCCGAGCCCCGGCTCCACGCCCAGCCAGTGGCCGTTGACACCCACGCCGCCGAAGCTGCCGCGCGGCAGGCCGGCCAGGTAGGGGTCGACGGCGTGCTTGTCGGTGTCGGTCGGCCCCCACCCGGAGATCCCGGTCAGCACCGGGGCGAGCAGTGCGGCCAGCACGAAGAAGACGATGATGCCGAGGCCGACCATGGCGATCGGGCGGCGGCGCAGGCGGCGCCAGGCCGAGCGCCAGGGCGAGGCCGGGGCCTGGTCCTGACGCTCGGCCGGGTCCTGCACGGCAGGAACGGTGGTGGTCACCTTTTCGCAGTCCTTCGTGCTTACTTGACGGACTTCAGGCCGATGGTGGCGTAGTCGATCTCCGCCGACCAGATCGGGCTGCCGAAGGCGCCGGCGATGTTGGAGCCGACCAGCAGCGGCTTCTTCTGCCAGGTGACCGGGATCGCAGGGGCCTCGTCCATGACCTTGGCGTCCAGCGCGTTCCAGGCCTGGTCGGCCGCGTTGGTGTCGGTCAGGCTCTGGATCCGGTCGATCTCGGCGTCCACCGCCGGGTCCGTGAACCGGCTGGTGTCACCGTTGTTGCCGGTGTCGGTGATGATCCGGCTGTCGAAGATCATCGGCAGGAAGGTGGCGCCGGACGGGTAGTCCGGGCACCAGCCGTTGAGCGACATCCCGGTCTGCCGGCTCTTGTCGCCGATCGTCGAGGTGGCCACGCTGGCGTCGACGATGTTGAGGTTGACGTTGATTCCGATGTTCTTCAGCGCCGCCTGGACCGCCTCGGCCTGGGGCTTCTGGGCGTTGTCGGCGGTGAGGTCGGTGGAGAAGCCGTTGCTCAGGCCGGCCGCGGCCAGGTACTGCTTGGCCTTGGCCGGGTCGCCGCCGGTCGGGATCTTGAAGTGGTCGACCGCGGTGCCGCCGGTCAGCGAGGGCGGCAGGTAGGTGGTGGCGATGTCGGACAGGGCCGGGCCGCCGACGGCCGACTGGTAGGCCTCCTTGTCGATCCCGTACTCGACCGCCAGGCGGGCGTTCTGGTTGTTGAACGGCGGCTTGGCGGTGTCCAGTGTCACCATCGCCGTGCAGTTCTCGTTCTCGCTGACCAGGCGGGCCTTGACGTCCGGGTTGGTGATCACGTCGGCGACCTTGGCGGCGGACATGTCGGCGTACATGATGGCGCTCTGGTCATCGCCCTGATTGGCGATCAGGCGGTCGGCGATGCCCTCGGGGCTGCCGGACTGGTCCATCACGATCTTGTCCGGGTAGGCCTTGCGGACCGAGTCGGTGGACGGGTCCCAGTTGGTGTTGCGGACCAGGGTCAGCTGCTTGCCGCGGTCGTAGCCCTCCACCTTGTACGGGCCGGAGGAGAACACGTGGTTGCCGTAGGTGGTGCCGCCTTCGTGGGCCTTGGGCACCGGGGCGAAGGTGGGCAGCGTGACGGTGTAGCCGAACTCGGCGACCGGGCGCTTCAGATGGAAGAGGATGGTCTTCGCGTCCGGCGTCTCGATCGAGTCGTTGCCGAGCTCCTGGCCCTTCAGCGGGCCCTTGTAGTCGGCCGGGGCGACCAGGTACTTCTTGGCGTAGTCGGGCCCGCCGGAGAGGTCCGGGTCATAGGACCGCTCGACGTTGTACTTGATGTCGGCGGTGGTGATCGGGGTGCCGTCCTCGTACTTGAGGCCGTCCTTGAGGTGGAAGGTCCAGGTCTTGTCGCCGTCGCTGGGCTCACCGGTGTCGGTGGCCAGGTCGCCGGTGATCTGCAGACCGTCCTTGCCCGGCGCCGCCTTGAAGGTGGTCAGGGTGCGGTAGAGCAGCCGGATGCCGAAGTCCATCTCGGGCTCGGTCCAGTTGCGGGCCGGGTCGAGCTGGGAGATGTCCTGGTTGGACAGGATGTGCAGGGTGCCGCCCTTGACCGGCGTACCGCCGATGATCCCGTTGCCCTGGGTGGTCAGCCCGGCGCCGTTGGAGGCCTGGTCGCTGCTGCTGTCCTTGCTCTTGGAACACGCCCCGAGGCCGAGGGTGAGTGTCGCCGCGATCGCCGCCGCGAGGGCGGCGTGGGTACGCCTGGTCATGTGCAACTCCGCAATGGGGGGCCGAGTTTGGGCCGCGAACTCGGGCGGTCCGCCCATGGGGTAGCCGCCTTCGATGTGTGACCCGTAACATAGTAATGTGAAATTGCACTAGCAAGGGCTGGGCCGCTCCGTTATCCAGACGTATCCGGACGGAGCCTCAACTCCCTTGCCGTGCACACCGAAAGACGCAGATCAGGACTACCCCGACGGACAAAAGCCGCACCTGGAGGAGATGCCCCCGTGACCTCGCAGCCCACCCCGCCCAACGTCGGCAGCCACGACCTACCCATCTCCGCGGCCCTCGCCGCCTCCATGGCCGGCGGCTGGGCCGCCACGCCGCTGCCCGCCGACGCCCGGGTGGCCGGCCACGATCTGCTGCCCGCCCGCCGCGCCAAACTCTCCACCCACTTCCCCGGCGCCCGACTGGTCATACCTGCGGGCCAGTTGAAGGTGCGCACCAACGACTGCGACTACCGGTTCCGGCCGCATACCGGCTACGCCTGGCTCACCGGGCTCACCGGCGAGGACCAGGCCGGTAACGTGCTGGTGCTGGAACCCGGTGGCCCCGAGGGGCACGAGCCGGTCCTCTACCTGCGCCCCCGCTCGCCGCGCGACGGCTCCTCCGACGAGTTCTACCGCGACCGCCGCTACGGCGAGTTCTGGGTCGGCCGCCGCCCCGACCTGGGCGAGTCCGCCCAGCTCACCGGCCTGCGCACCGCGCACCTCGACGAGTTGGAGAAGCTGCTCGCCGGGCCGGCCCCCAGCGGCGGGGTGCGGCTGCTGGCCGGCGTCGACCCGTCGGTGGACGCTCAGCTCGGACTCAGCGACGGACTGGCGCCCGTACTCGGCGAGTTGCGCCTGATCAAGGACGCCTGGGAGGTCGACCAGCTGCAACTCGCCGTCGACCACACCACGCTGGGCTTCGAGGACGTGGTCCGGGCGCTGCCGACCGCCCTGCGGCACCACCGCGGCGAGCGGTGGTTGGAGGGCGTCTTCAACCTGCGGGCGCGCGCCGAGGGCAACGGCACCGGCTACGAGACCATCGTGGCTTCCGGCGCCCACGCCGGCGTGCTGCACTGGATCCGCAACGACGGCCCGCTGGACAGCAGCCAGTTGGTGCTGCTCGACGCCGGTGTGGAAACCGACACCCTCTACACCGCCGACATCACCCGCACCCTGCCGCTCAGCGGCACCTTCACCCCCGTGCAGCGCCAGGTCTACGAACTGGTGCTCGCCGCCCAGGACGCCGGCATCGCCGCGCTGCGCCCGGGTGCCGCGTTCCGCGACTTCCACCGGGCCGCGATGCGGGTGATCGCCGAAGGCCTGCACGACTGGGGCGTGTTGAAGGTCTCCGCCGAGGAGGCGATGCGGGAGGACAGCGGCCTCTACCGCCGCTACACCCTCTGCAGCAGCGGCCACATGCTCGGCCTCGACGTGCACGACTGCGCCAAGGCCCGCACCGAGACCTACCTCGACGGCGTCCTGGAGGCCGGCCAGGTGCTCACCGTCGAGCCCGGCCTCTACCTGCAGCCCGACGACGAGACCCTGCCGCCCGAGCTGCGCGGCATCGGGGTGCGGATCGAGGACGACCTGGTGATCACCGAGGACGGCGCGCGGCTGATGTCCAGCGCGCTGCCGAGGACGGTGGCCGGGATCGAGCAGTGGATGGGCGAGCTGCTGGGCTGACGGTTCGCCAAGCGGTGGGCGGCCCTGCGGGGTCGGACGGGTCGCCCACCCCCGCAGGGGACCGAATGGCTGAACCGTGGGCCGGTTCCCCCGCCGACACCCCGGTCCTGTCGGAGAACGGACCCCGGTGCGGAGGATCGTGTCCGCTATGCGACGAGCGATGATCTTCCGTTACGGCGCGGTGCTGATCGGCGCGCTGCTGATCGCGGGCGCGTTCCTGACCGCGTTCTGGGTGACTCCCACCTATGTGGCCCGGCTGCCTGACAACGTGAACGCCCAGCGCCCGCTGGCCGGCACCTTCAACACCCTGCTCGACCAGCAGGCCCTGGCCCAGGGCAACCTGGTGGGCGCGGTCAAGCACAACGTGCCGCTCGCCATCGACCGCAACGTCAAGGTGCTGAAGACCTCCGACGACTCCGCCCTGGTGAGCGACGCCCGGACGACCACGGCCGCGGGCACCCAGGTCGAGCAGACCACCTGGCAGTACGCGGTGGACCGCAAGAGCCTGGAGCCCGTGACGAACCACCCGAGCAGCTGGTCGGTGGTCGACGCCCACGGTCTGACGATCAGCTTCCCGTTCGGCACCAAGAAGCAGACCTACACCGGCTGGGTCCCGGAGAGCGCGACCACCGTCCCGGTGGCCTACAGCCACTCCGAGCAGCGCTCCGGCCTGAACACCTACGTCTTCCAGGCGACCATCCCCAGCAGCCGGATCACCGACGGCCAGGTGCTGGCCGGCCTGCCCAAGGCACTGCCGCAGAGCCTGCTCAGACTCCTCGTCCAGTTCGGCCCGCTGACCCCCGCCCAGCAGCAGGAGCTGACGACGCTGCTCCCGACGCTCGGCGATCCGGCGCCGCTGGCATACACCCTGCAGGGCAACGACACCTTCTGGGTGGAGCCGGAGACCGGCGCCGTGATCGACGTCAAGCGCACCCAGCAGCGCACGGCCGCGGTCACCGCCCCGAACGGCACCCTCGTCCCGTTGCTGCCGGTCGTCGACGCCACCTACCAGCAGACGCCGGCCGCCGTGACCTCCGCCGCCAACGACGCGAAGAACGGCCGGGACGACATCGAGCTGGCCGGCACGACGCTCCCGATCATCGCCGGCATCATCGGCGCGCTGCTGATCCTCGCCGCCCTGCTGATCCGCCGCCGTCGCCGCCCCTCCGAAGCCGCCGCCCCGGTGGAGCAGCCGCCCCAGGACACCGCCGACTGACGCACCGATTTCGGATCCGCCGCATTCGAACCTGATGAATGGTCGAATCCGTTACGGCCGTTACCGCTCATTCGACCAGCGGTAACGGCCGTACTCGTGGCAGGGGTTCACTTCGCGCGGGAAAATACGCACCGATAATGTCCTTCCGTGCAGGATCAACAAACCAGCGCCAACATCGTTGACGAGTTCGAACGGGCCCTGATTACCTGTCACCCATCGCCGCCGCCAAGGCATCAACGCGATGGACCGCTCTGCCATTTCCAGCAGACGATTGGGGCCGACCTTCATGGAAATGATCCCCTATCTCGTCGCCGACGAGATGTTCTACCGCCCACTGGATGAGGCGGACCCGTCCGCTGCGGGGACCGAATACCGCCCGTGCGAGCTGCCCGCCTCGTGGTCGACGCAAGCCAAGGGCATCTGGCAGGTCTGCACGCCCGAGGAGGGGATCCGGGCCAGCCGGGGCTGGAAGGTCCATGTCTCCGCGGCCCCGAAGCGCGCGCAGCACGTCCTCGACATCGCCTCGGCCATCTGCGTCGAGCAGGGCGTCGCATTCAAGTACCTGCGGAACTGGATGAGTTTCGGCTGGGTCCACCACAAGCAGGGCCCGCGCGTCCAGGGCGGCAAGTTCATGGCCGTCTACCCGCCGGACGTCGAGACCGCTCGCGCGCTGATGACGGCCCTGGCGGACGCGCTGGAGGGCGAGGAGGGGCCGCACATCCTCGGCGACCGGCGCTTCCGCGACGGGTCGGTGGTCGCCTACCGCTACGGGGCGTTCACCGAGATCGCCCGGATCCGCCCGGACGGCACCCGCCAGCTGCTGGTCGAGACCCCCGACGGCGCTCTCGTCCCCGACGAACGCAGGCTCAACTTCGCCCTGCCCGAGGGCATTCAGGACCCGTTCGCACCCGAGCCGTCCGCTGCCGGGTCATCCGCACCGAAGGAGGTCAGCTTCGAGGGGCTCCGCTTCACCAAGGTGCTGCGGCACGCCAACGGCGGCGGTGCGTTCCTCGCCGAGCGGGCGGCGACCGGGGAGACCGTCTTCGTCAAGGAAGCCCGCCGGCACACCGGGCTGCACTGGTCCGGAACCACCGCCGTGGAACGGCTCCAGCGCGAATACGACACCCTGCGGGCGCTCCACGAGGCGGTTCCCGGATTCGCACCCGAACCGATCGCGTACTTCCAGCGCTGGGAGAACTCCTACCTGGTGACCAGTCTGGTCGCGGGCCAGTCGCTGCAGGGCTGGGTGCTGAACAACTTCCCGTACTTCCACACCGGCGCCGACAGCGCCGAGATATCCGGCTACTACGAGCGGTGCCTGCGCATCTTCCAGCAGTTGTCCGAGCAGATGGAGCGCCTGCACACGGCCGGGTTCGCGTTCGTGGACGTCAGTCCGAACAACGTCATGGTCGACGACCAGGACGTGGTGCGGCTGGTCGACTTCGAGAGTGCGGGGCGGATCGACGGCCCGCTCGACCGGATGGGCACGCCGGGCTACTTCCCGAGCGTCGCCCAGAAGGGACTGCGCGAGCGGAACACCAAGGACCCGCGCTTCCTCGACGAATTCGGGTTCGCGGCGATCGCCCAACTGCTGCTGCTCGGGCCGATGCACTACGTCACCCAGCAGCAGCCGACCGCACTCCACCACCTGCTCGCCGCCACCAGGCCCGCCACCGAGCCGGGACCGGCCACCGAGCAGATCACCCGCGCCCGCGAGCACCTCTGGCAGGCGGCGACCCGCTTCGTCGACCCGCAGATCCCCAGCGCCCTCCCCACGCCCGAAGAGGTCGCCGCCTCCCCCGCCGAGCACCTGCGGGTGCTGCGCGACCGGGCCGCCGACGCCCTGCTCGCGATGGCCGCGCCCGAGGGGACCCCGGTCTTCCCGACCGTGCCGCGCGGCTACCTCAGCAACACGCTGTGCGTGGCCTACGGCACCGCCGGCGTGCTGCACGCCCTGCGGCTGGCGGGGCGGCAGGCGGATCCCGCGATCGTCAGCCGACTGGCCGACGATGCCCTCCGGGAGCCGGAGAAGCTCCCACCCGGCCTGCACACCGGACTCGCCGGCATCGCCTGGGTGCTCGCCGACCACGGCCGGCTCGACGAGGCGCGCACGCTGCTCGAAGCCGCCCGCAGCCACCCCCTCCTCGCCGAGCGGGCGACCCTCGCCGAGGGCACCGCCGGCGTGGCCCTGGCCCACCTGGCGCTGCACGGCCACGACCGGGACGAGAAGAACCTGCTGCTCGCCCAGGAACTCCGGGCCCGCGTCCCCGAAGGCGCCGACCTCGCGGCGCTGCTCGGCGACAACGACACCACCGGCCTGCTGCACGGACGACCGGGCATCGCGCTGCTCGACTACTACCTGCACCACCTCACCGCCGACGACCGCGCCCTGTCCCGTGGCCTCGCCCTGCTCGCCGAGGAGCGCGCCCGCGCCGTCCCCTACGACCACCTGGGCCTGAGCTTCCCCGTCTCCGGCATCGACGGCCGCCGGTTCATCTACCTCGGCCGTGGCTCGGCCGGCTTCGCCACCGTGGCAGCGCGCTATCTGCCGTATGGTGACGAGGAGTTGGCGGCAGCCGTCACCGAGTCGCTGATTCCGGCGTCGGTCCCGACGACCATCTACGGCGGCCTCTACGAGGGCCGGGCCGGGCTGGTGTACTCGCTCGCCGAGCACGCGGCCATCACCGGCTCCGCAGCCGGCCGCGCCGCCGCGTTCGACGCCGCCGCACGGCTCTTCTGCTACGCCGTGGAACACCCCACCGGCGTGCTCTTCCACGGCGAGTACTTCGCCAGGTACAGCGCCGACCTGTGGTCCGGCTCGGCGGGCGTGCTGCTGGCCCTGACCCGACTGCTGGACGACCGCCGCGACGCCTTCTTCACCCTCGACGGCCTCGTCGGCACCGCCGACCACCACTGAACACCGCCGACCACCACTGAGCCGCACCGCGAAACCAGTCCCCCGTGGGACCACAGATGTCCCGGGCCACCGGGCAACCGCCAGGTCGCAGGCCTGCCCTGCACCGACCGAGAGAGGGAGGAACCACATGAACGAGGTCCTTGAGCTCCAGCTGATGGAGACCGAGCTGTCGTACCTGGGCGCGGACGAGGCCGGGGCGTTCTGCAGCTGCTCCAGCGGCAGCACCGCCGGCTGCGGCTACGACACCAGCGCGACGATCGACTGACAACCGGTCAGATCCTGACGGCGCGGTCCCGGGTCATCACCCGGGGCCGCGCCTGGCCATGCCCGGTCGATATTCGCGCGACAGCGGTCAAATCACTGGCTAGCCTGGCAAGTTCGCCCTTCGTGACCTCAGGATTCGTGACCTCAGGAGGAGACTGCCATGGACCAGCCCCTGTACGAGCTGACCGGACCGCACGAACACGGCCTGCTCGATGTCGGCGACGGCAACCGGATCTACTGGGAGACCTTCGGCAACCCCGACGGCAAGCCCGTGCTGAACGTGCACGGCGGCCCCGGCGGCGGCGGACGCCGCAACCGGACCTCGGGCCTGAACCCCGAGGACTTCCGCATCATCCGGTTCGACCAGCGCAACTGCGGTGACAGCCTGCCGCACGCCTCCGATCCGTCCGTGAGCCTCGAACACAACACCACCGAGCACCTGATCGCCGACATGGAGCGCCTGCGCGAGCACCTCGGCGTCGAGCGCTGGCTGCTGTTCGGCGGCTCCTGGGGCTCGGCCCTGATCCTCGCCTACGCCCAGCGCCATCCCGAGCGGGTGTCCGAAATCGTCATCGTCAGCAGCTTCTTGGGCCGGCAGGAGGACATCAACTGGCTCTACAACGGGCTGCGCCCGCTGCTGCCCGGCGCCTGGGAGGCGTTCCGCGACGCGCTGCCCGCCGCGGACCGGGACGGCGACCTGCTCGCCGCCTACAACCGGCTGCTGAACAGCCCGGATTCGGATCAGGCAGTCCGCCTGCAAGCGGCCCGCGACTGGTGCGCCTGGGAGGACGCGGTGATCGCCCATGAGGCGCTCGGCCACCCGGGCGCCTACAGCAACCGGCCGGACGACGCATTGCTGGCCCTGGTCCGGATCTGCGCCCACTACTTCGCCAACAACGCCTGGCTCGAGGACGGCCAACTGATCCGCGACGCCCACCGGTTGGCCGGCATCCCGGGTGTGATGGTGCAGGGCCGGCTCGACCTGGGCTGCCCGCTGAAGGGTCCCTGGGACTTGGCCCAGGTCTGGCCCGACGCCGAGTTGAAGGTGATCGACGAGGCGGGGCACACCGGCAGCCCCACCATGCGGCAGACCGTGCTGGACGCACTTGCCCGGTTCGGCAAGAACGGTCGCTGAGGCAGAGCGAGTTCTGACGGCGCCGTGCGGCGACGGCCTTCCGCTGCCGGCCGCCGCACGGCGCCACGGCCGAGGACCACGGCTCACCCTGGCGGGGGATGGGGATACGACCCCGGCACGACGCGGCGGGGTGAGGCGGACGGTGAAGGTGGGGTTCCCACAGCTGAGAGAGGGGAACCCCGATGGATCGGTTCGACAGAGCAGGTCGGCCGGCCGCCTACGGGGCGGCACTGGTGATGGCGCCCTACACGGTGATCAAGGTGTGCTGGGTGGTCGGCGCCATCGCGGGGCTGCTGCCGATCGGTGCCGGCTTCAGCCTGGCCGGGTGGGTGGTGCTCAACACCACGACGATCGGCATGGCGGGGCTGGGGATCGGCATGGCTCTCGCACTCGTCCGACCCTGGGGGATGCGCGTCAAGGGCCCGCTGGTGGCGTTCGTCGCCTGGGTGGGCTCGGGGTTCCTGGTCGCCATGCTGCCGTACGTCGCGCTGGACTCGCTGCTGGGCGGCGGCTCGGGCGGCAACTCCGGTGGTAGCCAGGAGGCCGGCAACCAGGGTGCGTCGATGCCCGGTTGGGAGGCCGCGTTGATCCAGACCAGCTTCGTGGGGATGGGACTCGGCCTGGTGGTCGCCCTGCCCGCGTACGGTCGGCGGCGCTGGCCGGACGCGTTCGCCGGCCGGGTCGGTGACGGCCGTGCGGGCGACCCGCGCCGGGTGCTGTGGGCAGCGGGCGCGGGCACGGTGATCGGCCTGGTCTGGCTCTACTGGGCGATCGGCGGACCAGCCGGTATCGCGCACCCGGCAGCCCGAGAGATCAACTGGCGTCTGCTGAACGGGGTGTGCGGGCTGTGGGCGGTCACGGCCGCGGCCGCCACCTGGGTGATCGGCCGACGGCGGCCCGCCCGGCTGTCCCGCTGGGTGCCGTTGACGGTCGGCTGGTTGGGGACGGGCTCGCTCTTCGCGTGGAGCGGCTGGAGGTTGGCGATCACGTTGTACCTGGCGACGGCGCGCCCTAGCGGCGCGACGCTGCCGGAGAACCTCGCGGTCGCCGCCCTGCTGCATGCCGGCGCGGTGGCAGCGGGCGCGGTCATGGTGTCGGCGCTGGTCCGAACTCGCAAGCCGGCGGCGGGCGCAGCGACTCCATGACCGGACCCGGCAACGGTGACGGCTGCCCGCTCAGACCTCCAAGTCGCCCTCGATCCGGCGCAGCTGGTGGCGGGCCATCGCCAGGTTGGCCCGGTTGCGGTCCAGCGCCAGGTAGAGGAACAGGCCCTTGCCGGAGCGGCTGGTGAGCGGGCGGATCAGGTGGTACTGGTCGGTGAGCGTGATCAGGATGTCCTCGATGGCGGAGTTGAGGTTCAGCATCTCTATCGCACGCACCTTCGCCCGGACGACGTCGGTGTTGGCAGCGGCGGCCACGGCGAGGTCGAGCTCGCCCCCGCCCAGCGTGCCGAGGGCCATGCCGCTGTTGTAGTCGACCAGGGCGACGCCGATCGCGCCCTCGATGCTGCTCATCGCGTCCTTCAGGGCGAGGTCAGTGCTAGTCATGGGAGTGATTCCTTCGGGGTTGTGGGCAAGGTGGTGCGGAACAGAAGATCCGTCTGACGTCTCGTCAGACATCGAGTGGCGAGCCGGGAACCGGTGCCCGGCGCAGCTGCGCGTCGGCGAGCGCGGCGATCCGGCTGCCGGCCCGGCGGGCTTCGAAGTGCAGCAGGCCGACATTGACGTCCGGCCCGGTGAACAGGGTGAGCACGAGGAAGGCGCCGGCGGCGTAGGTGGCGGTGTAGCCGCGGTCGCCGCGACTGAGGAGTTCCAACAGGGCGCCCTGGCCGGTGGCTTCGGCCAGTCGGGCGCCGACGCCCAGCGCGGCGGCGGTCAGCGCGGCGACACCCTCCGGCTCGACACCGTCGGCGTCATGCGCGATGACCAGGCCGTCGACCGTCGCCAGCAGCACGCCGGTGAGCTGCGGCAGTCTCGCCCGCACCTCCTTGAGTTCACCCATGATGTCCGGCAGGGCGGCCGAGTCGAGTACGGGTGACATGGCCTGCCTCCTTCCTGATAGCTGCCGCAGGGCGCGCTTCATGACGGGCTTCGGCGGTCGACGGGGGCGAGCGGGAGCCTCACAGCCGGGCCTCCAGGGCGGCTCGAATCCGAAGCAGCATGGCCACGTTCGGATCTGACGGGTCGGCGGGTGGACGATCCGGCGCCGCGGCCGCCCCGGATCGGGGCGGCTCGGCCGGCGGCCGGGGCGGCAGGCGCAGCAGGCCGGCCGCGGCGAGCAGCCGGACGTCCAGCAGCACTCCGAAGGCGGAGCGGCCGAGCCGGGCCGCCAGCTGCGGTGGTGTCAACTGCCCGTCGGCGGCTGCCAGTAGGGCGCGCAGGCGGCGCCCGGGTGGCATTCCCGGGCGGACCTCGGCGGCGGTGACGGGGGCGGTGTCCAGGTCGGGCCGGGCCAACACCTGGTCGAGCAGCGCCCGTCGACGCCCGATCGCCTGGCGCAGCGCCTCCAGGGGAAGGGCGCGCGTCGGGCCGTCCGGCGGCGGTGCGGCGTGGAACTCGAACTCGCCGCCGGTTTGGCCGAGTGCGTAGTAGGCGGCATCCAGGAGCCGTTCCCGCCAGGTGAGTTCGGCCTCGAAGCGCCGTCCGGTCGGAGCGCCGAACGGGACATCGGAAACCAGCGGGCTGCGCGCCCCCGTGACGGCGCCGTCCGAGAGCCAGACGGTCCCGTTCGGTCCTCGCAAGGCCCCCGTGGCACCTCGCGCCCCGAGCTCCGCCAGCGCCGCCTCGAAGGCACTGACCGGATACCGGTTCCGCGACCACGGGCGCCTCGGCAGCGGCCGCCCGGCCGGCGAACTCGGCACCCCGGGGGCCATGGTGGTCACCGCGTTCACCGATCTGCCGCCAATCCCTCGGCTGCCACGGCTAGTTGGCGCCTTGCCAGGGCGAGGTTCCCGGCGGCACGGTCCAGTTGGAGGTGCAGCAGCAGCCGTGCGTCGAACCCGGCTGTCAGGAACCGGATCAGGTGGTACCGGTCGGGCGTGCTGACGATCACGTCCTCGGCGCCCGGGTCATCGGCGAGGGGGTCGGCGAACGAGGGCTGCAGCATGACCACGCGCGCCAACTCCGCGACGTCAGCGGCCCCGTGGGTATGGTCGCCGCCCGGCCCCTCCCCCGCGACGGCGAGCGCCAGCCCGCTCGTCCAGTCCACCAGGCTGGCGCCGCGCGCACCGGAAATTGTCATGACTTCGACAAGCATTCCGTCGATCTCCGGCACCGCTCATCCCTTCGCTGGACAGCACGACGTGCCATGGCCACCGCTTCGCCCGGTGACCGCTTCGGGGCGCTACGTTACTCCCGTTCGAGTGACTGCACGGGCTTTCGTCATGATCACTTGGCATATGACAGCATCTGCACAGGTGCCCCACAGAGGCCCTCACGGCACCGGAGCAACCCGATCCCGGGCGCGCCGCGACGCGCCCGGCGACCGGCGCTCCGGTCAGCTCTCGGGCCGGACCAGCGTGCCCGCATCGGTGTTGGCGCCGCACAACACCACGCAGACCTTCTCACCGGCACCCGGCCGGTAGCCGCGCTCCGGTGCGGCGGCCGGGCCGGTCAGGGCCGCCAGCGCGGTGGCGGCGGCGTGCTCGACCGCCAACCGCCACTGCTCCCACAGCGACTGGCGGGCCCGGACGATCTCGTCGTCCGTCACCAGCACCGACCGCACGCCGCCCTGCTGGGCGACGTGCAGCGCCATGGCGGAGGCGCGGCGGGCCCCGAGGGAGTCGGCGGCGACCGAGTCCACGGGGGCGTCGACCGGGCGACCGGCCTCGATCGCGGCATGCAGCGCACGGCAGTTCTCGGGTTCGACGGCGACCGTGCGGATGCCGTGCTGCCGGGCGGCCGTCGCCACCCCGGCGAACAGGCCGCCACCACCGACCGCGACCAGCACGGTGTCCAGGTCCGGAATCCGCTGCTGGATCTCCTCCAGCAGCGTGCCGGCCCCGGCCGCGATCAGCGGGTGGTCGTAGGCGTGCGCGGCCAGCGCTCCGGTGGCGGCCGCGAACTCCTCGCAGGCGGCCAGGGCTTCCGCGTACTCCGAGCCGACCATCCGCACCTCGGCGCCGTAGCCGCGGAGCCGGGCGACCTTCACCGCCGGCGCGCTCTCGGGCACGAAGACCGTGGCCCGCACGCCCTGCCGCTGGGCGGCCCACGCGCACGCCAGCCCGGCGTTGCCGCCCGACGCGATGGTCACCCCGGGCTCGGGGAGCGTGCCCGCGTCGCGGTGCGCCTGGATGAAGTTCTGCGCGCCCCGCGCCTTGAACGACCCGGTGTGCTGCATGAACTCCAGGGCCAGCCACACCTCACCCGACCCGCCGAGGTCCGCCGGGACCACGGTGACGGGGCGGATGCGTCCGGCGATCCGATCGCCGGCGGCCTTGATGTCGCCATAGCCGAGCTGGTGCACGTCGCTGCTCCTACCGGGAGGCCGAGGGATTCTCAGGTTCCAGTGGACCACTCCGCCGCAGCCATCGCCATCAGCCGATCACCACCCGTCGGTCCAGACCGAACCCGACGATCGCTGAACGCCCCTGCAGTGCCGTGTGGTTAGCATGCCATCATGTCCGTAGCAGATCTGATAGTCCGCCAAGCCGTCCTGGCGGACGAGAGCGCGCTGGCCGAGCTCAACCACCTGAGCTGGTCCTGGCTGAGCGACGTGACACCTCGGCCCGCCGTGAACGCGGCCCTCTTCGCCGACCAGCGGTCGCCCGACCAGTACCTGGTGGCCGAACGGAACGGCCGGGTGGTCGGCTTCATCCGGCAGGTACCACCGACCCCGCTGGCGACCAACCAGCACGTCCGGCAGGTCCAGGGACTCGCGGTGGAGCCGGCGGCCCGTGGCCACGGCATCGGACGCGCCCTGGTCGAAGCGGCCTGCGAGTCCGCCCGCGACCAGGGCGCGCGCCGGATGACGCTCCGCGTGCTCGGCCACAACCAGCCGGCCCGCCGCCTGTACGAGCGCTGCGGCTTCACCGTCGAGGGCGTCTGCCCTCAGGAGTTCCTGCTCGACGGGCAGTACGTCGACGACGTCCTGATGGGCCGCAGCCTGCTCCCCTGATGCCGCTCTCAGTCCTGGGCGAGCCGGACGAGCATCTTGCCGGTGTTGGCGCCGCGCATCATGGCGAGGAACGCGCCGAGGGTGTTCTCGATGCCGTCGACCAGGGTCTCGTCCGCGCGCAGCGAGCCGTCGGCGAGCCAGGCCGCGGCCCGCTCCAGGTACTCGGGGAACAGGTCGAAGTGGTCGCCGACGTTCATGCCGCGCAGGGTGAGGCGCTTGCCGATCGCCAGTGGCAGGGTGTTCGGCCCGGGCGGCGGTTCGGTGGCGTTGTACACGGAGATCGCGCCGATCAGGGCGACCCGGCCGTGCAGGTTCATCCGGCCGAGGGCCGCCTGCAGGTGGTCGCCGCCGACGTTGTCGATGTAGACGTCGATGCCCTCGGGCGCGGCCTTGGCCAGCTGCGCGGGCAGGTCGCCCTGCCGGTAGTCGATCGCCGTGTCGAAGCCGAACTGCTCGACGACCCGGCGGACCTTCTCCGGGCCGCCGGCCGAGCCGATGACCTTGGCGGCGCCGAGCTTCTTCGCCAGCTGCCCGGCCACCGAGCCGACGGCCCCGGCCGCACCCGAGACGAAGACGACATCGCCCTGCTTGACCGGGGCGGTGTCCGTGACACCCGCGTAGGCGGTCAGGCCGGTGGTGCCGAGCACGCCCAGGTACGCCTGGGCGGGGGCGAGCGCGGTGTCCAGCACCCGCACGGCCGGGGCGTCGACGACGGCGTACTCGCGCCAGCCGTTGAAGTGGGAGACGGTCGCCCCGACGGGCACGTTCTCGGCCCGGGAGGCGACGACCACGCCAACCGCGCTGCCGGTCATGGTCTCGCCCAGCTCGAACTGCGGGATGTAGGACGGGCCTTCGTTCATCCGGCCGCGCATGTAGGGGTCGACGGACAGCCAGGTGTTGCGGACCAGCACCTGGCCCGGCTCCGGGTCGGCGACGGTGACGGTGGTGAGGGCGAAGTCCGCGGGCGCGGGCTCGCCGACCGGGCGGGCGATCAGCTGCCACTCACGGCTGGAAACGGGCATGGTGTACCTCGATGCGTGCGTACGGAAGGTGATCGGTGGTCAGGCCAGCTTCTTCAGCAGCTCCGCGGCCAGCGGGGCCGACGAGGAGGGGTTCTGGCCGGTCACCAGATTGCCGTCGACGACCACGTTCGGCGCCCACGGCTCGCCGACCTGGACGGCCACGCCGGCCTCCACCAGGCGGGTCTCCAGCAGCCACACCGCCTTGTCGGCAAGGCCGGCCTGGGTCTCCTCGGCGTTGGTGAACGCGGCGACCTTGCGGCCCTTGAACGCGTTGGTCCCGTCCTCCTCGACCGCGGCCAGCAGTGCGGCCGGCGCGTGGCAGACCACGCCGAGCGGCTTGCCCGACTTCAGGGCCAGGGTCAGCAGCCTGCCGGAGTCGGCGTTGACGGCCAGGTCCTCCATCGGACCGTGGCCGCCGGGGTAGAACACGGCGTCCCAGTCGTCGAGGTTCGCGTCCTTGAGGTTCACGTCCTCGAGCCGGATCGGGTTCCGCAGCTCGGTCATCGAGGCGAGCTTGTCGGCGATCTGCTGCGCGCCCTCCTCACCGCCGTTGACCTGCGGGGCCAGGCTGCCCTGGTCCACGGTCGGCACCACGCCGCCCGGGGTCGCCACGGTGATCTCATGGCCCGCGGCCTTGAACGCCTCGTACGGCGCCACGGCCTCCTCGGCCCAGAAGCCGGTCGGGTGCTTGGTGGCGTCGTTCAGCGTCCAGTAGTCGACGCCGGTCATCACGAACAGGATCTGCTTTGCCATGGTCGAGGGCTCTCTGCGAGTGCGGTGGTTCACGTGCCGACCCCGCTCCGGGATCGTCGGCACGCCCATGGCCCCGAAACTAGACCTTCTCAAGTAATGCGACCAATGAACACACCGATGCCAGCCATCGGATATTCGATGACCGGCCGGGAATAGGCTCGGCGCATGGACGCTCACGACGGCCACGGCTCGGGACTGCTGGACCTGAACCTGCTGCGCACCTTCCTGGCCGTGCATCGCTGCGGCTCGCTCACCGCCGCCGCCCACCAGCTGGGCCTGTCCCAGTCGACGGTCACCACGCAGCTCCGCGCCCTGGAACGGCGGCTGGGGCGGGAGCTGTTCGCGCGGCGCGCCCGCGGGGTCACCCCGCTCCCCTACGCCGACGAGTTCGCCGCACAACTGTCGGCCCCTCTCGACCAGTTGGCGGTGTTCACCGGCGAGCGGCCGGGGCCGGTCGCGGCACCGGTGCAGCTGGCCGGTCCGGCGGAGTTCCTGAGCACCGTCCTGGTGGGGGCGCTGGCCCCGCTGGTGGCCGACGGGGTTCGCCTGCGGGTCAGCACCGGATTGACGGACCCGCTGCTGGAGGAGCTGCGGGCCGGGCAGCACGACCTCGTGATCGCCACGCAACGGCCCCGCGGCCGAGTGCTGCACGCCGAACCCCTCGCCGACGAGGAATTCGTGCTGGTCGCGGCACCGCTCTTCGCCGAGCGGCTGGCGGGCCGTGAGCTGCCCCAGGCGCTTGAGCGGCTGCCGCTGGTCAGCTACGCGGAGGACCTGCCGATCGTCCGCCGCTACTGGCGGCACGTCTTCGGCGTGCGCCTCCAGGCCCGGCCCGCCCTGACCGTCCCCGACCTGCGCGGCATCCTGGCCGCCGTGCTGGCGGGTGCCGGCTGGACCGTGCTGCCCAGCTACCTGTGCCGCGCCGAACTGGCCTCGGGCGCGCTCCGGTTGCTGCACCAGCCCGACGACCCGCCGATCAACACGGCCTTCCTGGTCACCCGTCCCGGGCAGTCCGCCAACCCCCATGTGGCGCTGGTGCACGACCGCATCCTCGCCGCCGTCGAGGACTGGTGAGCCTGGCACCTGCTCCAAGCGCCTTCAGTCCCAAGCGCGCCTTCAGTGGCAGGCGTCCGAGGTCCCGTCCAGCAAGTCGCGCACCACGGCTCGCTGCGCCGGCCTGAACGCGGCCTCCAGCTCGGCCGCGCGCACGCCGCCGACGCCGCGTTCATCCACGCCATGCACATCAGCGCCGCCGGGACGACGCTGATCGCGCTCACCGGGGCTGCCGTCCTGGCGAACGCGCTGCGCCCGGCCCGACCCCTGTCGGCTCCGATAATCGCTTGCGCACCCTCCTCATCCGGGGCAACGTCGCCTGACTCCCAGTGAAAAGTGAAAGCCGAGAAGACGATGACCACGCAGACCCCCCATGTCGACCAGGAGCTCATCGACGCCGCGGCGCAGGTCGCCCGCACCCGCTGCCGGGGTGACAACCACACCATGGCGGCCGCGGCCCGCACCCGCGACGGCCGAATCGTCACCGCGGTGAACGCCTACCACTTCACCGGAGGCCCCTGCGCCGAGCTGGTCGTCATCGGCACCGCAGCCGCCCAGGGCGCCTACGAGTTGGACACCATCGTCGCCGTGGGCGACCGCGACCGCGGGGTCGTGCCCCCGTGCGGCCGCTGCCGTCAGGTCCTGCTCGACTACTTCCCCGCCATCAACGTCATCGTCGGCGCACCCGAGCGCCTCCGTGCCGTCCCCATCACCGACTTGCTGCCCGAAAGCTACGTCTGGGCCGACCACCAGCTCGACGCCGACTGAACCCACGCGGCTCGGCCCGCCATCGGCAGCCCGGCCATCCGCTCAAGCCGATATGACGTAGTGTGCAGCCGGTGAACGAGCTGAACTTCCGAGGTAGAGACCGCCTGCGCCCGTCCTGGTCAAAGGGCGCGACGTTGGGCGTCCTGTTCGCCGTCCAAGGAGTTCTCGTCGCTTCCCGGCTCGGCCTGACGAGCGCCTGCTGGATGCTCGGCGGCACCGTCGCGCTCGTCGTTGCCGGCGTCTACGTCTCGTCCCGGAGTTGGACCACGGTCGGAGCCGCCGGCATAACCATCTGCTGGGGCTTCGGGCCCGGCAAGACCTACTCCTGGGACGAGATCCGCTGGATCGACGTGCGCGAGACCAGCAGCCAGTCCGGAACGACGCACGCGCCTCGGATCTTCCTCCAGGACGGGCGGCGCCGCTCCCTCCCCGGGCTCGCCCACAACGCCCTGTACCCGTACCCCGACTTCGAGACGGACTTCCAGCGGGTCGTCAACTGGTGGGAGCTGAGCACGGGGCAGGAAACCCGCACCCAGCCGCCGAAGAAGCTCCGCGATCGGGTGAGCCCGGTAGTGCTCGGGGTCGTTCTCGGGCTCGTCATCACGGCCGTCGTCTTCGCGGTCGTCTTCGCACAGGGTTAGGGGTCTACCGGTACGGCACCTCACCCCGGCAGGGCCTCCTCAAGCCGCGCCAGCTCCTCCGCGCTCAGCTCGAGGTCAGCGGCCCTGGCCGAGTCGGTGATGGAGACCGGGCGGCTGGCTCCCGGTAGCGGGATCACCGCCGGGGAGCGGGCGAGCAGCCAGGCCAAGGCGATCTGCTGCGGGCTGACGCCGTGGTCGGCCGCGATGCGGTGGAAGGCGGTACCGACGGAGGTGGGGCCGGACGGGCCGTCGAGGGCGCTGCGCGAGATGCCGCCCAGCGGGCTCCAGGGCAGGAAGGCCAGCCCCAGCCGGGCGCTCAGCCGCAGCTCCGCCTCACTGTCGCGCACGGCCGGCGAGTACTGGTTCTGCACGGAGACGAGTCCGTCCCCCAGGATCGCGTGTGCCTCGCGGATCTGGGCGGTGGTGACGTTGGAGATCCCGGCAGCGCGGATCGTGCCGGCGTCGAGCAGCTCGCGCAGCGCGCCGACGGACTCCGCCCAGGGCACGGCGGGGTCCGGCTTGTGCAACTGGTAGAGGCCGATCGCGTCGACGGCCAGGCGCTTGGCGGAGGCCTCGGCGGCTTGCTTGAGGTGTTCCGGGGTGCCGGTGACGGTCCAACCGCCGTCGCCGGGGCGGCCGCGGCCGCCCTTGGTGGCGACCAGGATGCCGGAGGTGTCGCCGCCGTAGCGGGCCAGGGCGCGGGCGATCAGCAGCTCGTTGTGGCCGACCTCGCCGGCGTGCCAGTGGTAGCTGTCGGCGGTGTCGATGAGCGTGACACCCGCGTCGAGGGCGGCGTGGACGGTGGCGACGGCCCGCGTCTCGTCCGGACGGTGCTCGATGGACAGCGGCATCGCGCCCAGGCCGATGGCACTGACGACGGTGTCCGCGATGGTGCGGTACTGCATGGTCGCTCCGATCCTCAGGCGTTGGGTGACGGTTCGTCGGTGAGGGCTTCGGCGACGGCGCCGGGCAGCCAGTCGCTGGTGCGGGAGAACGAGAAGCCCAGCTCCGTGGCGCGGGCGTTGCTCATGGCGTAGTGGCGGTCGAAGGAGAACGGCGACGCCCCCTCACCCGCCTGGACGGTCCGGAAGACGGGCGCCCGGCCGACCTGCGCGGCGATGATCGCGGCGAGTCCGTGTACGTCGAGCGGGCCGTGGGAGCAGGCGTTGACCGGACCGGTGAAGTCGGTGGCGGTGGCCGCCCACCGCAGCAGCTCCGCCAGCTCCTCGTAGTGGATGAACACCGTGGGCAGCGCCTTCGCGTGCACGGCGATCTCTTCGCCCCGGGCGATGCGCTCGGCGTAGTGCGCGAGCCGGCCGGTGAACTCCTGCGGGCCGCCGCCCAGCACGTGCGCGCTGCGCACCGAGGCGAACTCGAAGCCGCCGGCGCGGGTGAGGACGGCCTCCGCCTGGCGCTTGCCCTCGGCGTAGTGCGCCTCCAGGTACGCCTCGTCGTGCCAGGGGAGGTCCGCGGCCACCAGCCAGCCGGCCGGATCCACGAGTTCCTCCGGCACCGGCGCGCCCGGCGGGAGCGCCGGCAGCGCGGCGCTCGCCGGGTCGTAGACCTCGATCGTGGACGTCATGACGTATCGCCGGGTACGGCCGGCGAAGGCACGGGCGGCGATGGCGGCCTGCACGGGGGTGTAGCAGACCTGATCGACGACCGCGTCGAAGCTGCGGGAGCCGAGCGCGGCCGTCAGGGCGGCCTCGTCATCGCGGTCGACGACGAGGTGCTCGACACCGGCGGGCGGCGGGGCGGAGCCGCGGTTGATCACAGTGACCTGGTGGCCCGCCGCCTGCAGGCGCTTCACCAGGAGCTTTCCAAAGTACCGGCTTCCGCCGATGACGCAGATCGCTTGCATGCCCCCCATCCTGGAGAGTTATGGTCATCAGCAGAAGTGCTGACTTGCTGGAAACGTATTAAGGCAGACTGTTGATCGATGTGCAGCGGCTCCGCGTCCTGCGGGCAGTGGCGGAGCACGGCAGCTTCAACCAGGCGGCCGCCGCCCTGCGCCTCACCCCCTCGGCCGTCTCCCAGCACGTGGCCGCCCTGGAGCGCAGCCTCGGCGCCCAGGTCGTCGCCCGCAGCACCCGCGGCGTCACCCTCACCCAGGCCGGTCGGATCATGGTCGGCGCCGCCGAGTCCGTCGCCGCCGAGCTCGAGCACGCGAAGCAGCAGGTCGACCGGCTCAGCACGGGCCGAGTACAGCTCACCGTCGCCACCTTCACCAGCGGCGGCCGGCTCCTGCTGCCCGGCGCCCTCACCCGGCTCATGGCGGCCCACCCCCGTGCCGTGCTGCACGTCAGGGAGGGCGAGCCGGAGGACACCCTGCCACTCGTCCGCCAGGGCGCCGTGGACGTCGCGCTGGCCTATCACTTCGACGGCCCGCTGCCGCTCGGGCCGGGCTCCAACGCCAGCCTGGAGTGGACCCCGCTCCTGGAAGACCCCCTGCACGTCGTCCTGCCGGAGGGGCACCGGCTGGCCGGCAGCGAGGTGCTCGACCTCGCCGAGCTGGCAGCCGAGCCCTGGGTGCTCGGCTGCCTGAAGACCGAGGCGTACCTGCGCCGCTACGCCGAGCGCGCCGGCTTCGCTCCGGACGTGCGCGGGACCACCACCGACTACTTCTTCGCCCGCTCGCTCGTCGCCGCGGGCATGGGTGTCTCCCTGATCCCCTTCATCGCGCTCACCCCCGAGATCCCCGGCCTCCGTACCGTCCCGGTCAAGCCGCCGGGGCCGGTCCGGCACATCGGTGTCGCCGCGATCGGCCGCAGTGACCGGCCCCATGTGACGACGCTCGTCGAAGCCCTCCGCGAGCAGGCCTCGCGGCAGCACCGGCACGGAAGTTGATCCCGTATCGGGCTGCCCTCCCCCGCGTCACACCGTGCGACTACCGTGGTACGCGTTCCGCCCCACCAGCAGCGTCCCGCCTCGAAAGGGCCTCCTCATGAGCCTCTACGACATCCCCCTGCGCACCCTGTCCGGCGAGCCCACCTCGCTGGCCGCCTACAAGGGCAAGGCCGTGCTCATCGTCAACGTCGCCTCCAAGTGCGGCCTCACCCCGCAGTACGCCGGCCTGGAGCGGCTGCAGGAGCAGTACGGCAGCCGCGGGCTCACGGTGCTCGGCGTGCCGTGCAACCAGTTCGCCGGCCAGGAGCCGGGCAGCGCCCAGGAGATCCAGACCTTCTGCTCCACCACCTACGGCGTCACCTTCCCGCTCCTGGAGAAGACCGACGTCAACGGCGACCAGCGCCACCCGCTCTACGTCGAGCTCACCCGGTTCGCCGACGCCGAGGGCAACGCCGGTGACGTGACCTGGAACTTCGAGAAGTTCCTGGTCTCCGCCGAGGGCGCCGTGGTCGGCCGGTTCCGCCCGCGCACCGAGCCCGAGGACGCCACCGTCGTCGCGGCCATCGAGGCGCAGCTGCCGGCCTGACGCCACGCCGGCCGGCCCGCCCTCGCCGCCCATGACACCCGAGGGCGGGCCGGCCGCCTCAGGCGCCGCCGATAACCTCGACCACATGCTGCTTGCCGCCATCCCGTCCCCGCCCACCAACGGGTTCCATCTCGGGCCGCTCTTCATCCACTTCTACGCCCTGAGCTACCTCGTGGGGATCGGCCTCGCCGTGGCCCTCGGCCGGCACCGCTGGCGGGCGGCGGGCGGCGACCCGGCACTGGTGGACGACGTCGCCCTGTGGTGCGTGCCGGCCGGAATCATCGGCGGCCGGCTCTACTTCGACCTGACCACGCCCAAGTACATTCCGCCGCACTGGTGGGGCCCGTTCGCCGTCTGGGAGGGCGGGCTCGGCATCTGGGGCGGGGTCGCGCTGGCCACCGCCGTCGGCATCTGGCGGGTGCGCCGGGCCGGTGCCAGCGTGCCCGGCATGATGGACGCGCTGGCGCCGTGCCTGCTGATCGCCCAGGCCATCGGCAGGATCGGCAACTACTTCAACCAGGAGCTCTTCGGCGGCCCGACCAGCCTCCCCTGGGCCCTGAAGATCGACCCCGGCTACCGGCCCCCCGGCTACCTCCAGGACCCGACCTTCCACCCCACCTTCCTCTACGAGCTCATCTGGGACCTGGCACTGGCCGCGCTGCTGATCTGGCTCGGCAACCGCAAGCGGCTCCAGCCGGGCAGCCTGATGGCCCTCTATGTGATGGGGTACTCGGCGTTCCGCATCTTCGAGGAGTCGATCCGCGTCGACCCCTCGCAGTACTTCCTCGGTCTGCGGCTGAACTTCTACGTGGCGTCGGGCCTGGCGCTGTTCGGGCTGGTCTGGTTCATCGTCCTCCAGCGACGCAAGCGGGACTGACTGCCCCACGAGGCCCTCAGGAAAGCGGGTCGGCCCCGCCAGGAAACCGGGTTTGACCCTCCAGCGGCAGGAGACCGGACAGTGGTGGACATGCCCGACGACACCATCCTCCTCACCATCGGCGAACTGGCCCGGCTGACCGGACTGACGGTCAAGACGATCCGGTACTGGTCCGACGAGGGGCTGGTGCCGCCGACTGACCGAACCCCCGCCGGCTACCGGCTCTACGGTCCCGACGCGCTGCTGCGCCTGGGCCTGGTCCGTACGCTGCGCGACCTCGACGTGGACCTCGCGACCGTGCACAAGGTGCTGGCAAGCGAGTTGACCCTCGCCGAGGTCGCCGAGGCGCACGCGGCCGCCCTGGACACCCGGATCCGCGCGATGCGGCTGCACCGGGCCGTGCTGCGGACGGTGGCCGAGCGGGGCACCACCACACCCGAGGAGATCGCACTCATGCACAAGCTCGCCCGGCTCTCCGATGCCGAACGACGCAACCTGATCAACGACTTCATCGACGACACCTTCCGCGACCTCGATCTGGCCCCCGACTTCCTGCCGATGCTGCGGGGCGCGATGCCCGAACTGCCCGCCGACCCGAGCCAGCAGCAGATCGACGCCTGGGTGGAGCTCGCCGAGCTGGTGCAGGACCAGGACTTCCGGGCGGGCCTCCGGCGGGCCGCCACCGCCCAGGCGCACTCGGCGGCGGAGGTGGGTACGCCGCCCGGCGACGCCTCCCGGGGCATGGCGGCGCTGCTGACCGACCGGGTCGCCGCCGCCGTGGCAGCCGGCATCGCCCCCGACTCACCCGACGCCCGGCCGGTGCTGGACGAGTTGGTCGGGGCGTACGCCGAACTGGTCGGCCGCACCGGCGACGCCGAGTTCCGCCGCTGGCTGCTGGCCACCCTGGAGGCGTCCACCGACTCGCGGTACGAGCGGTACTGGCAGCTGCTCGGCATCATCAACGGCTGGCCGACGGCCGGCGGTGTGCCGGCGGACACCGCAGGTGCCGCCGCCTGGCTGATCCGGGCGCTGCGGGCCGGCTGACGGAACACCAGGGCGGGGCGGACCCGGCCGGGACGTCACGATGCCGGTGCCCGCCCCCCGAAGCCCCCGCCGGCCGCCCCTGCCGCGCGCTCTACGCTGGCCCGATGGCACAGGTCACCGAAGCCGCGGCACAGTCCGCACCGCTGTCCGTCCTGGTCGTCGAGGACGACCGGGACATCGCCGCCTTGCTCGGGCGGGGGCTCGGCCGGGAGGGGTACGCGGTCCGGCACGCCGGGACGGGGGCCGAGGCGCTCCGGGCACGACCGGTGCCCGATGTGGTGCTGCTCGACCTGGGGCTGCCCGACCTGGACGGCGTGGAGGTCTGCCGCCGGCTGCGCCAGGAGTCGGATGCCGCGATCATCGTGGTGACCGCCCGCGGGGAGGAGGCCGACCGGGTCGCGGCACTCGACGAGGGCGCCGACGACTACCTGGTCAAGCCGTTCGGGCTGGCGGAGCTGCTGGCCCGGCTGCGCGCGGTGCTGCGGCGGACCCGTCCGACCGTTAGCGAACTGCTGGTGCACGGCCCGCTGACGGTGGACCCGCGCACCCACCGGGTCAGCGTGCACGGCCAGGAAGTCGCGCTGACGCCGAAGGAGTTCGACATCCTGCACTGCCTGGCGGTCGATCCGGGGCGGGTCGTGACCCGTCAGGTGATCCTGGAGCGGGCCTGGGACGCGCACTGGTACGGACCGACCAAGGTGCTGGACGTC
This sequence comes from Kitasatospora sp. GP30, assembly GCF_029892145.1. Taxonomy (NCBI): domain Bacteria; kingdom Bacillati; phylum Actinomycetota; class Actinomycetes; order Kitasatosporales; family Streptomycetaceae; genus Kitasatospora; species Kitasatospora sp. GP30. The sequence goes on from NZ_JARZAH010000006.1 coordinate 288,476, forward strand.
CACATGGCGGCGCTGCGTCGCAAACTGGCCGTCGACGGGCTGATCGAGACGGTCTACGGCCGGGGCTTCCGGCTCGGCGATCCCGCCGCCCTCGGCGGCCCGGCAACTGCCGCTGCCCCGGATTCGGCCGCTCCGGATTCCGCGCCGTGACCCGGCGCATCGCGCTGAGCGTGCTGGCTCTGGTGGCGGCGCTGCTGGTGCTGGCCGTGGTGCCGCTCGGCATCTCGATGAGCGACCGGGAGAGCGACGCGTTCCGGGGGCAGACGGCGGCCACGGCCCGCGCCATCGCCGCGGCGGCCGAGGAGCAGCTGTCCGACCACCGTTCCGACGCCGATGCCGCCGAGCAGCTCTCGGCCGCCGCCGCTCGCGGTGGGTGCGCCCAGGTGTTCGATGCGCACGGGGCCGAGGTGCTGTCCACGCCGTGCCGGGCGGTGCTGCCGCCTGGCGTGCTCGCCCAGGTGCTGGGCAGCGGCCGGCAGCAGTCCGTGCCGCGGGACGGCCGGCTGACCCTCGCCGTGCCCATCGGGGACAGCCTGCCACCCTCCGGGGCGCTGGTGTTCTCCCGATCGACCGACGATCTGAACGATCGGCTGATCACGATCTGGAGCTGGCTGGGCCTGTGCGGGTTGGGTGCCCTCGGCGCGTCCGTGCTGGTCGCCGTCCGACTGGCCCGCTGGGTCGGGCGCCCGCTGGCCGACCTCGACACGGCCGCCGGGCGCTTGGGCGAGGGAGACCTGGAAGCCCGCGCGGCGGTCCCGCAGGGCCCGCCAGAGGTGCGCCGCCTGGCCGCCACCTTCAACGCCATGGCCGCCCGCACCGAGAACCTGGTGCACGGCCATCGCGCGGTCATCGCCGATGTCTCGCACCAGTTGCGCACGCCGCTGACCGCGCTGCGGCTGCGCCTGGACCTGCTGTCGGCGGATGCCGAGGACGACACCACCGCCCAGGAACTCGCCCGGGCGCAGCACGAGGTCGCCCGGCTGTCCCGGCTGGTGGACGGCCTGCTCGCCGTCGCCCGGGCGGAGAACGCAGTGCCCCGGCCGGCTCCGGTCGCCGTCGACGAGGTCATCGCCGACCGCATCGGCGCCTGGCAGCCGGTGGCCGAGGAGCGCGGCGTGCGGCTCACGGCGGGCGGCCCGGGCTGGCTGACTGCGCAGCTGGCGGTCGGGGACCTGGAACAGGTGCTGGACAACCTGCTCGCCAACGCGCTGGAGGCCGTGCCGGACGGCGGGCTGGTCACGATCGAGACCGGCCGGGAGCCGGGGCGGGGCGAGGTGCTGCTGTCCGTCGTGGACAACGGCCCCGGGATGGACGACGCCGCCCGGGAGCACGCGTTCCGCCGCTTCGACGCCGGGCGGCCGAACGGGACCGGCCTGGGGCTGGCCATCGTGCACCGGCTGGTCACCGCCAACGGGGGGCGGGTCGCACTGGAGCCCACCCCGGGCGGCGGACTGACCGCCCTGCTCCGCCTGCCCGCCGGGCCGGCGGCCTCCCGGGGCTCGCGCCGCGAACGGCGGGCGCCGCGGGCCGGCGCGGCTCCCCCCGGCTGAGCCAGGGGCCGTTGACGACCGGCCTGCCCGGCCCGTTCAGCCCAGCCCGCCCGGTCAGCCCAGCCCGCTCAGCCCAGCGCGGTCAGCCCAGCCCGGTCAGCGCAGCGCGGTCAGCCCAGCTGCCAGGCGCTCGCGAGGTGCTCGCCCGCGAAGGCGAGGGCCGTACCGACGGCCAGGGCCAACGCCACCACCGCCCAGCGGCGGCCGACACCCGGAATCCGGAGCGCCTGACCGGCCAGACGCCGCCGCGTGGCGGCGAACAGCCGGGGCAGGTGCAGCAGGACGTGCAGCGAGGTGACGCTGATCCAGCCGAGGAACATGAGCTTGTGCAGCAACAGCACCGGGACCGGCCCGGCGGTGTCCTGGCCGACCAGCGCCAGGGTCAGCCCGGTGGCGAACAGGCCGACCGTGCTGGCCGCCACCAGCGGGCCGAGCAGCCGCCGCACCAACGGCGGCGCACCCTGGCGGCGGTAGGAACGGGCGCCCAGGTAGTAGCGGACGATGCGGTAGCCGGCGCTCGCGAGTTTCAGGCACGCCGGGCCGAGCAGCAGCAGCCCGACGAACACATGGACCGCCACCAGGCGGCTGATCGACAGGATGGTCCAGCCCTGGACGGCGAGCAGCGGCACCAGGAGCACACCCGTGACGGTGGTGAGCCGGGTATTGCCCCCAGGTCCACTCTCGTCATCGGCGCCGACGCCGTCCACCTGCGGAGCATCGCTCGTGAGGGTCACCAGACCGTCCTCATACTGATCCGGGCGCGCCTCGCCGACCGCGCCGCGATCCGGCGCGCTGCCGGGCCGTCAGCAGTGTGCCTGACGGGTGGTTAAGAACTGGTTCAGCTGCCTGGCCCCGGCCCCCTTGCGCAGCTGAATGCTCATGAATACCGCAGCTCAGACCGCCCGCCACAGCTCGGCCGTGATCTCCCCGGCCGGCCCCGGACGGGCGCTGCGGAACGCCGTACCCGCCCACAGGTGCATCGACTGCACATCCCCGGCCCGGGAGGCGGCCTGGCGCAGCGGGGCGGTGAGGTGGTGCACCTCCGGGTAGGCGTACGGCGCCCGGCCGGCGTGCCGGTCGATGAACGAGTTCCGCAGCCCGCGCGCCGCCCGCCCGGTGAACGCCCTGGTGATGGCGGTCTCCGCGAACTCCGGTGACCGCAGGGACGCCCGGTGCCCGGCAGAGGTGCCGGCCTCGTCGGCGAGCAGGTAGGCGGTGCCGAGCTGGACGGCTGTGGCGCCGGCGGTCAGGGCGGCAGCGATCGCTGGCCCGTCGCCGATCCCGCCGGCCGCGATGATCGGCAGGCCAACGGCGGCCCGCACCTTGGCGAGCAGCGCGAGCAGCGGCTCGGTGCCGGGCTCGGCCGCCACGCTGTGGGTGCCGCGGTGGCCCCCGGCCTCCGGCCCTTGCACGGCGAGCGCGGACATCCCCAGTTCCGCCGCGGCCCTGGCCTCGGCCACGCTCGTGACGGTGGCGACCTGGGCCGTGCCGACCGCGGCCAGCGCCTCGGCCTCGGCGGGGGTCGGCAGTCCGAAGGTGTACGAGACCACCGGCACCGGGTCGGCGACCAGGGCGGCGATCTTGGCGGCCCAGTCCTCGTCATCGGCCGGGATCTCCTCGGGCAACCGGGCGCCCAGCCGTTCGGCGTCCGGCCGCAGCTCCTCCCGGTAAGCGGGCAGCCCCGCCAGTGCGGCCGGGTCGGTGGCCGCCGGGACGAAGAGATTGACGCCGAACGGACGGTCCGTCAACTTCCGGGTCGCGGCGATCTGTTCACTCATCGCCGTAGCGCTCCGATAACCCGCGGCCAGGCTGCCGAAGCCACCGGCAGCGGCCACGGCCGCGACCAGTTCCGGGGTGGAGGCACCGCCGGCCATGGGCGCGGCGAGGATGGGGAGCGCGACGTCCTGGAGGGTGAACATGTCCTTACTCTACGAACCGTCAGCACCGGCGGGCAGGCAGCCGGGCATCACTTGCTCACCGGGGTCGCGCGCCTGTGGGGCTCGCGTGCTCGGGGGCCCGCGCGCTCGGGGGCCCGCGCGCTCGGGGGGCTCACCTTGCTCGAAGCGCTTGCCCGCTCAGAGCGATCGCCCGCTCGAAAGGTCCGCCCCGCTCGAAAGGTTCGCCCCGCTCAAAGGGGTCGCCTGCTCGGAGCGCCCGTTCAGAGCGATCGCGCGCCCTGAGGGCTCGCGTGCCCGGAGGGATCGCCCACTCGAAGGGATCGCCTGCTCGAAGCCTTCGCCCGCTCAAAGGGCGAGTGCCGCCGCCCGGAGCAGGGCCAGGTGCTCGGCCGGGCAGCCGTGGTCGGAGGCCAGCCGTACGGCGGCATCCGCTGCTGCGGCGGGCACCTCGGCGGCGTCCTGCTCGCTGCACCCGCGCGCCACCGCAACCGCCCCCTCGACCAGGCCCAGCACCAGTTCGCCGCGCAGCCGCAGCTCTGCCTCGGGCAGCGGCTGCAGCGGGGAGATCAGCTCGCGGTAGGCGGCGGCAAGGCGGCAGCGGGTCTGGCGGAACTCGGCGAACCGCTCACCGCGCACCTCCGGCAGCTGGTAGAGCGCGCCTAGGTTGGACAGGCCGCCGAGCAGCAGCTCCGCGTTGAACCGGACCAGCGCCCACAAGCGCGCGCCGGGCACCGGTTCGGCGGTGGTCAGCAATCGCTCCGCGTAGGCGGCGGTGGGGGCGACGGTGCCTTCGAGCAGCGTCGCCAGGATGTCGTCCTTGTTGGCGAAGTGGTGGTAAAGCGTCGACTGCCGGATGCCGGCCCGTTCGGCGACGGCCCGGGTGGTGGTGGCCGCATAACCGTCGCGGGTGAACAGCTCGGCCGCCGCAGCGAGCACCTGAGCTCGCCCGCCACGGGCGGCGGCGGGCGGCGAGAGGTCGCGTGAGGGCATTGCGCGATCCTCCCACACCTGCGCAGGCCACCGGGCGGAGTAACTGCGCAGAGCGATCCGCCCTGCCGCTGCGTAGTTTCGCAAGCGAACGACGACGTTCATCTCAGCATCTCCTCGGAGTTCGTCCCCTCGGAGTTCCCCCATGCGGATCCCCGCTCTACTCGCGGCGGCCGTGCTGCTGCCGCTCCCGCTCGCCCAGGCCGCGCAGGCGGCCGCACCACCTGCCACACCTACGCAATCCACGCAGGCCACGCAGGCCGTGCAAGCCGGTCAGGACGCTCAGGCCGTGCAAGCCGGTCAGTCGGCTCCCGGCGATCAGGCTCCTCGGCCTGGCGGGGCGGACCAAGCCGATCGCCCCACCGGCGCCTACGTACTGCCCGCCACCGTCGGCACCGCGCCGCGCAAGGTGATCGGCCCCGCGCTGCGTTCCGGTGCGGGCGCCCACCGGTCCGCGTACAGCAAGGACCTCAGCGTCAGCGTCAGTCCGCCCTCGTCCCCGACCGCCCCGGGCGCCGCCGGGACCGTCCAGGTGACCGTGTGCAACAACGGCACCGAGACACCGACGTCGGCGACCCTGGTGGTCAACGGTCCCGGCGACCCCGGCCTGACCCTGACCACCAACCACAGCGGACCGGTGGACGGGGGTTGGAACTGGATCCGCTTCCCGGTCGCCAAGGACCTCGCACCCGGCGGCTGCGAGACCTCGCAGATCTCCGCCAAGACGATCAGCACCACGCCCGGCCCGCGCAGCTACTCGGGCGGCACGGCCGTGGTCACCTGGGACCCGACGCAGAACCCGGATGACAACTCCGCGACTTGGAGCTTCGACACCTCAGCCCCCGTCACCAACGCGGCACTTGAGCTGTGGCGGCCGCCCAAGCCGGCCGCACCCGGCAACCCGGCCGACTTCGAGATCGTGGAGCGCAACCTCGGCCCGTCCACCGACTACCCATGGCGCGGCAGCCTGACCGCCACGCTGCCGGCCGGCTCCAAGTGGCTGAGCAGCGCCCCGAGTTACAACCCGTGCACCATTTCGCCGGACGGGACCACCGCGACCTGCAACGACATCGTCAACAACACCTGGTCCCAGTACAACCGGGGTTTCGCGCTCCAGGTCGACCCGGCCGCCCAGCCCGGCACCAGCATTCCAGTGACGATCACCCAGGAGGCACCGGCCGACCCGGCCCCGCACCGGTTCACGCTGACGGTGACGATCCCCGTCTGCTGAGTGCGACTCCCACCGCCCCAACTCCCCTATCTGGCGGGCTGCATCAGATTCTGCTGATGCAGCCCGCTTTGTCAGCACAAAGTCCCGCTCCCTTGTGTCGCGTCCGTAAAATCTGTCGTCTTGTCATGTCTTAGGTATAGACGCCTTCCCGGGCGAACTGGTTGGGTTGCGGCTGCACCACACGCACCCCCATCTTTCGCGTGTCCTGCACCGCGCCCTCACTCCGGGAGGACTCCCCCATGCCCATCCGCCCACTTGCCTCCGCCAGCCGCGCGCTCGCCGTCCTCGGCACCGCCGCCCTCGCCGTCGCCGGCTTCGCGGGCAGCAGCCCGGCTTCGGCCAGCCCCACCCACTTCGGGGTCAAGCCGCTGCACGGGCACACCACCGCGGCTGCCACGGCAACCAGCACCAGCACCCTGAGCGTTGGTTCCAGCGCCAGCCAGGGTGTCGTGTCTCCCACTCCGAAGGTCTACCTGGTCTTCTGGGGCTCCCAGTGGAAGAACGACCCGGCCGGGGTCGCCCCCGACATGCAGGCCATGTTCAAGGGCCTCTACGGCACCCAGGACACCTGGGGCACCATCCTCGACCAGTACTGTGAAGGCGTCGCCAAGGGCACCGTGACCTGCGGCAGCAAGGGCACCCACGTCCAGCACCCCACCAGCTCCCCGCTGGCCGGCGTCTGGTTCGACAACGCCGCCGCCGCGCCGAGCAGCGCCACCGCGGCCCAGATCGGGGCCGAGGCGGTCAAGGCGGCCGGACACTTCGGCAACAAGACCCAGGCGCCCAACCTGAACGCCCAGTACGTGGTGCTCTCCGCCACCGGCACCCACCCCGACGGCTTCCCGAACAGCGGCTTCTGCGCCTGGCACGACAAGACCAGCTCGTCCTACGGCACGCTGGCCTACACCAACATGCCCTACGTCCCCGACACCGGGATCGACGGCTGCACCACGCTGACCGACGGCCGCGCGCTCTCCGGCATCGAGTCCACCGAGACCCACGAGTACGCGGAGACGGTCACCGACTTCTGGCCCAGCATCGGCTGGAACGGTGGCAACGGCGAGATCGGCGACGCCTGCGTCAACATGGACTCGTTCGTCAAGCTCTCCACCGGTAGCTTCGACCTCCAGGGCCTCTGGTCCAACGCGGCGAACAACTGCGTGACCAAGGGCTGACACCTGGTCGGTGCCCCCTCGGCGCCGCCCGACGGTGCTGAGCTGCCCCTGACCTGACCTGACCTGACCTGACCTGACCCGCACTCGCTTCGCTCGCGGCTGACGCAGCGTGAGGCCGCCGCCTCACCACTGACGCCGCGAGCGAAGCCGTGCCGCAGCTGGCCACGTATCGTGCCTCAGCCAGCGGGCGACCTTGGCAATGCGAAGCCTCCCGCCGCCTCGGCCATGCGGCTGGCGCAGTGCGCGCAGCGGTCAGCCGGCGCGGCGGGCGGCTGGCGGTCACCCGCCGGCCAACGAGCGGACGCAGCGGCCGGCGAAGGCCTGGGGGCCACCGGCCAACTGCGCCGACGGCAAACAGGCCGACGTGAACCGCCAAGCACCGCCCGCGGGCCACGCACCGCCGGCACACTGCCCCGCACGCACAACCCCGGGCCCGCGACGGCACGCCGGCTGGCGGCCGGCCCGTCGCCCAACGGGCCTGGCGACTGGGCACCGCAGCTACCGCCTACGCCGCCCGGTACTGCCCACCGCGGTGCGCCGGGCCACCAGCGCTGTGCCAGCCGCGGCCCACCGAGCCCGCCAGTTCGGTGCACTGCACTGTGTGGGCCTAGAGCCACCCAGTGCAGTGCACCTCGCCGGCCGACCCCGCGAGCATCCGGCCGACCCCGCTTGACTTCGAGTCAGGTCAGGTCGGCCGGATCAGCCCTGCGGCCAACCCTGCGGCAATGGCCGCCGTACGGCTGTCCACGTCGAGCTTCTCGAAGATGTGCACCAGGTGCGTCTTCACGGTGGCCTCGCTGATGAAGAGCCGCTTGGAGATCTGCCGGTTCGGCAGACCTTCGGCGACCAGCTGCAGGATCTCCGCCTCCCGTGGCGACAGCGTCGGCCTCCCGTCGCGGACTCGACCCAGCAACCGGGCCGCGACCGGTGGCGCCAACACCGTCTCCCCTCGGGCTGCGGCCTGTACGGCCGCCACCAGCTCGTCCGGCGGGGTGTCCTTGAGCATGTAACCAGTGGCACCGGCCTCGACCGCGGTGAGGATGTCGGCGTCGGTGCTGTAAGTCGTCAGGATCAGCACCGCCGGTGGGTCCGGCAGAGCGGTGATCCGTCTGGTGGCCTCGACGCCGTGCATGCCGCCCGTCATCTGAAGGTCCATCAGCACCACATCCGGCCGCGGTTGACCGCTCTCCGCCAGCTCCGCCAGCAGGCTCAGCGCCTCGGCACCGTCTGCCGCCTCGCCGACGGCGGACAACTCGGGCAGTTCGTCCACCATGGCGCGCAGCCCGCGCCGGACCACCGGGTGGTCATCCACCAGCAGGACCCGGATCACGAGTGACTCCGCTCGCGGGTCAGCATGCCTCGGAGTCGCCGACACGGTACCAAGCGGCCGGTGATCAGCCTGGTGACGATGGGCGGGGTGGGTTTGATTCGCCTCGCATCGCGACGGTGGTGATCGTCATGTAGTGCGCCTGACTCGGAGCCCGTGGCCGCGTGCTCCCCGTCAGCGTGCGGCGAGGGCGCCTGGCCCTGGACCACCCCGTCCAGGTCGACCCCACCGCCGAAGCCCAGAGCCTCCGCGGCGAGATCGCCGACAGTCCAGTCAGCCGTGGCCGGCACGGCACCGCTAGCCGTGATCTCCCCACGGTCTGCTGCCAATCCGGGCAGTGGCTCCTGCCCGCCGGACCACTCGCCCTCGCTGTCGAGCGTCGAGGCCTTGTCGCTGGGCCGACTCCCGACCCCTGCCGTGTCCGCAGGCTCACTGCTCTCTTGCTCGCCACCCGGCAGGTCGACCGCCGGGATCGGGATGGCGACCGCCACCGCCGTGCCCTCGCCGGGGGCCGACTCTACGGTCAGCAGACCACCGAGCGCCGCCATTCGTTCACGCATCCCGTGCAGGCCGAAGCCGCGCTGCTCCCCGGTGCGGTGTGCCTGCGGGTCGAAGCCCACTCCGTCGTCGAAGACATCCAGCGTGACCTCGTCGTCCAGGTAGCTCAGGGTGACCGCGATCCGGGTGGCTTGGGCGTGCTGCACCGCATTGGCCAGTGCCTGCTGGGTCAACCGCAGCAGCGCCACCTCCGCTTCCACCGGCAGCGGACAGGGCTCGCCCTCCAGATGGAAGTCGGCGCCCCGACGTTCGGCCAAGCGCCGCAGAGCCTCGCTCAGGCTGGCCTCCTCCAGGGCCGGCGGGGTGAGCTCCCGGACGAACCGGCGGGCCTCGGCGAGATTCTCCGCCGCCGTACGCCCGAGCTCGCCGATCCGCTCCGCGGCGGTGGACGGATCCGCGGGCAGCGCCGCCTCGGCTGAGCGGGCCAGCAGCACGATGCTGGACAGGCCCTGAGCCAAGGTGTCGTGGATCTCGGCCGCCAAGCGCTGGCGCTCGGCCAGCCGACCGGCGGCGCGCTGGCTCTCGGCCAACTCATTGCGGGTCTCGGTCACCTCCTGAACCATGCGCATCGCAACGTCCACCGCGCGGGCCCGGGCGCGGCTCTCCCGGTAGAGCGCCGCATAGCCGGCGGCGGTGAGGACCGCGACTGCCAGCCCGGCCAGCGGGCCGACCACCTTGGCCGCGGTCAGCCCACCAGCGGTCTGCGCCTGGGCCGCCACCACTATCCCGGTGACCCCCAGCACGGCCGGAACCGCCAGCACGACGGACATCAGATGCAGCAGCACGAAGTAGAGGGGGAATGCGAGGTAGCTGAACTCCGGGTGCACGACCGTGAGCCCGGTCCAGAGCACCAGTACTCCGGCCAGCCAGGCGCCGGCCAACCGGCGGTCGGCCCGGATCCGCTGGCCCACCCCACCGAGGCCGTAGAGCGAACCGAGCGTGATCGCGGTCAGCAGACTGGTCTGCCCGAGCCCGCCGGTGACCAGCCCGCGCACCACGAGCACCATCAGCAGGGTGAAGAACAGCCCGTGCAGGGCGAGGTTCATCATCCGCAGGGCGGGCGTGCTCGCCGCATGCCCGGTAGGCACCGGGGCGGCGGGAGCGGAGTGGTCGAAGCGGTTCACAGATCCGAGCGTACGGCCTGGCCTGCGACGATCCACACGCCACAGCATCAATCGTTTGATGGATTCGAGGCTCCATCAAACGATGGGCCTCCAGACAAACCTTCTCATCGATACCGGGGCGGCCGGTCGAACGGAAGAGTGGATGGAGTCCAATCGACCGCCTCGATCCGTGGGAGAGCACCCATGTTCGTCGCCCTGCGTGACATCCAATTCGCCAGGGGCCGGTTCGCCCTGATGGGCACCGTGGTGGCCCTGATCACCACGCTGGTGGTGTTCCTCTACGGGCTGACCGGCGGTCTTGCCTCGGCCGCCTCCTCGACCGTCGCCCGGTTGCCGGTCGACCGGATCGTCTTCGGCTCGCCTCCGGGGGCCGCCCCCACCGTCTCGTTCAGTTCCAGCACGGTGGCCCCTGACCAACAGACCGGATGGGCAGCGGCGCCCGGGGTGCGCTCGGCGGCCGGGATCGGCCTGGCGATGACGCGCCTCACCGGTACCAGCTCGGCCACCTCGGTGAGCGTGCTCGGTGCACCGTCCGCCCTGTTGCCGCCGCTCACCTCCGGCACAGCCCCGACCGACGGGCAGGTCGCGGTCGGCGCCGACATCGCCGCGTCCAGCCACCTGACGGTGGGCCAACAGGTGCGGGTAGGCGCGCGCACCTTGACCATCGCCGCGATCACGGCCGACCGCTCCTACGCCCATGCGCCGACCATCTGGACCACGCTGGCCACCTGGCAGGCGGTGACCGGTCAGAGCCAGCCCACCGCCCTAGCGGTCTCGCTGGCGCCCGGGAGCGATCCGAGCGCCGTCGACCGGGCCCAGAACACCAAGGCCGTCACGCTGGACGACGCCGTGACCGGGATCGACGGGTACTCGGCCGAGCAGGGCAGCCTGCAGCTGATCCAGGGCTTCCTGTTCGCGGTCAGCGCCCTGGTCGTGGGGGCGTTCTTCACCGTCTGGACGGTCCAGCGCAAGCCGGACATCGCGATCCTCAAGGCGGTCGGGGCCGGCAGTGGCTACCTCGTTCGGGACGCACTGGCCCAGGCCGCCGCCGTCCTGCTGGGCGGGGCGCTGCTGGGCGGGGCCGCCGGCGCTGTCGGCGGGGTCGTTGCCACCGCCGCCGTGCCCTTCGATCTGAGCGCAGCCAGTGTGGCCGTTCCCGTGGCCGTGATGGTGCTGCTCGGCCTACTCGGCGCTGCCTTGGCCGTCCGCCGCATCACCGCTGTCGACCCGCTCACCGCCCTCGGGGCCAGCCGATGAGCACCAGCCTCGCGTTCCCGACCTCCAGCCTCGCCGACTCCCCCTCACCCATGCCCGCCGTCACCAACCCCATCCTCGTCACCCACTCCGTGGGGTCAGCCAGAGAAAGGGTCCAGCCGTGAGCTCCCTCACCGCCCCGGCCACCGTAGCCACCCGTACCGGACTTGCCCTGCACGGCGTCACCCTCACCTACCCCGACGGCGAGCAGCGCCTGACCGCATTGGACGACGTCGAACTGCGGGTCGCCCCCGGCGAGTTCGTCGCGGTGGCCGGCCCGTCCGGTTCCGGCAAGTCCAGCCTGCTGGCGGTGGCCGCCACCCTGCTCACTCCCGACCGTGGCCAGGTGCTGATCGACGATCAGGACGCGGGTGCCCTCAGCCCTGCCGCCCGCACCGCGCTGCGCAGGGAGCGGCTCGGCATCGTCTTCCAGCAGTCCAACCTGCTGGCCTCGCTGACCGCCGTCGAGCAACTGCTGGTCGTCGCCCACCTACGAGGGAAACGCCCAGCCACCGCGCGGGCTCGCGCGGAGTCGCTCCTCGCCTCCGTCGGTCTCACCGGCCCGAAGCAGCAACGCCGCCCGCATCAGCTGTCCGGCGGCGAGCGCCAACGGGTGAACATCGCCAGAGCACTGTTCGGCGATCCCTCGGTGCTCCTGGTGGATGAGCCGACGTCCGCTCTCGACCACGAGCGCGGCCGTCAGATCGTCGAGCTTCTGGCCGAGGTCACCGAACAGCACCGGACCGCCACCGTCATGGTCACCCACGACCACGAACTGCTGGGCTGCACCCACCGCGTCCTGGAGATGCACGACGGGAGGCTGACGGGATGAGGAGCCGACGGCGGCCAGCGGGGTCGTGGCTGGCTCCACCCACAACCGGCTCCCGGCACCGGCCCCCGGCCCCGGCCCGGAGCACCGGGCCGGGGCACCGGGCACCTGGCGCTCACTGCCGAAGGAGTCGGGCGTCCCCGGGTGCTCTGCCGCGAACTCGTCGCGTGCGGCCCGCCGTTCGGCCGTCCACAGCCCGTGTCGCGGATCTCCGCGGGCGATAGGCCGGACCTCCCACGACATCCGTTACGTCGACCGGTAGCCCATGCCTCCGCGTCGGCCGGCAGCCGTCGCCGCAGCACTCACGTAACCGATTGAGTTCCGGATACCGCCCTGCGATACTCGCGCAGCAATCAGCGTCACTCGCGCAGCGATCGGCGTCACTTGCGTAGCGATCGGCGCCCGCCCGGGCGCGGTATCAGGGGGAGCAGAGATGAGAATCGCCGCATCCGGCCCGAACGCCGGCCGGACATGGACGCCGCTGACAGTCGCCAACGCCGGACTCGCATTCGCCCTGGAAATGGGCTTGTTGGCTGCGCTCTGCTACTGGGGCTTCAAGACCGGTCGCAGCACCCCCGCGCGTATTCTGCTCGGCATCGGCGCCCCGGCGTTGGCGGGGTTGACCTGGGGCCTGTTCCTGGCCGCAGGCGGGCCGAAGTTCACGCTACCGCTGGTAGCTCAAGTCGTCATCAAAATAGCGGTGTTCGCGGTCGCCGCGCTGGCCCTGCGCGCCACCGGACACCCCACCCTCGCGTTGGTCTTCGGTGGCCTCGCTGTGCTCAGCGTCGCAGTGGAGTACGCGACGCGCTAGCGCGGCACCATCGACCCAGGGGGCCGAAGGGCGTAAAGCTACGAACTCGCACGGCGGTTGAGCCAGGACTTCTCAAGCGCCGAGACTTCTCAAGCTCCGACAGCGGCAGTTCGGGCACCGGACCGGTCTCGTCGTAGACGGCGATCGGGTCACCCGGCTCCGACCACGAGCCGACTGCCCATAGCCGGTAGACGAATTTCACCGCCCTCCGGCAGCGGAACCGTGAGGCTCACTGGCGCCGGCGGGCCGGGCACGCATCGGCCGATGTCTTCACCATATGGGCCGCCCTTGAAGACGGCATGCAGCCAACCCTGCGGCGGAGCTCCGCTCAGGTCGAGACGTCCGCCATGCCCACCCACCGCAGGTCCCTGCCACCACCGCCACGACAGCACCGCCACGGTGAGGGCCTTCCTAGCGCCCGCCCCCTCGTCCCGCCGGCTGCCGCCTCCTCCTCGTGGCAGCCGTAGCAGGAGGAGGGCGTCAGCTCAAGCTCGACCTGTCAGGACCTACCGCGTGCCGAGGCGCAGCGCCGGCTTCTCCGGGTCGGGCCCAGCGGCGGAGTCGGCCACCGGGTCGGCCCAGAGGGAGCGGACATGGCCGAGGTGGCGGGACATGCAGGCCTCGGCGGCGGCCGCGTCGCCGGAGAGCATCAAGTCGAGCAGCTCCAGGTGCTCCTCGGCGGAGGAGACCAGTTCGCCGCGGTGGTCGAGGCGGGTGAGGCCATAGAGGCGGGAGCGCTTGCGCAGGTCGCCGACGACCTCGACCAGGCGGGCGTTGCCGGCCAGGCCCAGCAGGGTGAGGTGGAACTGGCGGTCCGCCTCCAGGTAGCCGATCAGGTCGTGCTTGCGCGCGGCGGCCACGATCTCCTCGGCCACCGGGCGCAGTGCCTCCAGTTGCTCGCTGCTGGCGGTGTTGGTGACCCGGCCGACGGTCGGGACCTCGATCAGTGCGCGAATCCCGGTGTAGTCGTCGAGGTCGCGCTCGGTCATCTCGGTGACCCGGAAGCCCTTGTTGCGGACCGCTTCGACCAGGCCTTCGCGGGCCAGGTCGAGCATCGCCTCGCGTACCGGGGTGGCCGAGACCCCGAAGTCGGCGGCCAGCGCGGGCGCCGAGTAGACCACGCCGGGGCGCAGCTCACCCGAGATGAGCGCCGCCCGCAGGGCGTGCGCGACCTGGTCGCGCAGGCGTTCCTGGACGGAGATGAGGGGGCGGGGCTTTGACTCGGTCACTGCGGTCCTCCGGATGGTGCGGAGCACCAGTGTACAATGTCACGTTTCTTCGGGCGCTCACGGTCGATCCATCATGCCGCTTGACGCGCCATCAGGGAACGCCGGGGCCACCGCCGGCCGTCCAGGACGCCTGGTCCGCACGCCCACCCCACTCGCGGTACGCCGCTGCGGCCACCGCCAGATCCTGCCAGGCCATCCCCACACTCTTGAAGAAGCGCGGCCGATCCATCGGCACCGACATCGAGCCCTCGTACCTCGCGCCGTCGCACGCCCCGCCGCTCCCAGCACCGCCGCTCCCAGCACCGCCGCCCCCTGTGCAGGCGACCAGTTCAGCCAAGTTCATCCACCCCCGCGCGGCCTGCTCCCGGGCCGCCGGCACCGCTGCGACCTCGGGCGGCAGCGCGAGCAGCAGGTCTCCCGCCTCGCGCAGTGCCGCCGCGCGCGCCTCCACGTAGCAGGCGGAGCGCCGCACCAGCACGGTGTCGACCTCGCGCCCGGTCGGGGAGTGCGAGCCGACAGCGGCGACGGCGGCATGGTCGGGGACCAGCGCACCGTCGAAGAGCGGCTCGGTGGCGGTGGTGCAGCAGACCACCAGGTCAGCGTCGGCGACCGCATCCGGCGTACCGCGCGCGGCCGCCAGTCCGAGCCGCTCGGCGTGGTCCACCAACTCGGCCACCGGACCGTGGCGCCGCCCGACGACGGTGACCCGCTCCAGTCGACGTACGGCGCGCAGCGCGTCCAGGTGCCCGTAGGCCTGCGGACCGGTCCCGAAGAGCACCAGGTGCGCGGCGCTGGGCGCGGCAAGGCGGTCGAGGGCCACCGCGGTGACGGCCGGGGTGCGCAGTGCGGTGAGCGCCGCGCCGTCCAGCAGTGCCAGCGGCAGCAGGGTCGTTCCGTCCAGCAGCAGGTAACTGCCGGTGATCCGGGGCAGGCCCCGCTCGGGGTTCTGCGGTGCCACGCCGGCGATCTTCACACCGGCGTACTCCTCGGTCGCGGCCGGCATCAGCAGCAGTTCCCCGGCCGGCACCGGCACCCCGAGCCGGGCCGGGCAGGACTCCGGGTCGAGGCCGCCCCGCAGCACCTCGGTGAGCGCCACAACAGCGTCGGCGGGCCTCAGACGCACCGGCACCCCAGGCACCCCAGACACCCCAGACACCCCAGACACCCCAGACACCCCAGCCGAGTCTCCCGCGCTGCTGGTGGCCCCGCCAACTCCCCCGGGAACGGACCGCGTCACAGCAGGAACCCCGTCCCCAACTCGTCCCGCCCGTCGAGCACGAACCGGTGTTCGCCGGTGCGGTGCGCGAGGCCGGTCACCTCGGTCAGGTACGCCCGGTCGCGCTCACCGACCACCCGCCCGGTGAACACGCTGCCGATCACCGACTCGTGCCGCAGCTCCTGTCCGGGCCGCAGCGCACCCTCGTCGGCGAGCAGCGCCAGCCGGGCCGAGGTGCCCGAACCGCACGGCGAGCGGTCGATCTGGCCGTCCGCGAAGACGGTGACGTTGCGCTGCACCAGACCTGACGGGCCGTCGGCCAACTCCTGGTGGAAGACCACCCCGTACAGCTCGTACCGGTCGAGCAGTGCACCACGGATCTCACGCCCGAGCGCGGTCAGCTCCGGCAGTGTGCTCAGTGACACCTCCGACACCCGCACCGAGGCGTACACCGCACCGGCGTCCGCCAGGTCGACCGCCACCGACCCACCCGACAACCCGCTCACCAGCACCCCCCGCGCCAGCACCCGGGTGGGCACATTGCGGAAGGTCACCGCCGTGGTCCGCCCGGCGGCCCGGTGCACCACCGCGGTCACCCGCCCGGACGGCACGTCGATCCGGACCAGCGCCCGCCCGTCGTCCGGCGCGGCCACCAGCCCGCTGTCCACCGCCCAGGCGCCGAGCGCGATGGTGCCGTGCCCGCAAGCGGTGGAGTAGCCGTCCTTGTGGAAGAAGAGCACGCCGAGGTGCGCCTCGCCGTCGTCGGGTGGCACCAGGAAACCGCCGTACATCCCCACGTGTCCGCGCGGTTCCCTGGTGAGCAGTTGGCGCACTGTGTCCAGCGCGCTGGGCCGCGGGTCGGTCGGCCCGCCGCCGGCACCGATGGCGATGGCCCGGCGCTCGGCCACGGTGTCCCCCGCGATGGGCGGCAGCCCGGCCGGCACGATCCGAAAGGGCTCCCCGGCCGTGTGGTAATCGACGGTCTCGACAACCAACCCGCCGCTCACCGAGCCGCCATCACCCAGGCCGCCGTCCCCACCCGGGCCGCCGTCCCCACCCAGGCCACCGCCGCCCATCAGGCAGTCCCCGCCGGCAGCAGCGAGACGGTTCGGCTGGCGGTGTAGAACTCCAGCGCCGCCTGGCCCTGTTCCTTGGCCCCGTACGAGGCCGCCCCGGAGCCGCCGAACGGCAGGTGGAAGTCGACCCCGCTGGACGGCGCGTTGATCCGCACCATGCCGGCCGCGAGCCGGTCGGCGGCGGCCAGCGCCGCGTCCAGGTCGGCGGTGTGCACGGACGCGGAGAGGCTGTGCCGGTTGCCGTTGGCGAGGGCGACGGCCTCGTCCAGGTCGGCGGCGGGCAGCAGCACGGCCAGCGGCCCGAAGAACTCCTCGCCCAGCAGCGGGTGCCCCTGCGGCACCCCCTCCAGCAGCGTGGGCTCGATGAACCAGCCTGCCCGGTCCGGCACTTGGCAACCCGTCACGGCGAGCGCCCCGCCGGCCAGCGCCGAGCCGATCGCACCGACCAGCCGGTCCCGCGCTCCTTCGGAGATCACCGGGCCGCTCTCCACCGCGGCCAGCGCCTTCCCGAGCGCCTCGCGCAGCGGCTGATAGGTGTCGCCGACCGCGATCACCCGGCTGGTGGCGGTGCACTTCTGGCCCGCGTAACCGGCGATGGCGTACGCCAGGTGCGCGGCGGCCTGCTCGATGTCGGCGCCGGGCAGCACGATGGCCGCGTTGACGCCGCCCATCTCGGCCTGCACCGGCACGCCGCGCTCCGCGCTGGTGCGCACCACCGAGCCGCCGACCGCCGTGGAGCCGGTGAATGACACCACGTCGGCCGCCGCGACCAGGGCGCCGCCTTCCACCGCGCCGCCGGGCACCACGGTGAGGACGTCCGCCGGCAGGTCGAGCAGTTCGGCCAGTCGCAGCGCGCAGGCGGTGGCCTCAGGCGCGGGCTTGAGCACCACGGTGTTGCCCACGGCCAGCGCGGGGGCGAGCTTCCAGACCGGGATCGCCAGCGGGAAGTTCCACGGCGTGACCAGGCCGGCCACCCCGTGCGGTCGCCGCCTGGTGAAGAGCAGCCCGGCGCCGGCCGCCGTCTCGTGCACGGCACCGGTGGCGGCGTAGGGCGCCTGCGCGTAGTAGCGCAGGATGGCCACGGTCCTGGCCACCTCGCCGCGCGCCTCGGAGAGCGGCTTGCCGACCTCGCGAAGCGCCAGCTCGGCCAGTTCGCCGGCGTGCCCGGCGATCGCGTCGGCGGCCCGGTCGAGCGCGGCGGAACGGGCCGCGGCCCCGGCGGCGAGCCAGCCCGGCTGCGCGGCCCGGGCCCGCTCGACGGCGGCCGCCACACCATCGGCGCCGGCGGCCGGGACCTCGACCACCAGGTCGGTCGGATCCGCGGGGTTGTATGACGGAACACTCACACGAGCGGTCGCAGCGGTCTCGGCGGTCACAGCAGGAATCCTCCGGGGAACGGGTCGGTCGGGTCGAGGAAGTACTGCGCGGTGCCGGTGACCCAGGCCCGCCCGGTCACGGTGGGGATCACCGCGGGCCGGCCGGCCACCTCGGTCTCCTCGACCAGTTGGCCGATGAACCGGGTGCCGATGAAGGACTCGTTCAAGAAGTCCTGCCCCAGCGGGAGTTGACCGCGCGCATGCAGCTGGGCCATCCGGGCCGAGGTGCCGGTGCCGCACGGCGAGCGGTCGAACCAGCCGGGGTGGATGGCCATGGCGTGCCGCGAGTGCGCCGCGTCCGAGCCGGGAGC
The DNA here is from genome assembly GCF_029892145.1 of Kitasatospora sp. GP30. Taxonomy (NCBI): domain Bacteria; kingdom Bacillati; phylum Actinomycetota; class Actinomycetes; order Kitasatosporales; family Streptomycetaceae; genus Kitasatospora; species Kitasatospora sp. GP30. Next base: position 306,428 of record NZ_JARZAH010000006.1, read on the forward strand.
GGCGAGGTAGACGTGGTGCACGCTGTGGAAGGACGGTTCCAGCGGGTGCACCGGGCGCTGCTCGGAGGTGTTGATCGCGTCCATCAGGGCCAGTCCGGCCTGCAGGATCTCCTGCTTGCGCGCCCGCTCGAACGGCAGCCCGAACTCGGCCAGCGGCAGGATCGCGTAGAAGTTGCCGCCGAACGCCAGGTCGTACCCGACACTCCCCCAGCCGGGCACCTCGATCTTGCGGTCCAGTTCGACCGAGTACGAGGCCACGTTGCGGATGGTGACCGCGGTGGCGGCGCCGTTCTCCACCCGCACCTCGGCGGTGACCAGGCCGGCGGGGGTGTCCAGGCGCACGGTGGTGACCGGCTCGACCACCGGCACCATGCCGGTCTCCACCAGCACGGTGGCGACGCCGATGGTGCCGTGCCCGCACATCGGCAGCAGCCCGGAGACCTCGATGAACAGCACCCCGTAGTCCGCGTCGGGGCGGGTCGGCGGCTGCAGGATCGCACCGCTCATCGAGGCGTGGCCGCGCGGCTCGTACATCAGCAGGGTGCGGAACTGGTCCATGTGCTGCTGGAAGTGGACCCGGCGCTCGGCCATCGTGGCGCCGGATATCACCCCGAACCCGCCGGTGATCACCCGGGTGGGCATGCCCTCGGTGTGCGAGTCGACGGCGTGGAAGACATGGCGAGTACGCATGCTGACCCTTCGTCGGAGAACTCGGAAACTCGGGTAGTTCGGATGGCTCGAGCGGTCAGCGCAGCCCGTCGGCCAGCGCCTTCTCGGTGGCCGCGCGGACCGCCGTCTCGATGTCGCCGCTCAGCGGCGCGCGCGGAGCCCGAACCGGACCGCCGACGCGGCCCGCGATGTCCATCGAGAGCTTGATCGCCTGGACGAACTCGGTCTTGGAGTCCCACCGCAGCAGCGAGTGCAGCGCCCTGTAGAGGGGCAGCGCGGTGTCCAGGTCCTTGGCGACGGCGGCGCGGTAGAGCGCCGCGGTGGCCTGCGGCAGCGCGTTGGGGTAGCCGGCGATCCAGCCGACCGCGCCGGCCAGCGCCAGCTCCAGCAGCACGTCGTCGGCGCCGATCAGCAGGTCCAGGCCGGGGGCGAGTTCGGCGAGCTCGTACGCCCGGCGGACGTCGCCGCTGAACTCCTTGACGGCGACGATGTGGCCCGCCGCGTGCAGCTCGGCCAGCAGCGCGGGGACCAGGTCGACCTTGGTGTCGATCGGGTTGTTGTAGGCCACGATCGGCACGCCGGCCTTGGCCACCTCGGCGTAGTGGGCGCGCACCGCGGCGGCGTCGGCCCGGTAGGCGTTGGGCGGCAGCAGCAGCACCGAGCCGGCGCCGGCCTCGGCGGCCTGCTCGGCCCAGCGGCGGGACTCGGCACTGCCGTAGGCGGCGACGCCGGGCATCACCCTGGCGCCGTCACCGGCGGCCTCGACGGCGGTGGTGACGACGCGGGCGCGCTCCTCGGCGGTGAGCGTCTGGTACTCGCCGAGTGAGCCGTTGGGGACGACGCCGTCGCAGCCGTTGTCGATCAGCCAGCGGACGTGCTCGGCGTAGGCGTCGTAGTCGACGGACAGGTCCTCGCGCAGCGGCAGTGCGGTGGCGACCATGATGCCGCGCCAGGGGCGGGTGCGGTCGTGTGTGGGGTTGGTCACGAGAGCATCTCCTTGATGAGGTGTGACATTTTATAGAGTTGCCAGGACGCGCACAAGAGGGCACGTGGGGGCATGGCGGATCCTGACGGACGGACGCCCGACCAGAGCCCGGATCGAAGCAGAGCCCGGATCAGTCCTCCGGCAGCGCCGCGAGGTCGCCGAGCAGGACCGGGCAGGAGAGTGGACGGGAGTCGGCGACCGGCTCGGCCGTACCGGCCAGGCAGGCCACTGCCTGGGAGCACATCCGCCCCTGGCACCAGCCCATGCCGGCCCGGGTGAGGAGCTTGACGGTCCGGGCGTCGGTGGCGCCAAGCCGCTCGACCGCCTCGCCGATGGCCCCGGCGGTCACCTCCTCGCAGCGGCAGACCTCGGTCTCCGGGCGCAGCCAGTCGGACCAGCCGGGGCCCGGCCGGTGGGCGGCGGCCATCAGCTCGGCGAACGCGCGCAGTCGGCGGCGCTGGGAGAGCAGGGTGGTCGCCGGCGCTCGGCCGGCGATCGCCAGTGCGGCCAACTCACCTTCAGCCAGCGCGAGTTCGGCACCTCCGACGCCGCAGGTCTCGCCGGCCGCCCAGAGTCCGGGCACGCTGGTGAGCTGGCGGGCGTCGACCCGCAGCGCCACGGTGCCGTCCGGCACCACGCGGGTGGCGGCGCCCAGTTCGGTGGCGAGTTCCAGCTGCGGCACCAGGCCGTGGCCGATCGCCAGCGCGTCGCAGTCGATCCGCCGCTCGGTGCCGGGCAGCGGCCGCCAGTCGGCGTCCAGCCGGGCCACGGTCACCGCCTCGACCCTCCCCCAGCCTCCGTCCTGGGAGACCCCCATGCTGCCGTGCGCCTCGACGACGGCACTGGCGCGGCGCAGCCGCACCCGGTGCCGGGCCAGCGCCGCACCATGGGTGACGCCCTCCAGCAGCTTGGCGGGGGCGGCGGCGAGCACCTCGGGGCGGCGGGCGTAGCCGAGGTAGGTCGAGGCCTCGACGATCGCCGGCACCTCGGCCCCGGCGGCGGTGAGCGAGGCTGCGGCGGCCAGCAGCAGCGGGCCGCTGCCCGCCACCACGATCCGCCGTCCGGGCAGCACCAGGCCGGCCTTGAGCATCGCCTGCGCACCGCCGGCGGTGACCACCCCGGGCAGCGTCCAGCCGGGGAACGGCAGTTGGCGTTCATAGGCGCCGGTGGCCAGCAGCACGGCGGCGGCCCGCAGGGTGGCCCGGCCGCTTCCGTCGGCGCCGGTGGCGGCGTGCAGGCGCCAGGGCTCGCGCCGCTCCAGCAGGTGCACGTGGTGGTGCGGCAGGTAGTCGATCCGGCCGGCCTCCCGGTGGGCGGCGAGGCGGTCGGCGAGGTCGGCGAAGACCGGCCAGTGGTGGTGCAGCCGGTCGGGGCGGGCGGCCCGCAGGCCGGGGGCCGGGTGCCGGTAGTACTGGCCGCCGGGTCGGGCTCCGGCGTCGAGCAGCACGCAGCGCAATCCCTGGTCGGCGGCGGCCACCGCGCCGGCGAGTCCGGCCGGCCCGGCGCCGATCACGGCCAGGTCGTACGGGTCTCCGAGGCCGGCATCAGACGGCGAGGTCGGCATGGCCGTGGCCCTCCTGGGTGGTGACGATGTCGCCGGGCTCCGCCGGGAGCAGGCACGTGCGCTGGTTGGGGCGGCCGTTGACGGTGGCCAGGCAGTCGAAGCAGGCGCCGATCCCGCAGAACGCGCCGCGCGGCCGCCCGGAGATCCGGGTGCGGCGCCAGGCCACGATGCCCTCGGCCCAGAGTGCGGCGGCGATGGTCTGCCCGGGCAGCGCGGGGATCGGGCGGCCGTCGAACTCGATGGTGTGGGCGGGCTCGGGCTCGGCGGCGGCCAGCCTGGCGGGGGTTCGGCGCATGACGTCCTCGGGATCAGGCGAAGCGGTCGGGACGGAACGGGGCGGTGTCCACCGGTTCGGCGGTTGACAGGCGGCGGCCGGTCAGCTGCTCGGCGATCAGCAGGCCGGTGGCGGGGGCCAGCCCGATGCCGGCGCCTTCGTGGCCGCAGGCGTGCAGCAGCCCGGGCGCCCGGGGGTCGGCGCCGATCGCCGGCAGGTGGTCCGGCAGGTAGGGGCGGAAGCCCCGGTAGGCGCGCAGCACCCGGACGTCGGTCAGGAAGGGGAAGAGCGCCGCCGCCTGCCGGGCGAGCCGGCCCACGGCCGGAACCGAGAGGGTGCGGTCGAAGCCGACCCGCTCCCGGCTGGCCCCGATCAGCACGGTGCCGGACGGGGTGCCCTCGACCACGCCGGAGCTCTGCAGCGCGGCCGAGCCGCTCGCCACGTCGGCCACGTAGTCGGCGGCGTAGACCTTGTGCCGCACCACCTTGGGCAGCGGCTCGGTGACCAGCACGAAGCCGCGCCTGGGCAGCACCGGCAGCTCGACGCCGGCCAGCCGGGCGATCTGCCCGCCCCAGGTACCGGCCGCGTTGACCACCGCGCCGGCGGCCAGCTCGCGGCGCCCGGTGCGCACCCCGCGCACCGCGCCGCCGGGCCCGGTGAGCAGGGCGGTGACCCGCTCGTCCAGGTGCAGGGCGGCGCCTGCCCGGACGGCGGCGCGCAGCAGGTGGGCGGCGGCGAGGGCCGGCTGCACCTGGGCGTCCTCGGGGTAGTGGAAGCCGCCGGCCATCCCGGGGGCCAGGTGCGGTTCGTACTCGGGCAGGCGGTCGGCGCTGACCTCGTGGGCGGTCACTCCGGCGGCGCGCTGTTTGGCGGCGAAGGCGGCCAGGGCCTGCTGCCCGGCCGGGTCGGCGGCCACCACCAGCCCGCCCTTGGGCTCGTACTCGAAGGCCTCGCCGAGTTCGGCGGCGAGCTCGCGCCAGAGCAGTGCGGAGAACTTGGCGAGCTCCAGCTCCGGGCCGGGCTCCTTGTCGGAGAGCAGCAGATTGCCCTCCCCCGCCCCGGTGGTCCCCCCTGCCACCGGGCCGCGGTCGACGACGGCGACCGAGAGCCCGGCACGGGCGGCGTAGAACGCGCAGGCGGCACCGACGACACCGGCGCCGATCACCACGACGTCGTGGGTTGGTCTTGTGGGCACGTCAGTAATATGTCACATGGCGAACCGCCTGCCAAGACCCTGCCAAACGCCTCCTCGAAGATCCCCGCACAAACACCGGTGCCCCGGCCGCCGCAGCGACCGGGGCACCGTCAGGCACCGCCGACATCTCAGGTGACGTCGTCGTCCACATGCCCCCAGCTCTCCGCCGGACGGGCGGGCGCCGCCGAGGCCAGCGGGGCCGAGGAGGCGAGCTCAGCGGTGGAGGCGCCGACCGCCTCGGCGCCCGCCACCGCCGCCACCGACAGGTCCACGTGCGAGGCTTCCTCGTCGGACAGGTCGGCATCCGGGTTGTTGCGGCGCCGGCGCCGGTCGTTGAGCAGCGAGAAGCCGACCGCCACGAAGTACAGCACCCAGATCGGCGAGGCCAGGGCCAGCATGCTGACCGGGTCGGCGCTCGGCGTGGCGACGGCCGCGAAGACCGTGATGGCCATCACCATGCCGCGCCACCAGCCCAGCATCCGCTTGCCGGAGAGCACCCCGGCCAGGTTGAGCATCACCAGCATCAGCGGGAACTCGAAGGCCAGGCCGAAGACCAGCAGCATCCGGGTGGCGATGTTGAGGTAGTTCTCCACCGGCATGATCTGCTGCGCCCCGATCGGGGTGAACGAGCCGAGCACCTCCAGGGTGGTCGGCATCAGCAGGTAGGCGCAGGTGACGCCGCCGAGGAAGAGCGGCGTGCCGAGCCCCAGGAAGGTCAGCGAGTAGCGCTTCTCGTGCTTGTGCAGGCCCGGCGCCACGAACGCCCACACCTGGTAGAGCCAGATCGGCACCGCCGCCACCAGACCCGCCAGCAGGCAGACCTTGAGGGTGAGGTTGAACGGCTGGGTGACACCGATCACCGCCACCTGCGCGCAGTGCTTCATCCCCGGTTTGGGCTGCCCGTTCGGCAGGCAGGCGGGCAGCGGGTTCATCAGGAAGTGCAGCAGCCGGTCCTTGAAGAACGCCGCCGCGATGGTGCAGACCACCACCGCGAGCACCGCCTTGACCAGCCGGTTCCGCAGTTCGCGCAGATGATCGCCGAGGGACATCCGTCCGTCGGCGGTCTTCGGCGGCTTGGGAGACTTGCTCAACCCCGATCCTCAGAGCTCGTTGCGGCGCGGCCCGCCGGTCGGCGGCCACGGGTCCATCGGTTGAGCGCGGTCAGCGCTCGCCGCCGACGGATGGCTCGGCGACCGGCCGGGCGGTGGCGGTGTCACCGGGCGCGGCCTTGACGATCCGGGCCGGCTCGGCGTCCGCGGTGGGGCTCGCCTCCCGGGTGTACTCCTCGCGCAGCGCCGCGGTCTCGGCCTTGAGGATGCGCATGGACCGCCCGGCGGACCGGGCGAGGTCGGGCAGCCGCTTGGCGCCGAAGAAGATCGCCGCCATCGCGATGATGATGAGGAATCCCAGGACCCTGCCCATACGCGACTACCTACTTCCGGACGAGAGCTGCACCGAGGCCACAGGAGAGCCTAACCCGCGCGCCACGGCGGCAGGAGACCCCCGGTGGCCACCAGCAGGTGAAGTCATGGGGTTCCCGGCTGCCGTTTACCGCGTGCCGGCGGCCGCCGAGACCTCCTCGGCAGCGCCGGCCAGCGCCCGCGAGGCCGTGTCGACCTGCCGGGCCAGCCCCCGCACGTCCACCCACACCCGCATCGCGAGCACCCCCAGCACCAGCAGCCCAGCGGTGGCCAGGCCGACCACCGCCAGCAGGACCCAGGTCATGTTCCGTCACCTCTCGATCGGCACGAGCCGCATCGTCGACACTCCGGCGCCGGTGAGCGCCTCGACGATCTTCTCTCCGGCCGTCTTGCGCACCGCGGCGCCGCACTCCGGACAGGTGAAGCTGTAGAAGGTGCGCTCCTTGGTGGCGCCCAGCGCCAGCCGGAACGCGGCCGCCGGCAGCTCCACCTTCTCCCGGCACTGCGAGCAGTAGACCTTGAACCGGGTGGCTGGTTCGCCCGCCTCGTCGTCCTCGGTCACTCGGCGGCCTCGTAGCCCGCCAGCGCCGCCCGGGCCGCCGCACGCGCCTGCTCGGCCAGCGGCGCGGGCAGCACGATCCGCCCGTCCGCACCGAGCCGCAGCGCCAGGGTGCGCAGGCCGGACGGGTCGGAGCTGCGCAGGGTGATCCGCAGCCCGCCGTCGGGGAGCTCCTCGGCCAGGTCGTGGGTGTAGTACTCGGCCACCCAGCGTCCGCCGGGGCCGACCTCCACCACCACCTCGGGGTCGTCCGCGGCCGGGTTCACCAGGCCCTGGGAGAGGTCGCGCGGCTCCAGCCGGGGCGGGTCGGCGGGCTCGTCCAGCACCTTGATCTCGGCCACCCGGTCCAGCCGGAACAGCCGGCGGTCCTCCGAGGTGCGGCACCAGCCGTCCAGGTAGGTGTGGCCCTCGGTGAGCAGCCGGATCGGGTCCACCTCGCGCTCGGTCATGCCACCGCGCCCGTGCGAGTAGTAGCGCAGCCAGATCCGCCGGCCCTCGCTGAGCGCCCGGTCGATGTCGGCGAAGACCTGGCCCTCGGCCTCGAAGGTCACCCCGACCCGGGCGCTGCCCTCGGCGCTCTCCCCCGCCGCGTTCTCGATCTTGGCGACCGCACGGGTGAGCGCCTGCCGGTCGCGGTCCCGCAGGCCGGGCAGCGAGGCCACGGCGCGGGCGGCGACCAGCAGCGCGGTGGCCTCGTCGGCGGCCAGCCGCAGCGGCTGGGCCACGTCGTCGACGTTGTGCCACCAGATCCGCTCGCCGTCGGTGTCGATGTCCAGCAGGTCGCCGCCGCGGAAGCTGGTGCCGCACATCGGCAGCACATTGAGGTCGGCGATCAGCTCGCGCTCGCTGATCCCGAACGCCCTGGCCACCTCGGCGACTTCGGCACCCGGCCGCTCGCGCAGATAGGTGACCAGCGAGAGCATCCGCCGGGTCTGGTCGATCGCGTTACTCATGCCCGCTCACCCTCCACGGCGAATCCCTCAACGCCGAGTCCGGCTACCGCGCGCAGCCGCTCGATCAGCTCGGCGCGCAGCTCCTGCGGCGCCAGCACCACCACATCCGGACCGTACTCGGACAGATCGGCGGCCAGCCCGCGCCCGTACGGAATCTCCAACTCGTCCCAGTCGGCGTCGACTTGACGCTCCGCCAGGGCCTTGGCGCGCAGCGGGTAGGCGGACCCGCGGCGCAGCTTCACGGTGGCCGTGGCGGTCGCGCCCTCACCGGCGAACCGGGCCACGGTGGCGCGCACGTCCACGTGCTCGGGCACCGGCGCGGTGAACGCGCCCTGCCGGGAGCGCACCTTGCCCGCGATCCGGCTCAGCCGGAACACCCGGGAGGCGCCGCGGTCCCGGTCCCAGCCGGCCAGGTACCAGTGGCCGCGCCAGCACTCCAGCGCCCAGGGCTCCACCGAGCGCGGCTCCACCACCGCGGCGCCCGCCTTGCGGTAGTCGAAGCTCACCGGCCGCCGGTCCCGCGCCGCCAGCAGCAGCGGCTCGAACGCGGCCTCCCGCACCGGGATGTAGGGCTCCAGCGCGGTGCCCGCCGACGCCTCGGTGAACGGCACTCCGGCGGCCCGCAGCTTCTGCAGCGCGCCACTGGCCGCGCCGGACAGCCGGGCCTGCTGCCAGACCCTGGCGGCCAGGCTCAGCGCGGCCGCCTCCTCGGCGTCGAGCGCGATCTCCGGCAGCCGGTTGCGGTCCGGGCGGGCCAGGTAGCCGGCCTCCCCGTCCAGGGTGTTCTCGTCGACGTCGATCACCAGCCCGAGCTCGCGCAGGTCGTCCTTGTCCCGCTCGAACATGCGGTTGAAGGCGTCCTCGCTGCCCTGGGCCCAGGCCTCCCGGTAGGCCTCGATGGACTCCCGCAGCTCCCGCTTGGAGAGCGGACGTCTGGTGTTCATCAGGCACAGGGCGAGATTCATCAGCCGCTCTGCCTTGGCGATCGCCATCGCTGACCCTTCATAGTCGTCCCATACCGGGTGAGCCCGGCGGCCTCGACCGTACCGGTAGCGGGACCCGCGGCGAAAGCCGAGGCGGCGGCGCCGGGCTCGCACCCGTCACCGCCGCCCCTGGACCGGTCAGCAACCGGTCGGATCGTCAGACCGAAATGGTCAGACGTTGATCAGGTCGACCACGAAGATCAGGGTCGAACCCGCCGGGATCAGCGGGCTCGGCGACTGGTTGCCGTAGGCCTTGTGGGCCGGGATGACCAGCTTGCGGCGGCCACCGACCTTCATGCCGACGACGCCCTCGTCCCAGCCCTTGATGACCCGGCCGGCGCCCAGCGGGAACTTGAAGGTCGAGCCGCGGTTCCAGGAGGCGTCGAACTCCTCACCGGTCTCGAAGGTCACGCCGGCGTAGTGCACCTCGACCATCATGCCGGGCTTGGCCTCGGCACCGGTGCCCACCTCGATGTCGGTGATCTCCAGCTCGGCCGGGGCCGGGCCCTCGGGGAAGTCGATCTCCGGCTTCGTCTTCTGGCTCACAACTGCCTCATCTCATCGTCTCAACAACAACAGGACGGCGGACCGCCGCAGGTAAGGCTCCCTCGGGAACCACCGTACGGCTGTCCGCCGCCCACGTTGATCAGGCCCGGCCACAGGTCGCCCCGAACGGCCGGTCAGCCCCTATCTTGTCACCCCTGGGCCGGCTGGCCGATCCCGGCGTCCAGGATGTCCACCACGAACACCAGCGAGGCGTTGGCCGGGATGTTGCTGCCCTGCGGCGGGTTCGCGCCGTAGGCCTGGGCCGCCGGGATCTCCAACTCGATCCGGCTGCCGACGTTCTGGCCCGCCACGCCCTTGTCCCAGCCCTGGATCACGTTGCCGCCGCCGACCACGAAGCTGAAGGCGGTCTTCTTGTCCAGCGAGGAGTCGAACTCCTTGCCGTCCTTCAGGGTCACGCCGGTGTACTGCACGAGCGCCAGCTCGCCGTTCTCCACCTTGGGGCCCTTGCCCTGGATCAGCACCGAGGTCTTCAGATCGCTCGGGTCGGCCGGGTTCGCCGGCGGGGTGATCGTGTCGGCCTTGCCGTCGCCGTTCACCTTGACCGCCGCGAAGTCGGCCGGCGGCGGCGTCACGTCGCCGCTCACCCGGGCACCCGGCGAGTTGGCCCGCTGGATGTCGACGATGATCACCATGTCGTCCTTGGGCCCCACGCCCATCTTCTGGTTGCCCTGGTCGCCGAAGCCCGCCGCCGGCGGGGCCACCACCAGCACCCGGGTGCCCGCCTTCTGGCCGACCACCGCGGAGTCCAGCGCCGGGATCAGGTTGCCCAGGCCCGCCTGGAACAGCTGCGGCTTGCCCTGGTCCTGGTCGTAGGAGCCCGGGATGTCCTTGCCGGTCGTCCAGTCCTTGGCGGTGTAGGTGGCCGAGACCCAGTCGCCCTTGCCCACCTTGGCGCCGTCGCCCTGGATCAGCGGCTTCACCACGAAGGAGCCGTCCGAGTGCTGCGACGGCAGCGCGATGTCCGCCTTCTTGCCGAAGTCACCGGAGACCTGCGGGAGCACCTTGGCGTCCGTCTTGATCGGCGGCACCGGGGTCTTGGACGGGGTCTGGGACGGCTGGCTGGTCGCGCTGTCCGCGGCCGTGCTCTTGCTGTCGCTGCCGCTGTTCACCACGTAGAGGCCGATGCCGCTGCCGACCAGCAGCACGGCCAGCACCACGCCGAGCACCACACCCAGCTTGCCGCCGCTGCCCACGTTCTCGTAGTCGGCCTCGGAGGTCTGCTGCTTGCGCACCGTCGACGCGAAGACCTGCGGCTCGGCCGACTTCGCGGACGCCGGGCCCGGCACGTCCGTTCCCGGCTCCGACCAGCCCGCCTGCTGGGCGAGAATCGCCGGCGGAACCACGATCGACTCGCGCCCCGCGGTCGATGTCCCCGGGCCGGAGACCACCGGGTCGGCGAGCGGCCCGCTCGCGCTGTCGGCCTCGGTCGGGTCCGACGGATTCTCAGCCATTTCTCCCCATCCTCGCCTTTTGGATCACTGGACGCTGTGCGAATCGCCAGCAGTATGGCAGCTTGCCATGAAGGCGGGCACTCACCAGGTGTTCATGACACACCAGGAGCACCCGCCCGCGTGACAGCCGGCGCACCACGGTGGACGTCCGCGGCTACACAGCTTCCAGGATGTCGATCACGAAGACCAGGGTCGAGTTCGCAGGGATACCGTTCTGTGCCTGTCCGCCGTAGCCCAGCGACGGCGGGATCACCAGCTCCACCCGGCTCCCCACCGGCTGGCCCACCAGGCCCTTGTCCCACCCGGCGATCACACTGCCGGTGCCGATCTGCAGCACCTGCGCCCCGCCGTGGCTCCACGAGGAGTCGAACTGCTGGCCGTTGCTCCACAGCACCCCGGTGTACTGCAGCACCAGCGACTGGCCCGCCTGCACCGGCTTGCCATCACCCTTGATCAGCACATTGGTCTGCAGATCCGACGGCGCCGGCGTGTTCGGCGGAATCGTGATCGTGGGCGCGGCCTTGCCGTTGTCCTTCACCTGCGGCTGGTTCGCCGGTGGCTGGGTCATCGTCCCCGTCACCACCGAGTCCTGCGGCACCGTCTGCAGGATGTCCAGCGCGAACACCACGGTGTCGTCCTTGCCCACCCCCAGCTGCTGGTTGGTGGTGCTGCCGAACGCGGCCGACGGCGGCGCCACCACCAGCACCCGGCTGCCCACCTTCTTGCCCACCACGGTCTGGTCGAACGCCGGCACCAGCTGGCCGATCCCGGCCTGGTACAGCTGCGGCTTCGCCCCCGCGTCGTAGGAGCCCTGCACGTCCTTGCCCGACGTCCAGTCCTTCGCCGTGTAACTGACCGTCACCCAGTCGCCCCGGTTCACCGTCGGCCCGTCGCCCTCGACCGCGGTGGTCACCACGAACTGGCCGGTCGGCTGCCCCGGCGGCAGCGTGATCGTCGCTTTGCTGCCCACCGGCCCGCTCACCGTCGGCATCGGGGACGCCGACCCCACCGGAGTCGGCACCGACGGCGTCGATGACGTCGGCACCGGCGACGGCCCGCTCTTCACGGGCGAACTGCTGCTGCACGCGGCCAGCAGCAGCATCGGCAGGAGAACGAGCAACCCGGCTCTGCGGCGCACGGCGACCTCACTGTCAGTCACATTTACGGATCAGTAAACGTGACCAGACTAAAGCCGGCGCGCCCCGACCTCGGGGAGGACGGGGCACGCCGGCCGGAGAAAGGGCTCACATTCCCGCGATCAGCTTCTCCACCCGCTCGTCCACCGACCGGAACGGGTCCTTGCACAGCACCGTCCGCTGCGCCTGGTCGTTGAGCTTCAGGTGCACCCAGTCCACCGTGAAATCACGGCGCTGCTCCTGTGCCCGGCGGATGAAGTCGCCGCGCAGCCGGGCCCGGGTGGTCTGCGGCGGCACCGACTTCGCCTCGAAGACCTTCAGGTCGGTGGTCACCCGCTTGGCCTGGCCCTTGTTCTGCATCAGGTAGAAGAGCCCGCGGCGGCGGTGGATGTCGTGGTACGCCAGGTCGATCTGCGCGACCCGCGGGTTCGACATGCTCATCTGGTGCTTCTCCCGGTACCGCTCGATCAGCTGGTACTTCATGATCCAGTCGATCTCGGTCCCGGCCTTGGACAGGTCCTCGGTGCGCACCGCCTCCAGCGTGCGGCCCCACAGCTCCAGCACCCGGCCCACCGTGCCCTCGTTCAGGCCCTTGCGGTCGGCGAACTCCAGCGCCTTCGCGTAGTACTCCTCCTGGATCTCCAGCGCGCTCGCCTCCCGGCCGTTGGCCAGGCGCACCTGGTGACGGCCCGTCAGGTCGTGGCTCACCTCGCGGATCGCCCGGATCGGGTTCTCCAGCGTCAGATCGCGCATCACCACCCCGGCCTCGATCAGCCGCAGCACCAGGTCGGTCGCGCCCACCTTCAGCAGCGTGGTGGTCTCCGACATGTTGGAGTCACCGACGATCACGTGCAGCCGGCGGTAGCGCTCGGCATCCGCGTGCGGCTCGTCCCTGGTGTTGATGATCGGACGGGACCGGGTGGTAGCCGAGCTGACGCCCTCCCAGATGTGCTCCGCCCGCTGGCTCACGCAGAACACCGCGCCACGCGGGGTCTGCAGCACCTTGCCCGCGCCGCAGATCAGCTGGCGGGTCACCAGGAACGGAATCAGCACGTCCGCCAGCCGGGAGAACTCACCGTGCCGCGCCACCAGGTAGTTCTCGTGGCAGCCGTAGGAGTTGCCGGCCGAGTCGGTGTTGTTCTTGAACAGGTAGACGTCCCCGGCGATGCCCTCCTCGTGCAGCCGCCGCTCGGCATCCACCAGCAGACCCTCCAGGATCCGCTCGCCGGCCTTGTCATGCGTCACCAGCTCGACGACGTCATCACACTCCGGAGTGGCGTACTCCGGGTGCGAACCGACGTCCAGATACAGGCGAGCGCCATTGCGCAGGAACACATTGCTGCTGCGGCCCCAGGAAACTACGCGGCGGAAGAGGTACCTGGCCACCTCGTCCGGAGACAGACGCCGTTGTCCCCGGAACGTACACGTGACGCCGTACTCGTTCTCCAGCCCGAAAATTCGGCGGTCCATGCAGGGACTTTACGCTTCCGAAGGCCTTCTGAAACCGTTTCCGCCACGCCAATCGAATCACGATCCGACGGATGCCGAAATCAGTCGAACAAACGGGCGCGGCGGTGGGGTGCGGCACGCTCGGCACCGCACCCCACCGCCGCCCGGGTCTACTCGTCCTCGGACGACTCCGGCTCCGCCTGGTCAGCCTCCGCCGCGGCGCCCGGGTCCTGGCTCAGCAGCCGGCCCAGCTGCGGACCCAGGATCCGCTTGAACTTGCGCTGCTGCGGGCGCACCCGGTCCAGCACCGCGACCTCCAGTTGCTCCGGGGTCAGCGACCTCGGCGTGCCGCCGTTCGGATCCCGGGCCAGCGACTCCACGGCCACTTTCAGCGCCTCGGCCAGACTCATGCCCACCTGGTGGCGCTGCCCCAGGTAGTTCCCGATCGAGTCGGCGTTGCCACCGACCACCACCGAGTTCTGCTCGTCCACCACCGAGCCGTCCGGGGTGAGCCGGTAGATCTGGTCGTCGTCGGCGGTCTGGCCGACCTCGGCGACGATCAGCTCCACCTCGTACGGCTTCTCACCGACCGAGGAGAAGATGGTGCCCAGCGTCTGGGCGTAGACATTGGCCAGGCCACGGGCCGTCACATCGGCCCGGTCGTAGGAGTATCCGCGCAGATCGGCGTAGCGCACCCCGCCGATCCGCAGGTTCTCGAACTCGTTGTAGCGGCCGACCGCCGCGAACGCGATCTTGTCGTAGATCTCGGACACCTTGTGCAGCGCCCGGGAGGTGTTCTCGGCCACGAAGGCGATGCCGTCGGCGTAGGTGAGCACCACCACGCTGCGGCCGCGCGCGATGCCCTTGCGGGCGTACTCCGCGCGATCCGCCATGGCCTGCTGGGGCGAGACGTAGAACGGTGTGGACACCGGCGGTCGTCCCTTCTGGTTCGGGCTCCCTCGACCCTGCTGCGGGCACCGGGGAGCGGTGGCGGATTACTGGAGCGGGGCCTGCGGGCCGTCGGGGCGGGTGCGGCGCTCATCGGTGACCGACACCGCGATCCGCGCCACCTCCTCCTCGGAGAGCCTGCGCAGGCCCTCGTCGGTGATCACGTAGACGATCGGGAAGATCTTGCGGGCCAGGTCCGGGCCGCCGGTGGCGGAGTCGTCGTCGGCCGCGTCGTAGAGCGCCTGGATCACCAGGACGCCGGCCTGATCGGCCGTCAGTTCCGGGCTGTAGAGCTTCTTCAGCGAGCCGCGGGCGAAGACCGAGCCCGAGCCCGTGGCGGCGAAACCGCGCTCCTCGGAGCGGCCGCCGGTGACGTCGTAGGTGAAGATCCGGCCGCGCCCGAGGTCCAGGTCGTAGCCGGCGAACATCGGCACCACGGCCAGGCCCTGCATCGCCATGCCCAGGTTGCCCCGGATCATCGTGGTCAGCCGGTTGGCCTTGCCCTCCAGGGAGAGGGTGGTGCCCTCGATCTTCTCGTAGTGCTCCAGCTCCAACTGGAACAGGCGCACCATCTCGACGGCCAGGCCCGCGGTGCCGGCGATGCCGACCGCGCTGTACTCGTCGGCCGGGAACACCTTCTCGATGTCGCGCTGGGCGATCACATTGCCCATGGTGGCGCGGCGGTCACCGGCGATCACCACACCGCCGTCGAAGACCGCGGCGACGATGGTGGTGCCGTGCGGCGCCTCGAGGGTCAGCCCCTCGGGGAGCTTGCGCCGCCCGGGGAGGAGCTCGGGCGAGTGCTCAGCCAGGAACTCCATGAAGGAGGAATGTCCGGGGGTGAGGAAGGCAGCCGGTAGACGCCCGGTGCCACGAATGTTGGCTTCCACACGATTCCTTCCAGGTAGTCGGCAGCCCGCCGGAGCGCGTCGGGCCGATCCCTCATCTGCCCCAGCGCCGCGTCGCACGCGAAACAGAGGATGCCACGGACCCTACCCGTTTCGTGGTCGTGATCCACATGCTCAGCTCGACTGTCCTGACAGATCGGACAGAGGTGGCACTGATCCCGGAGCATTGCCTGAAGGCGCGCCTCGGAGAGGCCGTGATTCCTCGCGAAATGCCTGCGCCGGTTGTCGACCCCCCGGCAGGCCTTGCAGTAGGCGGCACAGCCGGCGCCGGCCGCAACAGCCCGCGCTGCAGGCGCGCGACAGCGCGCCTGCAGCCCGTTCCATCGGGGCCGATTCCTCGCGGAATCAGCGGCGGGCAGTGTCCGCTTGCATTTCGAGCAATGCGCCTCGGAATGCAGCTCGGATGCTGATTACTCTCCGCCCTTTTGAACGAAGCCCCGAACGAAATCCTCTGCGTTCGACTCGAGTACTTCGTCGATTTCGTCCAGTACCGCGTCCACGTCGTCGCTCAGCTTGTCCTGGCGCTCCTGGAGCTCGTCGGACTGCTGGACGTCTGCGGTCTGCTCTTCGGTCTCCTCGGTGGCGCGGTTGGCCCGCTGCTGACCGCCGCCGGTGTCCTTGGTCGCCATGCCCCTCACCCCTTTGCATCGTCGGTCGGTAGTACTGGTGGAACGTCCGGGCCCCACCAGGATGATTCCCCGTCAGCCGATATTTCACTCAAGGTAGCGGATCACTCACCCACCGGAGAGGACCCGGACCAGGTCCTCGGCGGTGCGGCAGCGGTCCAGCAGGTCCTTGACGTGGGCACGGGTGCCGCGCAGTGGCTCCAGGGTGGGCACGCGCTGCAGCGAGTCACGGCCGGGCAGGTCGAAGATCACCGAGTCCCAGGAGGCCGCCGCGACGTGCTCCGCGTACTGCTCCAGGCAGCGGCCGCGGAAGTAGGCCCGGGTGTCGTCCGGCGGCTCGTGGACGGCGCGCAGCACCTCGTCCTCGGTCACCAGGCGCTCGAACCGGCCGCGCGCGACGAGCCGGTTGTAGAGCCCCTTCTCCGCCCGTACATCGCTGTACTGCAGGTCGACCAGGTGCAGCCGGGGGTTGTCCCAGTCGAGCCCGTCGCGCTGCCGGTAGCCCTCCAGCAGCTCCCGCTTGGCGATCCAGTCGAGTTGCTTGGACAGGCTCATCGGGTCGCGCTCCAGCCGGGAGAGCACGTCCTCCCAGCGGATCAGTACGTCCTTGGTCTGCTCGTCGGCGTCGTGGCCGTAGCGGTCCTCGACGAACTTGCGGGCCAGCTCGTAGTACTCCATCTGGAGCTGGACGGCGGTGAGCTTGCGGCCGTTGCGCAGCGTGATGAGGTACTGCAGCGAGGGGTCGTGGGAGACCCGGTGCAGGGTGCGGACCGGCTGGTCGACGGCGAGGTCGACGGCGACGAAGCCGGCCTCGATCATGGCGAGCACCAGCGAGGTGGTGCCGAGTTTGAGGTAGGTGGAGATTTCCGAGAGGTTGGCGTCGCCGATGATGACGTGCAGCCGGCGGTACTTCTCGGCGTCGGCGTGCGGCTCGTCGCGGGTGTTGATGATGGGCCGCTTGAGGGTGGTTTCGAGGCCCACCTCGACCTCGAAGTAGTCGGCGCGCTGGCTGATCTGGAAGCCGTGGGCGGCGCCGTCCTGGCCGATGCCGACCCGGCCCGCGCCGGTGACGACCTGGCGCGAGACGAAGAACGGGGTGAGGTGGCGGACGATGTCGGCGAACGGGGTGGCCCGCTGCATCAGGTAGTTCTCGTGGGTGCCGTAGGAGGCGCCCTTGTTGTCGGTGTTGTTCTTGTAGAGGTGGATGGTCTGCCCGTTGGGCAGTTCGAGGGCGCGGGCAGCCGCCTCGGCCATGATCCGCTCGCCGGCCTTGTCCCAGAGCACTGCGTCGCGCGGGTTGGTGACCTCGGGCGAGCTGTACTCGGGGTGGGCGTGGTCGACGTAGAAGCGGGCGCCGTTGGTGAGGATGATGTTGGCGAGGCCGATGTCCTCGTCGGTCAGCTGGCTGGCGTCCGCGACTTCGCGGGCGAGGTCGAACCCGCGTGCGTCGCGCAGCGGGTTCTCCTCCTCGAAGTCCCAGCGGGCGCGGCGCGCCCGGTGCATCGCCGCCGCGTAGGCGTTGACGATCTGGGACGAGGTGAGCATGGCGTTGGCATTGGGGTGGCCGGGTACGGAGATGCCGTACTCGGTCTCGATGCCCATCACGCGCCTTACGGTCATCCGGCCCTCCTTGCCCGGTGCTGCCCGTCGCCCCGCCGGGTGGCGGGGCTCCGACGTCCCTGGGGTGGCACCGCGGCTGACGGAGCGTCGGGGCCGTCAGCCGCGGTTGGTGCGGGCGGCGGGTTAGAGGTACTGCCCGGTGTTCGCCACGGTGTCGATGGAACGGCCGGACTCGGCGCCCTGCTTGCCGGTGACCAGGGTGCGGATGAAGACGATCCGCTCGCCCTTCTTGCCGGAGATCCGGGCCCAGTCGTCCGGGTTGGTGGTGTTGGGCAGGTCCTCGTTCTCCTTGAACTCGTCCACGCAGGCGGCGAGCAGGTGGGAGACGCGCAGGCCGCGCTGCCCGTGGTCGAGGAAGTCCTTGATCGCCATCTTCTTGGCCCGGTCCACGATGTTCTGGATCATGGCGCCGGAGTTGAAGTCCTTGAAGTAGAGGACTTCCTTGTCACCGTTGGCGTAGGTGACCTCCAGGAAGCGGTTCTCCTCGGTCTCGCCGTACATCCGCTCCACCACCGACTGGATCATGGCGACGACGGTGGCGTCCAGCGAGCCGTCGTGCTCCTTGAGGTCGTCGGGGTGGAACGGCAGCGAGTTCTTCAGGTACTTGGAGAAGATGTCCTTGGCGGCCTCGGCGTCCGGGCGCTCGATCTTGATCTTGACGTCGAGACGTCCGGGCCGCAGGATCGCCGGGTCGATCATGTCCTCGCGGTTGGAGGCGCCGATCACGATGACGTTCTCCAGGCCCTCGACACCGTCGATCTCGGCGAGCAGCTGGGGGACGATGGTGTTCTCCACGTCCGAGCTGACGCCGGAGCCGCGGGTACGGAAGAGCGACTCCATCTCGTCGAAGAAGACGATGACCGGGGTGCCCTCGCTGGCCTTCTCGCGCGCCCGCTGGAAGACCAGGCGGATCTGCCGCTCGGTCTCGCCGACGTACTTGTTGAGCAGCTCGGGGCCCTTGATATTGAGGAAGTAGCTCTTGCCCTGCGGCTGCCCGGTGACCTCGGCGACCTTCTTGGCGAGCGAGTTGGCCACCGCCTTGGCGATCAGCGTCTTGCCGCAGCCGGGCGGGCCGTAGAGCAGCACGCCCTTGGGCGGGCGCAGCTCGTACTCCTTGAAGAGGTCGGCGTGCAGGTAGGGCAGCTCGACCGCGTCGCGGATCTGCTCGATCTGGGTGCCGAGGCCGCCGATCTGCCGGTAGTCGATGTCCGGGACCTCTTCGAGGACGAGCTCCTCGACCTCGGCCTTGGGCACGACCTCGTAGACGTGGCCGGAGCGGGGCTCCATCAGCAGGGCGTCGCCGGGGCGCAGCGTGATCCCGCGCAGCGGCTCGGCGAGCCGCACCACCCGCTCCTCGTCGGTGTGCCCGGTGACCAGCGCGCGTTCGCCGTCCTCCAGTACCTCCTTGAGGGTGACCAGCTCGCCGACGGATTCGAACTCGAAGGCGTCGACGACGTTCAGCGCCTCGTTGAGCAGCACTTCCTGGCCGCGCTGGAGGTCGTCCAGGTCGATGGTGGGGCTGACGTTGACGCGGAGCTTGCGGCCCCCGGTGAAGATGTCGGCGGTGCCGTCCTCGTTCTTGGTGAAGAAGGTGCCGAATCCGGCGGGGGGCTGGGCGAGCCGGTCGACTTCCTCCTTGAGGGCCACGATCTGGTCGCGGGCCTCGCGCAGGGTGGCGACGAGCCGCTCGTTCTGGGCGGTCACTCCGGCCAGGTTGGTCTGGAGCTCGACGATGCGGTCCTCGAGGACCCTCGAAGAGCGCGGGGCTTCGGCCAGCTTGCGACGCAGCACGGCGATCTCCTGCTCCAGGTACGAGACCTGTGCGGCCTCGTCGGAACCACGGGCGGGCTTTCCGGCACTGCGGTTGTAGTCGTCATCGTGGGCTGCCACGGTCCTCACCTCCTCCGGGGAGCGGGATGCTTCCAGACCCTACCTGTACCAGGGGTCGTGTAAACCCCTAGATCAAGAAAGACGGAAGGGGTGTGTCCGATCTTCACCCGAGTGTGCTTCCCCTCTGGCAGAGGGATACCCACCGCACACGCTCGGAAAGCGGCCGGGAGGTAGGGTCGAGCGAGTCAATACCCGATCGTGACCGTTGTGTAGGCAGGAACCGATGTCAGTGACCAGTGGGGCGGATGCCGCCGAGCCGCTTGAGGTGTGGATCGATCAGGACCTGTGCACCGGTGACGGTATCTGTGTGCAGTACGCGCCCGAGGTCTTCGAGCTGGACATCGACGGGCTGGCCTATGTGAAGGGCGAGGACGACGAGTTGCGCCAGCAGCCGGGCGAGACGGCGCCGGTCCCGCTGACGCTGCTTCAGGACATCGTGGACTCGGCGCGGGAGTGCCCGGGCGACTGCATCCACGTGCGGCGGGTGTCGGACCGGGTGGAGGTGTACGGCCCGGACGCCGACTAGCGTCCGGCGCCGTTCGACTGCTGACTGATCGTCAGGACTGCGTCGGGTCAGGTGGTGGCGGAAGGGACGCTGTGCTCGGTGCGGGTGAAGCCGGCGCCGTGCCGGGTCCAGTCGAGTTCCACGCTGAGGTCCGGGCAGCAACGCGGTACGTCGGCGCTGGAGTAGCCGCGGGCCTGGGCGGTGATGGTGCCGTCGGCGCGCAGGGCGAGCCGGGTGACGGTGTAGTCCTGGTGCCAGTCGAGCAGGACGTCGTGCACCTGGGGGGTGCCGCCGGGGCCGGCGGTGATGACGAAGACGCCGTCGGGGGCGGCACCGGCGCCGGCCGCGCAGTGGGCGGCGGCGATGGTGGCGGGGGTGCCGTCGCCGAGGTCGGCAGCGAAGCTGAGGGTGACGGTGGTGGGCAGCGGTCCGCAGTCGAGCGGCAGGGCTGCCTTGGCGGCGTCGGGGGCGGCGGTCGCGGGCAGGGGCTTGGGGGTGCCGCTGCCGGCGGCGGGAGCGGCGGCCGCGGCGCCCGGGTGCGCGCTGGGGGCGGCGGCCATGGTGCCGGTCGCCAGGGCGGCGCAGCCGGCCGCGACCGCGAGCCAGCGCCAGGGACCGGAGCGGGCGGCCGGCCCGGACTGGGAGGTGTGGTTCACGACGTCCGCTGCGTTGGGCAAAAGGGGTCCCCTCCACCGGCCGGAGTGTCTGCGTGTGGGGAGCATAGTCGCACATCAGTGGCAGTGCGTACGAATGCGACTCGCACGGACTTGGACACGCTGAAGGCCCATCGGATTCCGATGGGCCTTCAGGTGAACTGGCGGGGTTCAGTCCTGGTCGATGACCGGGGTGGCGGCCTTGGCGGCGGCCCGGGCGGCGGCGCGCTCGGCCAGGTTGAGCTTCGGCTTGTCGTTGTCGAAGTCCTCGCCGTAGGCGCCCTTGGCGGGGCGGCGCTGGCGCATCGGCGGCTCGACGCCGTCGGCGAGCCGGCGGGCGGTGAGCAGGAAGCCGGTGTGGCCGATCATGCGGTGGTCGGGCCGGACCGCGAGGCCTTCGAGGTGCCAGGTGCGGACCATGGTCTCCCAGGCCTGCGGCTCGTTGAAGGCGCCGTGCTCGCGCAGGGCCTCGACGGTGCGCGACAGCTGCGTGGTGGTGGCCACGTAGCAGCAGATCAGACCGCCGGGGACGAGCGCCTTGGCGGCGACGTCGAGGCACTCCCAGGGGGCCAGCATGTCGAGGATGACCCGGTCGACGTCGGTCTCGACCAGGTTGTCCTGGAGGTCGCCGACGGTGAGCTTCCAGGCCGGGTGCGGGCCGCCGAAGTAGCGCTCGACGTTGCCCCGGGCGATGTCCGCGAAGTCCTGGCGGCGCTCGTAGGAGGCGAGCAGGCCGGTGTCGCCGACGGCGCGCAGCAGGTAGGTCGAGAGCGCGCCGGAGCCGACGCCGGCCTCGACCACCCGGGCGCCGGCGAAGATGTCGGCCATGGCCAGGATCTGCCCCGCGTCCTTGGGGTAGATGACGGCCGCACCGCGCGGCATGGACAGGACGTAGTCGGGGAGCAGGGGTCGCAGCGCGAGGTAGGGCACGTTTCCCGTGGTGCGAACGACGGTGCCCTCGGGGGCGCCGATCAGTTCGTCGTGCGGGAACGCACCCTTGTGGGTGTGGTAGTTCTTCCCGGCTTCGAGCGTGAACGTGTAGTGACGGCCCTTGGGGTCGGTCAGCTGAACCTGGTCCCCGACCTTGAATGGCCCCCGCCTGCGGGTGGCACCGGTCGGTTCGGACATGCGGACAATCCTATAGCGAACCGGGTGCCGTCCCGGACCACTGCCATGGTCAGCGGCGGCTGAGCACGGCGCTGAGCCGGCGCTCCACGTCGGCGACGGCCAGCACCCCGTAGACGCCGCCGTCCGGGTTGACCACCAGGTACTCGCTGGCGGGGGTGGTCCGCAGGGCGGCGAGCAGCTGCTCGCCGTCCAGGTCGACGGCGAGCCGCAGGCCGGGCTCCAGGGTGCGGGCCAGGGCCCCGGCGGCCACCCAGGGGCGGCGGTGTTCCGGCACCTGGAGCACGGCCGCCTCCTTGACCAGGGCGATCGGGTCGCCGTGGCCGTCGCTGATCACCACGGCGCCGGCCTGGGCCTCGCGGGCCCGGCGCAGCGCCTCGCCGAGCGGGGTGTCGGCGGTGACCTGGACGGCGCGCCGGGTGAGGTCCCGCACGCCCAGCCGGGGCAGCGCCTCCTTGAGCCGGGCGTTGCGGACCGCGGTGCCGGCGCCGCTCCAGATCACCACGGCGAGGACCGCGGCCAGGCTGGTGTTCAGCAGTGACTCGCCGGTGCCGGGCCGGCTGCCGTGCTGGGAGTTGCCCCAGAGCGGCAGGCCGAAGAGCACCACCAGGGCGAGGACCCGGCCGCTCCAGGCGGCGGCGACGGTGCCGGTCATCGGCCGCCCGGTGACGCCCCACACCACGGCGCGCAGCATCCGGCCGCCGTCCAGCGGCAGGCCGGGCAGCAGGTTGAAGACGGCGACCACCAGGTTGGCCACGGTGAGGCCGGCGAGCAGCACCCCCGGCACGGTGTCGAACCGGACCAGGCCGGTGAGCAGCCAGCAGATGCCGCCGATGGCCAGCGAGAGCAGCGGGCCGACGAAGGCGAGCCAGAACTCCCGGCCGGGGGTCTCGGCCTCCTTCTCGATCTCGGAGACGCCGCCGAAGAACTGCAGCTGGATCCTGCGGACGCCGAGCCGGTAGCGCAGGGCGACCAGGGTGTGGGCGAGCTCGTGGATCAGCACGGAGCCGTAGAAGGCGACGGCGAAGGAGAAGGCGATCAGGTAGCGGGTGTAGCCGAGGTCGGGGAGGACGTCGGCGAGCTGCCGGCCGAACAGCCAGGTGATCAGCGCGGCGATCAGGAACCAGGACGGGCCGACGTAGATCGGGACGCCGAACGGCCGGCCCATCAGGATGCCGCCACCGGGCCGGTGGCCCTGTCCGGGGCCGCCCGGGCCGCCAGGCCGGTGGTCGTGTCCGGGGTCGCCGGGCTGCCGCGGTGGCTCCTGGGAGGTCTGCTGCCCCGTGGTGTCGCTCACCATGGCCCCTTCACCGGTCGTGTGGTCCCCGCTGGGTTCCGTCTTGTCGGCCACTCTGCTCCCGAACGCTACGTGCCGTACTCGAACGCTACGTGATGGCGTCGAGGGATGTCGGAGACCCCCTGCCGAAGTCCTACCCAGTTCCGGCGTCAGCCTCGCTGTGAGCGGGCTGTGAGCCGGATGGCAGCCGGACCCCATAGGGTCGGGGCATGCAGCAGACCGACACCGCCCGTCCGGCCCTCCCGCCGAGCGGGCTGTCCCCGTCGCGTGCCGGGGACTTCCTGACCTGCCCGCTGCTCTACCGGCTGCGGGTGATCGACCGCCTGCCGGAGCCGCCGAGCGCGGCGGCGACGCGCGGGACCTTGGTGCACGCCGTGCTGGAGCGGCTCTTCGACCACCCGGCGGTGGAGCGCACCCCTGACCGGGCGCTGTCGCTGCTGCGCCCGCAGTGGGAACGCCTGCTGGGTGAACGCCCGGAGCTGGCCGGGCTGTTCCCGGCGGCCGCGGCGAACCCCGAGAACCTGGACGCCGACGGTCCGGACGCCGAGAACCTGGACGCCGAGGCGCTGGACGCCGAGGGTCTGGACGGCGAGGCGCTGGCCCGCTGGCTGACGGACGCCGAGAAGCTGCTGGGCCAGTGGTTCCGGCTGGAGGACCCGACCCGGCTGGAGCCGGTGGAGCGGGAGCTCTACGTGGAGACCGTGCTGGACTCGGGACTGAAGCTGCGCGGCTACATCGACCGGGTGGACGTGGCGCCCACCGGTGAGGTGCGGCTGGTGGACTACAAGACCGGCCGGGCGCCCTCGCGGGACTTCGAGGGCAAGGCGATGTTCCAGATGAAGTTCTACGCCCTGGTGGTGTGGCGCTGGAAGGGCGTGATCCCGAAGCGGCTGCAGCTGGTGTACCTGGGCGGTGCCGGGGAGGTGGTGACCTACGACCCGGACGAGGCGGATCTGCGCTCGATGGAGCGCAAGCTGCTGGCACTGTGGGAGGCGATCTGCCGGGCGGTGGCCACCGGCGAGTTCCCGGCCACCCGCAACCGGCTGTGCGATTGGTGCGACCATCAGAAGAGCTGCCCGGAGTTCGGGGGGACTCCGCCGCCGTACCCGCTCCCCCTGCAGAAGACCGTGACGAGCATGTCGAGCAAGGAGTCTTAGGTGACGATCCGAGTGCTGCTGGTCGACGACCAGCCGCTGCTGCGCACCGGTTTCCGGATGATCCTGGAGGCGGAGAGCGATCTGGTGGTGGTGGGCGAGGCCGGCGACGGCCAGCAGGCGCTGGAGCAAGTGCGGGCGCTGCAGCCGGACGTGGTGCTGATGGACATCCGGATGCCGCGAATGGACGGCGTGGAGGCGACCCGCCGGATCGCCGGCCCCGGGCGGGACGGTCCGGTGAAGGTGCTGGTGCTGACCACCTTCGACCTGGACGAGTACGTGGTGGAGGCGCTGCGGGCCGGAGCCAGCGGCTTCCTGCTGAAGGACGTACCGGCCGAGGAGCTGGTGCAGGCGATCCGGGTGGTGGCGGACGGCGCGGCGATGCTGGCGCCGTCGATCACCCGCCGGCTGCTGGACATGTACGCCACCAGGCTGCCGTCCGGGGACGAGGCGCCCTCCCCCGCGCTCGGCGCGCTGACCGAACGGGAGATGGAGGTGCTGCGGCTGGTCGCCAAGGGGCTGTCCAACGCGGAGATCGCCGCCGAGCTGTTCGTCTCCGAGACCACGGTGAAGACCCATGTCGGGCACGTGCTCACCAAGTTGGGGCTGCGGGACCGGGTGCAGGCGGCGGTGTTCGCCTATGAGAGCGGGCTGGTGCGGCCGGGCGCGATGTGATCCCGCGAGGCCGTGTCGAGGGTCCGTCCGGGCATCCGGACGGACCCTCTTGCTACCGGGCCCGCTGCCGACGGACCGTCAGTGGCGGCCGATCTCGCCGAACCGGACGACTCCGGTGGAGTCCGTGGTGTTCTCCACGCCGGTGATGTTCGCGTGGTAGGCGAAGAACGACTTCTCCTGGAAGAGCGGGACCATCGGCACCTGGACGGCCAGCTCGGTCTGGATCGCGCCGAAGGTGGTGGCGGCCTGCGAGCGGTCGGTCTCGTGCAGCGTCTCGGGTACCAGCTTCTGGTCGATCTGCTGGTCGTCGAAGCCGTTGTGGAAGGCGCCGCCGCCGGTCACCAGCGGCACCACGAAGTCGTCCGGGTCCGGGTAGTCAGCGGTCCAGCCGACCGTGTAGGCCTGGTAACTTCCGTCCGCCCAGCCCTTCTTGAAGTTGCTCCAGTCCGACTCCTCGTTGACCGTCACCTGGAACAGGCCGCTGGCCTCCAGTTGCTTCTTGAGCTCGGCGCCCTCGGCGCCCTGGGCGCGGGCGCGGGACCAGGTGAGGGTGAACTTGACCGGTGTGGGGATCTTGGCGGCCGCCAGGAGTTGCTTGGCCTTGGTGACGTCGGGGTCGTTGTACTTGTCGAAGAAGGCGGTGTTGTGGCCGGCGATGCCGGCCGGGACCACCGAGTAGAGCGGCTGCACGGTGTGCGCGTAGACGTCGCGGGCCAGCGCCTGGCGGTCGATCAGCTGGGCGACCGCCTGCCGGACGGCCTGCTGGCCGACGGTCTGGTCCTTGGTGTTGAACACCATGAACCGGGTGTCGCTGCTGTCGGTCTGGGTGACGTGGATGTCGCCCTTGCCGCCGCTCTGCTGGTTGGTGAGCAGCTGGGCGGAGACGTTGGGGTCCAGGCTGTTGTCGGTGAGGTCG
This sequence comes from Kitasatospora sp. GP30, assembly GCF_029892145.1. Taxonomy (NCBI): domain Bacteria; kingdom Bacillati; phylum Actinomycetota; class Actinomycetes; order Kitasatosporales; family Streptomycetaceae; genus Kitasatospora; species Kitasatospora sp. GP30. The sequence goes on from NZ_JARZAH010000006.1 coordinate 331,951, forward strand.
ACGTCGCCCTTGTCCAGGGCGGTCTTCAGCTGGTCGGGCTTGCCGTAGAAGCGGACGTCGAACTTCTTGTTCTGGACCGTCTGGTCGCCCTTGTACTTGGCGTTGGCGGAGAGGCTGATCTTGCTGATCTCCTTGACCCCGCCGCTGCCTGACGCCTCGTCGACCGAGTCGATGGCGTACGGGCCGGAGCCGACCAGCTGGCTGTTGGGCAGCTCGTGGTCGGCCGGGAAGACCTGGTGGTCGACGATCGAACCGGCCGCGCTGGCCAGCTTGTCCGGGAGCACCGCGTCGGCCTCGGAGAGGTGGAAGACCACCTCGCTGTCGCTCTTGGCCTCGACCGACTTCACGCTGTCGAAGAGCGAGGACGGCCCGTTCACGTCCTTGATCTGCTTCATCCGGTTGATCGAGAACACCACGTCGGCGGCGGTCAGCGGGTGCCCGTTGGAGAACGTCAGGCCCTGGCGCAGCACGCAGTCGTAGGTCATCGCGTCGGCACCGGTGAACTGGCAGGACTGCGCCGCGTCCGGGACCGGGGTGGTGGTGCCGGCCGGGAACCGCAGCAGGCCCTGGAAGGTGTTCTGCAGGATCATCCAGGAGCCCAGGTCGTAGGCACCGGCCGGGTCGAGGACGGCGGTGCTGTCGGTGGTGCCCAGGGTGATCGGGCCGGAGCTGCTACTGCCGCTGCCGGTGATCGAGTTGACGGAGCCGCAGCCGGCCAGGGCGGTGGCCACCAGGGCCGCACAGCCCAGGGTCGCGAGTCGGCCGGGGGCGCGTCGTATGGCTGAAGTCATGCGTTCCTTCTCCGTGCGGTGGCCGGCCGAGGGCTGCCGGTGGGCAGCCGAGGGCCGGGGCCGCGGGTGGAGGCCGGTCGGCGGGCTGCCATGGCGTTCAGGACAGACCGCAGCAGCCTGCCACATCGCGGGCGGACGGCCGACCGGTCAGCGGACACGCTTTCGCATCAAAGATCACCGCAGTCGACGAGTTGTCAGCTCTGTCCTGTTTTGCCGGGTACGGCAGAGAGCTGACGTCCCGTCCAGGGGATGGCAACGAGACGAGCATCACACCTGGGCCGGGACCAGTGAGCGCAGCAGCTCCAGGTCCAGCTCGGCGAGCGAGCCCAGCACCACCCGGCCGGGCGCCGCCGGCACCGGGGCCACCGAGGGCACCGCGATCACCGGGCAGCCGGCCGCCTCGCCGGCCTGCACGCCCAGCGGGGCGTCCTCGATCACCACGCAGCGCGCCGGGTCGGCGCCGAACCGGGCGGCGGCCGCCAGGTACGGGTCCGGGTTGGGCTTGGTCCGCGCCACCTCGTCGCCGGCCACCGAGAAGGCGAACGGGTGGTCGCCGAGGTTCTTCAGCACCAGGTCGATGATCCGCCGGTGCGAGGCGGAGACCAGCGCGGCCGGGATGCCGTGCTCGCGCAGCAGGGCGAGCAGCTCGGCCGCGCCGGGCATCAGCGGCGCGCCGCCGTCCAGCAGCTCGACGAACCGGCCGTTGATCCGGTCGGCCAGCTCGGCCGGGCTGATCTCCAGCCCGGTGAGGCCGAGCAGGTAGTCGATCACCCGGGTCATCGGGCCGCCGACCAACTGGGCCCGGTGGGTGTCGTCGAGCGGGTGGCCGAGTTCGGCGAAGAGCGTGGACTCCGCCTGCCACCAGAAGTCCTCGGTGTCCACCAGGGTGCCGTCCATGTCGACCAGCACCGCCTGCAACCCGCTGGGGCCGCCCTCGCCGAGGGTCGTGGTGGTGGTGTCGACCGTGGTCATGCGGCACTCCCCTTCGCGCTGGGCCCCCGCCCGGGAAGACGGGGGCCATACAGCATACGCGCAGTTCAGCGAAGGGGACGTGATGAGCGGGTTACCGCGCGTTGAAGTACTTCGCCTCAGGGTGGTGGATGACGATCGCGTCGGTGGACTGCTCGGGGTGCAGCTGGAACTCCTCGGAGAGCACCACGCCGATCCGCTCGGGGCGCAGCAGCTCGGCGATCTTGGCGCGGTCCTCCAGCTCGGGGCAGGCGCCGTAGCCGAGCGAGAAGCGGGCGCCGCGGTACTTCAGCTGGAACATGTCGCGCACGTCCTGCGGGTCCTCGTCGCCGAAGCCGAGCTCGAACCGCACCCGGGCGTGCCAGAACTCGGCCAGGGCTTCGGCGAGTTGCACCGACAGACCGTGCAGCTCCAGGTAGTCGCGGTAGGCGTTGCCCTGGAACAGCTCATTCGCGGCCTCGGAGACCCTGTTGCCCATGGTGACCACCTGGAGGCCGACCACGTCGCGCTCGCCGGACTCCTCGGGGCGGAAGAAGTCGGCCAGGCAGAGCCGCCGCCCGCGGCGCTGGCGCGGGAAGGTGAAGCGGGTGCGCTCGGTGCTGCCGTCCTCGCCGTAGACGATCAGGTCGTCGCCCTTGGACGCGGCCGGGAAGTAGCCGTAGACCACGGCCGGCTCCAGCAGGCCCTCGGTCTGCAGCCGGTCCAGCCACATCCGCAGCCGCGGCCGGCCCTCGGTCTCCACCAGTTCCTCGTAGGACGGCCCCTCGCCGGTGCGGGCCGCCTTCAGCCCCCACTGGCCCTTGAACAGCGCGTCCTCGTCCAGCCAGGAAGCGTAGTCGGCGAACGGGATGCCCTTGACGATCCGGTCGCCCCAGAACGGCGGGGCCGGCACCCGGTTGTCTGTGGCCACGTCGGAGCGGATCTGGCCGAGGTTGACCTCCTCCGGCTCCGCCACCTCGACCCGGGCGTGCCGGCGCTGGCGCAGCTCGGGCAGGGCGGCGCCGGGCACGCCGCGCTTGACCGCGATCAGCGCGTCCATCAGCCGCAGGCCCTCGAAGGCGTCCCGGGCGTAGCGGACCTCGCCCTGGTAGACCTCGTGCAGGTCCTGCTCGACGTAGGCGCGGGTGAGGGCGGCGCCGCCGAGGATCACCGGGAAGCGGGCGGCCAGCTTGCGCTGGTTGAGCTCCTCCAGGTTCTCCTTCATGATCACGGTGGACTTGACCAGCAGGCCCGACATGCCGATCACGTCGGCGTTGTGCTCCTGGGCGGCGTCCAGGATCGCCGAGACCGGCTGCTTGATGCCCAGGTTGACCACGGTGTAGCCGTTGTTGGACAGGATGATGTCGACCAGGTTCTTGCCGATGTCGTGGACGTCGCCCTTGACGGTGGCCAGCACGATGGTGCCCTTGCCCTCGTCGTCGGACTTCTCCATGTGCGGTTCCAGGTGGGCGACCGCGCTCTTCATCACCTCGGCGGACTGCAGCACGAACGGCAGCTGCATCTGGCCGGAGCCGAACAGCTCGCCGACCACCTTCATGCCGTCCAGCAGCGTCTCGTTGACGATCTCCAGGGCCGGGCGCTGCGCCAGGGCCTCGTCCAGGTCGGCCTCCAGGCCCTTGCGCTCGCCGTCGATGATGCGGCGCTTGAGGCGCTCGTCCAGCGGGAGGGCGGCCAGTTCCTCGGCCTTGGAGGCCTTGACGGAGGCCGAGCTGACGCCCTCGAAGAGGGCCAGCAGGTGCTGCAGCGGGTCGTAGCCGTCGCGGCGGCGGTCGTAGACCAGGTCGAGGGCGGTCTCGCGCTGCTCCTCGGGGATCCGGGCGATCGGCAGGATCTTGGAGGCGTGCACGATCGCCGAGTCCAGGCCGGCCTGCACGCACTCGTGCAGGAACACCGAGTTGAGCACCTGGCGGGCGGCCGGGGAGAGACCGAAGGAGATGTTGGACAGGCCCAGGGTGGTCTGCACGTCGGGGTGGCGGCGCTTGAGCTCGCGGATCGCCTCGATGGTCTCCAGGCCGTCGCGGCGGGACTCCTCCTGGCCGGTGGCCAGGGTGAAGGCCAGGCAGTCGATCAGGATGTCCTGCTCGGCGATGCCGTATTCGCGGCCGAGCTGCTCGATCAGCCGCTCGGCGATCGCCACCTTGGCCTCGGCGGTGCGGGCCTGGCCGTCCTCGTCGATGGTGAGCGCGATCAGGGCGGCGCCGTGCTCGCGGGCAAGTTGAGCGATCCGGCCGAACCGGGTGTCGGGGCCGTCGCCGTCCTCGTAGTTGACCGAGTTGAGCACCGCGCGGCCGCCGAGCATCTCCAACCCGGCCTTCAGCACAGCCGGTTCGGTGGAGTCCAGGACGATCGGCAGGGTGGAGGCGGTGGCGAGGCGGCCGGCGACCTCGCGCATGTCGGCGACGCCGTCGCGGCCGACGTAGTCCACGCACAGGTCCAGCAGGTGCGAGCCGTCGCGGATCTGGTCGCGGGCGATCTCCACGCAGGCCTGCCAGTCGCCGGCCAGCATCGCCTCGCGGAACTTCTTGGAGCCGTTGGCGTTGGTCCGCTCGCCGATCGCCAGGTACGAGGTGTCCTGGCGGAACGGCACCGGCTGGTAGAGCGAGGCGGCGGACGGCTCGGGCCTGGGGTCGCGGGCGGTGATCGGGCGGCCCTGCACCCGCTCGACCACGTGGCGCAGGTGTTCGGGAGTGGTGCCGCAGCAGCCGCCGACCAGCGACAGCCCGTACTCGCGGACGAAGGTCTCCTGGGCGTCGGCCAGTTCGACCGGCGAGAGCGGGTAGTGCGCGCCCTCCTTCCCCAGCACCGGCAGGCCCGCGTTGGGCATGCAGGACAGGCCGATCCGGGCGTTCTTCGACAGGTAGCGCAGGTGCTCGCTGTACTGCTCGGGGCCGGTGGCGCAGTTCAGGCCGATGTAGTCGATGCCCAGCGGCTCCAGCGCGGTGAGCGCCGCGCCGATCTCGGAGCCGAGCAGCATGGTGCCGGTGGTCTCCACGGTCACCTGGACCACCAGGGGCAGGTCCACACCGGCCTCGGCCATCGCCTGCTTGCAGCCCAGCACGGCGGCCTTGGTCTGCAGCAGATCCTGGCTGGTCTCCACCAGTAGCGCGTCGGCGCCGCCGGCGATCAGGCCGGCCGCGTTCTGCCGGAAGCCCTCGCGCACGGTGTCGAAGGAGATGTGGCCCAGGGTCGGCAGCTTGGTGCCGGGGCCGATCGAGCCCAGCACCCAGCGGGTGCGCCCGTCGTCGTACGAGTCGGCGACCTCGCGCGCGATCCGAGCGCCGGCTTCGGACAGCTCGTGGATCCGGTCGGCGATGTCGTACTCGCCCAGCGCCGCGAAGTTCGCCCCGAAGGTGTTGGTCTCCACGCAGTCCACGCCGACCTCGAAGTACGCTTCGTGGACCGAGCGCACGATGTCGGGGCGGGTCACGTTGAGGACTTCGTTGCAGCCTTCCAGCTCCTGGAAGTCCGCCAGCGTCGGATTCTGCGCCTGCAGCATGGTGCCCATGGCACCGTCGGCGACGACCACTCGACTGACGAGGGCGGCTCGCAGGGCGTCCGCTCGGGACTGCTGGGCGGAAATGGGGACACTGGTGGCCATGGGGCATCTCCCTGGGTGCGACGGCTGTCGGCTATGCGGTCCCCCCGAACGGGGACGCACCCGGCCAGGGTATCCGGCTCGGCGGCCGGCGTCGTAGAGCGTCCCGCATGGTGGGCCGTTCGAGTGAGGGGGGATGGATGTCCGTACCGGTATGGCGGCAGGTCCGCGCGTGGATTGCGCGGCGTCGGCGGCGCCTGGCGGTGGTCGCGGCGGTGCTGGCCGCGCTGCTGGTGCTGCCGGTCGCGGCGGCCGGTCTGGCGCTGCGCTGGGCGGACAGCGGCACGCCGGCCGCGCAGGCCCGCAGCCGGGGCCGGGACGCCGTCTGGCTGGGGCACGCCTGGGTGGACGGGCGCAAGGGGCCGGCCGACCTGGCGGGCCTGCCGCAGCTGTTGCGCGGCGGCATCCGGGACGTCTTCGTGCACGCCGGGCCGCTGTCGGACGACGGCTCGCTGCCGGCCGAGCGGTATCCGCAGGCCAGGCAGCTGGTGGCCGCAGTGCACCGGGAGCTACCCGGGGTGCGGGTGCAGGCCTGGCTCGGTGACGTGGTGGCCCCCGAGAAGCCGGTTGGGCTGCACCTGGACGACCCGGCGGTGCGGGAGCGGATCACCGGCGCGGCCGGGCAGGTGCTGGGCGCCGGCTTCGACGGGGTGCACTTCGACCTGGAGCCGGTGCAGTCCGGCTCGCCCGGCTTCCTGGCGCTGCTCGACCAGGTGCACGCGGTGACGGCGGCCCGCGGCGCACCGCTCTCGGTGGCGGCCCCGCAAATCGACCCCCTCCCCCAACTGCACGCCGTGGCAGGGTCGTTGACGGGCCACCCGAAGTGGTGGTCGCAGGAATACTTCGGGCAGGTGGCCCGCAGGGTGGAGCAGGTCGCGGTGATGTCCTACGACACCGGGATGCCACTGCCGTCGCTGTACGGCGGCTACGTCGCCCAGCAGACCGAACTGGCGCTCCGAGTCACTCCGGAATCAGTGGACTTGCTGATGGGCCTGCCCGCCTACTTCGCCGACGAGTGGGGGCACCGCGGCTCGGCGGAGACCGTGCCGGCGGCGATACGCGGGGTGCGACTGGGGCTGAGCCGGCAGTCGCCGGACCGGCAGGCCTTCGGAGTGGCCGTCTACGCGGACTTCTCGGCCAGCGAACAGGACTGGGCGTCCTACCGGCAGGACTGGTGCCTGAGTTGATCTACGCTGCTGAGCATGACTGACGACCTCTCGATGGTGACGCCGCGTCAGACCGACGACGGCGGACGGGTGTACGAGGGCCTGGCGTATGCCGAGTTGCGGGGCTTCCGTCCGCTGCTGCTCGACCTGCGCCTCCCCCCGGGCCCCGGGCCCGCGCCGGTGGTGGTCTGGGTGCACGGCGGCGGGTTCCAGTGGGGCGACCGGCGCTACCCGTCGGAGGCGTTGACGCCGGACGCGTTCTGGCGGGCCGCGACCCGGGCCGGGCTGGCGGTGGCCGCCATCGACTACCGGCTCTCCGGCGAGGCCCGGTTCCCGGCCCAACTGGAGGACGCCCGGGCGGCGTTGGCGTTCCTGCGGCGCAACGCCGGGCAACTCGGCCTGGACGCCGGGCGGATCGGCTTCTGGGGCGAGTCGGCGGGCGGCGCGATCGCGGCGCTGGCCGCCTTCGCGGACGGCGCGGTGCGGGCGGTGGCCAGCTGGTGCGCGATCACCGACATGGGCGTCCGGCACCCGGAGCTGGCCGACTCCTCGGAGGGCCGGCTGCTCGGCGGGCGCCCGGTCGACCTGCCCGAACTCGTCGCCCTGGCAAGCCCGGTGGCCCAGGTGCCGACCGATCCGCCGCCGTTCCTGCTGCTGCACGGCACGGCCGACACCATCGTCGCACCGGCCCACAGCGAGCGGCTGCACCAGGCGCTGCTGGCCGCCGGCGGGCGGTCCGAGCTGGTGCCGGTGCCCGGCGCGGAGCACGCCTTCGGGGGCTACCCCGACGTGCCGGCCCTGGTGGAGCGCACGGCGGCCTTCCTCGCCGCGGAGCTGGCCGGCTGACGCGCGATCGGCCCGGCGGCACGCACGCCGCCGGGCCTGCCAAGCAAGGGTTCAGCTGAAGTCGAGGTCCCCGGTACGGGTCCGCTTCATCTCGAAGAACTTCGGGTAGCCGGCCAGCAGGCGGGCGCCGTCGAAGAGCTTGACGGCCTCCTCGCCGCGCGGGATCGCGGTGAGCACCGGGCCGAAGAACGCCACCCCGTCGATGTGGATGGTCGGGGTGCCGACGTCCTCGCCGACCGGGTCCATGCCCTCGTGGTGGCTGCGCTTGAGCGCCTCGTCCCACTCGGTGCCGTCGGCCGCCGCCGCCAGCTCGGCCGGCAGGCCGACCTCGGCGAGGGCCTCCTTGATCACCGCCTGGTAGTCCTTGTTGTCCTCGTTGTGGATCCGGGTGCCGAGCGCGGTGTAGAGGTCGCGCAGCACCCCGACGCCGTGCTGCTCGGCCGCCGCGATGCAGACCCGCACCGGGCCCCAGCCGCGCTGCAGCAGGTCGCGGTACTGCTCGGGCAGGTCGTCCCGCCCGGAGTTGAGCACCGACAGGCTCATCACCTTGAAGGTCAGGTCGAGGTCGCGCTCCTTCTCGACCTCCAGGATCCAGCGGGAGGTGATCCAGGCGAAGGGGCAGATCGGGTCGAAGTAGAAGTCGACCTTGGTCGGGCCGGTCTGAGTCGTAGCGGTCTGATCGGAAGTCGTCATGCGGCCACGATAGTTCGATTCTCGTCGAATTTCGATGTCATAGCCGGATCGTCATCGCGGGATCGGCGTCGCCGGATCCGCCGGCCGGTTGTTCGGCAAAGCCGTGGCTCGCCAGCGCGCCGTCCGGGGCGGTGGCCGCGGTGCGCGATGATCGGGGCCGGGGGGCCGCGGTGAGGGGCGGCCATCGGGGATCGGAGGGGCCATGGAACGCGAGCTGCTGGTGCTGTGGGACATCGACCACACCTTGATCGACGGCGGCACGGTGGCCAGGCGCGCCGTCGCCGCCGCCTTCCAGCGGGCCACCGGGCTGCCGCTGACCCGGAGTTGGAGCTACTACGGCCGCACCGAGACGGCCGCCGCCACCGAGCTGCTGCGGGCGCACGACCTGGATCCGGGCGACGGGCTGCTGGCCGGCTACCTGGACCTGCTGGTGGCGGAGATGCAGGACCGGGCCGCCGACCTGGCCGACGAGGGCCATGCGCTGCCCGGCGCCCGCGAGGCGCTGCGCGCGCTGGCCACCCGCGGCGGAGTGCGGCAGTCGGTGCTGACCGGGAACCTCCTGGTGCTCGCCGAACTGAAGCTGGCCGCCTTCGACTTGACGGAGCACCTGGACCTGCGGCTGGGCGCCTACGGCGACGACGCCTATGAGCGCACCGACCTGCCCGCCCATGCCTGGGCCCGGGCCGAGCGGGTGCTGGGCCGCCGGTTCCGGGGCAGCGAGACGGTGATCATCGGGGACACGGTGCGCGATGTGACGACCGCCCAGGCGGCGGGCGCCCGGGCGGTCGCGGTGGCCACCGGGATGGTGTCGGCCGCGGAGCTGGCGGCCGCGGGCGCCGATGCGGTGCTGCCCGACCTGCGGGACACCGCGGCGGTGCTGGCGGCCGTCACCGAGGTCTGACCCGGGCGCGGGCCCGCGGAAATCCGGTTGCCGCGCCGACCGGCAGGTGTTGGGGTGCGGGCATGGACGAGCAGCAGGTGATGGACGAGCAGCGGGTGCTGGAGCAGTACGACCGGGAGCTGCGCCGCGAGGTGGCGCCGGACGGTGTGGGGGCGGTGGTCGACCGGACCGGCGGAGTGGTCCGGCAGGACGGCGGCGAGCTCGGCTGGTCGGCGGTGCTCTGGTCCGGCCTGGACGAGGCCGGGGCGGATGCCGCGATCGCCGAGCAGCTGCGCTACTTCGGCGAGCGCGGCCGGGCCTTCGAGTGGAAGCACTACAGCCACGACCGCCCGGCCGACCTGGCCGACCGGCTGCGCGCAGCCGGCCTGGTCGCCGAGGAGCCCGAGACCCTGATGGTGGCCGAGAGCGCCGCCCAGGCCGTACCGGTGGTGCTGCCGGAGGGGGTGTGGCTGCGCACCGAGACCGACGAGACCGGCATCCGGCTGCTCGGCGAGGCGCAGGCGCGGGCCTTCGGCGAGTCGGACGTGCGCCGGCGGTTGGTGGACCAGTTGCTGGAGCGGCTCGCCGAGGCGCCGCAGACGCTCAGCGTGGTGGTGGCGATGGCCGGGGACGAGCCGATCAGCGGGGCCCGGATGGAGACCCTGCCGGGCGTCTCGTTCGCCGGCCTGTGGGGCGGCGGCACGGTGCCCGCCTGGCGCGGGCGCGGCATCTACCGGGCGCTGGTCGCACACCGAGCGGCGCAGGCGGTTGCCCGCGGTTACCGCTACCTGCAGGTGGACGCCCGCGAGACCAGCCGGCCGATCCTGGAGCGGCTCGGTTTCACCGCACTGAGCGTCACCACCCCGTTCCAGTACGAGCCCTGACAGGGGCGGCCGGCACAGTTGCCGAAGCCGGAACCCGAGGGGCATCAAAGCCCGTAGGCTGGGCAGGTAGGGTCCGTGGAACGAGGCGTTCCACGCGCGGAGGGAGACGCTGGGTGATCGAGCTGGAAGATGTTCCCGAGTTGATCGACCCGGTCATGGTCTGTGCCTTCGAGGGCTGGAACGACGCGGGCGATGCCGCCTCCACGGCGGTGGGTCATCTGGACGAGACCTGGGGCGGCAAGGTGTTCACCGCCCTGGATGCCGAGGACTATTACGACTTCCAGGTCAACCGGCCGACGATCTGGATGGACGGCAAGGTGCGGCGGATCACCTGGCCGACCACCCGGCTGTCGGTGGTCCGGGTGACCGAGCCGACCACCCGGGATCTGGTGCTGGTGCGCGGGATCGAGCCCAGCATGCGGTGGCGGTCGTTCTGCAACGAGCTGCTCGGCCTGGCGCACGAGCTGGGCATCGAGCTGGTGGTGATCCTGGGTGCGCTGCTCGGCGACACCCCGCACACCCGTCCGGTGCCGGTCAGCGGGGTCACCTCGGACGCCGCGCTGGCCCGTCGGCTGGATCTGGAGGAGAGCCGCTACGAGGGCCCGACCGGGATCGTCGGGGTGCTGCAGGAGGCGTTCACCCACGCGGGCGTGCCGGCCGTGACGCTCTGGGCCGCGGTGCCGCACTACGTGGCGCAGCCGCCCAACCCCAAGGCCAGCCTGGCCCTGCTGAACAAGCTGGAGGACTTGCTGGATCTGCGGATCCCGCCGGGCGAGCTGCCCGAGGATGCCCGCGCCTGGCAGCTGGGCGTGGACCAACTGGCCGCCGAGGACACCGAGGTGGCCGAGTACGTGCAGCAGCTGGAGGAGGCCCAGGACACCGCGGAGCTGCCGGAGGCCAGCGGCGAGGCGATCGCCCGCGAGTTCGAGCGCTATCTGCGGCGGCGGGACAACCAAGGGCCGGGCGGCGAGAAGCCGAGCGGCGGCCGGGCCAGCACCGGGCGGTCAGGGGACGCGTCCGCTCCCGGCGACGGGTCGGCCGAGGACGACGGCGAGGACGAGGACGGCGACACCGACGGCGAGGACCGCGACGCTGACGGCACGGACCGCGAGGACCACGACGCCGACGGCAAGGACGACTCCTCGCGCGACTGACGTGGCCTGACGCGGCGTCAATTCTCTTGCAGGGGACGGCCGATGGTCGGCACCGGGCAACCGCCGGCCATCGGCCCAGACCAGTGCACCGGTCCAGACCATGTCCTGTCAAGGGTCTAGACCACCACCGAGCCGCAGCAGCCTGGCGAGGGCCCGCCATCGGGGGCGCCGCATCGGCCCGCCGCCGGACTTACCCTGGAAGTCCGGTAACCGGGAGTGGCCGAGGTGACGCCATGGTGGTCGTGGATGTGGTCGTCGGAGTGCTGGTCGCAGTGGTCGTGCTCAGCGCGTTGGTGGCCGCGACGAGTGTGCGCGTGGTCCAGCAGTGGCAGCGCGGGGTGGTGTTCCGGTTCGGTAAGGTCCGCGACACGATCCGGCCGCCGGGCCTGCTGGTGCTGATGCCGGTGGCCGACCGGCTGCGCAAGGTGAACGTGCAGATCGTCACCATGCCGGTGCCGGCCCAGGAGGGCATCACCAGGGACAACGTGACGGTCCGGGTCGACGCGGTGGTGTACTTCAACGTGGTCGACCCGGTGAAGGCCACGGTCAATGTGCAGGACTACCAGTTCGCCATCTCCCAGGTCGCCCAGACCTCACTGCGGTCGATCATCGGCAAGAGCGAGCTGGACGACCTGCTGGCCAACCGGGAACCGATCAACCAGGGCCTTGAGCTGATGCTGGACAGCCCGGCGATGGGCTGGGGCATCGAGATCGACCGGGTGGAGATCAAGGATGTCGCGCTGCCCGAGTCGATGAAGCGCTCGATGGCCCGCCAGGCCGAGGCCGACCGGGAGCGGCGGGCCCGGATCATCACCGCGGACGGCGAGTTCCAGGCCAGCAAGCAGCTCTCCGCGGCGGCCGAGATCATGAGCGCCACCCCGGCCGCGCTCCAGCTGCGGCTGCTGCAGACGGTGGTGGAGGTGGCCGCCGAGAAGAACTCCACGCTGGTGCTGCCGTTCCCGGTCGAGCTGCTGCGGTTCCTGGACAGCGCGACCCAGGCCCAGGTGGAGACGGCCCGGACCCGGATCGCGCAGGCCCGGGATCAGGTCGAGGAGGCCGCTCCGGCCGCTCCGCCCGCCGAGGAGTCCGCACCGCCCGCCCCGGTGGCGGCACCGCCGGTGGACACCCCGCCGCTGGGCACCCCGTCGCTGGGCACCCCGCCGCTGGACGCCGCCAAGCCCGGACCGCGCCGGTAGTAGGCGCTCCCCCCGATCCAGTACCAGGCCATCGGCAGCAGTCCGACGGCCAGCGCGCCCAGCCCGATGGCCAGCTGGGTGCCCGGCAGGCTGCGGCAGTTCTCCACGAACAGGAAGGCCATGAACAGCGCCCCGGCCAGCGGCCAGACCCCGATGAACACCGTGTTGGCCACCGAGCGCAGGATCAGCCTGCGGTAGGCGATCACCACCGCCAGCCCGGCCAGCGCGTAGTAGACGGAGATCTGCAGGCCGATCGCGGCCACCGCGTCGGCGAGGATCTTGCTGACCGAGCCCAGCGCGTTGGAACCCACGAACAGCCCCAGCGACACCACGACCACCACGGCCAGCGCCACCCAGGGCGTCTGCCAGCGCCGGTGGGCCAGCCCGAAGACTGCGGGCACGGTGCGGTCCCGGCCCATCGCGAAGAGCGAGCGGGTCACCTGGATCAGGGTGGTCTCCAGGGTGGCGATGGTGGAGAGCATCACCGCCAGCACCATGATCTTGCCGCCGGCCCCCGGCCAGACCGTGTCGCCCAGGGTGGTGAGGAACGGCGGCGCGTCCTTGGCCGTCAGGTCCTGCTGGCTGATGATCAGATTGACCGCGATGGTGACGATCTCGAAGAGCGCGAACACCCCGAGCACCCCGATCAGCCCGCCGATTCCGGAGTTCCGGCGGCTGTCGGTGGTCTCCTCGCTGAGGTTGGCCGTGACGTCCCAGCCCCAGAAGTAGAAGGCCGCCACCAGCGCGGCCGCCGCGAACCCCTTGACCCCGCCGAAGTGCCCGAAGCCCCACAGCCAGTTCCAGGAGAACCGGGCCGCGTGCCCGCCGTGCACCAGCGCCGCGATGCCGAAGACGGCCAGGATCGCGACCTCCACCCCCGTCATGATCCACTGTGCCCGGGCGGTGATCCGGGCGCCGAGCAGCACCAGGCCGGCCATCACCAGGAAGCAGGCGGCCCCGACCCCGGTGGCCGCCCAGGTGTTGCGCGACAGCGAGTCGGAGAACAGCGACAGGGTGTACTGCCCGGCCGGCAGCGAGCCGGCCACCATGAAGATGGTCGCCGAGACCACCAGCGACCAGCCGGCCAGGAAGCCCAGCGCCGGGTGCAGCGCCCGGCCGACCCAGGAGTAGCTGGCGCCGGCGTTGACGTCGAGGCGGCCCAGGTAGTTGAAGGCCCAGGCGATGCCGAGCATCGGGATGGCGCACCAGAGCAGCGCGGCCGGGCCGATCAGCCCGGCGGCGCCGGCCAGCACGGCGGTCGTGGAGGCCAGTGAGTAGGCGGGCGCGCTGCCGGCCACCGCCATCACGACGGTGTCGGCGGCGCCGAGGACATCGGCCTTCAGGCCGGGATTTCTTGGTGCTTGCGGCACGAGGACCACCCTCCGGATCAAGGAGCGGCGAAAGTGGCCCATATGCTGGCGGCTGCCGTGCGGCGAAGGCAATGACCGCGACGGAACCAATCCGTCCGGACGATCGATCGCACGCATTCCGCGCTCAAGACCCGTTTCGGCCGCGAAATCCGCAGGTCAACGGCGAGGGGCCGCCGATCCGGTGTCGGATCGGCGGCCCCTCGCCTGACAAGCTGTCAGTTGCCCCTACAGCGCGACACCCAGTAGGGCGTCCACGGTGCGCGAGACCAGGCCCGGCGCGCCGGTGTCGCTGCCGCCCTCGGTGGCCTGGAGCGCTGCCCAGCGGTCCACGGCGGCCAGCGCGGCGGGCGCGTTCAGGTCGTCGGCGAGCGCGGCGCGCACCTCGGCGAGCAGCGCCTCGGCCGACGGGCCGTCCGGGCGGGAGACCGCGGCCCGCCAGCGGGCCAGCCGCTCGACGGCCGCGTCCAGGACCTCCTTGGTCCACTCCCAGTCGCTGCGGTAGTGCCGGGAGAGCAGCGCCAGGCGGATCGCGACCGGGTCCACGCCCTCGCGGCGCAGCGCCGAGACGAAGACCAGGTTGCCGCGGGACTTGGACATCTTGTGCCCGTCCAGGCCGACCATCCCGGCGTGCACATAGGCCCGCGCGAACGGGTGGGTGCCGGTGGCCGTCTGGGCGTGCGCGGCGCCCATCTCGTGGTGCGGGAACGACAGGTCGCTGCCGCCGCCCTGGATGTCGAAGCCCATGTCCAGGTATTCCAGTGCGATGGCGACGCACTCGATGTGCCAGCCGGGGCGGCCGTGGCCGAGCTCGGTGTCCCAGGCGGGCTCGCCCGGGCGGGCCGAGAGCCAGAGCAGCGCGTCCAGCGGGTGGCGCTTGCCCGGGCGGTCCGGGTCGCCGCCGCGCTCGGCGAAGATCGGCAGCATCTGCTCCCGGGTCAGCCCGGAGACCTCGCCGAAGTGCGGGTCGGCCTCGATGGAGAAGTAGATGTCGCCGTCCAGCTCGTAGGCGGCGCCGGACGCCAGCAGCTTCTTGACCAGCGGGACGATCCACGGGATCGACTCGACCGCGCCGATGTACTGGGCGGGCGGCAGGATCCGCAGGGCGGTCATGTCCTCGCGGAACAGTGCCGTCTCACGCTCGGCCAGCTTCGTCCAGTCCTGACCGGTGGCGACCGCGCGCTCCAGCAGCGGGTCGTCGACATCGGTCACGTTCTGCACGTAGTGGACGCGGTAGCCCGCGTCCCGCCAGACCCGCTGAGCCAGGTCGAAGGCGTTGTAGGTGGCGGCGTGGCCCAGGTGGGTGGCGTCGTACGGGGTGATGCCGCAGACGTAGATCCGGGCGGTGTCACCCTCGGGCACCAGCTCCCGGACGGTTCCGGTGGCGGTGTCGTGGATACGGAGCGGGAGTCCCTGACCGGGTAGGGCGGGAACCTCGGAAGCGGGCCAGGCATGCATGGAAAGGACTCTAACCTTCCGATCATTTAAGGGGCTAACCAGTCAGCAGAAACGGCTGAAACGAGCAGCCTCGATCATGAAGGTCGCAAGGCCGGGAATAATTCCCGGCCGACCGCCACGGTGACTCAGACCGGTGGCCAGGGGATCGAGGGCCACTCCTCCGAGGGCACCGGATGCCTGCGGCTGCGCAGCAGTTCGGCGGTCCGCTCCCGAGCGGCCGTCAGCTCAGCGGCCGTCAGGTGCTGGGCCAGCCGCGCCCCCAGCGCGCCGTCCAGCTCGGCGGCCAGCCGGCCGAGCATCTCCACCGCCTCCTCGGTCAGCGGCTGCTCCGCCCACCCCCACAGCAGGGTGCGCAGCTTGCCGGTGGTGGCGAAGGTCACCCCGTGGTCGATGCCGTAGATCCGGCCATCGGCGGCCGGCAGCAGATGGCCGCCCTTGCGGTCGGCGTTGTTGAGCACCACGTCCACCACGGCCAGCCGGCGCAGCCGCTCGTCGTCGGCGTGCACCAGCAGCGCCCGACGGCCCTCCCCCACCTCGGCCTCGACGACCGGCAGCCAGCCCGGCTCGGGGCCGCTCGGGTCCTGCAGCGCCAGCAGCGGGGCCGCCTGCTGGTCCGGCTCCACCCAGATCTGCACCATCCCCGGACCGAACGGCCCGTCCCGCAGCACGGTCGGCGGGATCAGCGGCCAGCCGGTGGCCGCCGCCAGCTCATAGGCCGCCGCCTCGCGGCCGGCCAGCGTGCCGTCCGGGAAGTCCCAGAGCGGGCGCTCACCGCGGACCGGCTTGTAGACGCAGAGCGCGGACACGCCGTTCAGCGTGCTGGAGCAGTAGAGGACGGCGTTGGAGGCGTCGGTGAGCTGCCCGTGCACGGTCAGCTCACCGGAGCGCAGCAGCTCCAGGGCGGCCGGCACGTCGGCGGCCAGCGCGGCGGCGGCCACCGGGTCGGCGTCGGGTATCTCGGCCGCGGGCTCCTCGGCCTCGGCTTCGGGGCTGTCCTGGTTGGTGTTCAGCGCTTGTAACCGTTCTGGCGCGGGCACAGGTGGCCCTCGGGGTCGAGCGGCAGGTTGCAGAACGGACAGGGTTTGCGGCCGGCCGCCACCAAGTCCAGCGCGCGCTTGGCGAACACCCGGGCCATCGCCCCGCTCAGCCGCACCCGCAGCAGGTCGGGACCGTTCTCCTCGTCGTCGAAGGCCAGTTCGGCGGCCTCGTCGTCCTCCGCGTCCTCCAGCACCGCCTGCGCCTCGACGACCAGGATGCCGTCGGTGGCGTCCCAGGCCAGCGCCATGGTGCCGACCCGGAACTCCTGCTCCAGCGGCAGGTCCAGCGGCGCGGTGTCGATCAGCTCGGACGGCGCGATCGCCGGGATCGGAGCCTGGCCGGCACTGCGGCGCAGCGCCTCGTCCAGCACCTCGTCGACCCGCTCGGCGAGCGCCGCCACCTGCGTCTTCTCCAGCAGCACACTGGTGATCCGGCCGCGCGCACTGGCCTGCAGGAAGAACGCCCGCGAGCCGGGTTGGCCGACGGTGCCGGCCACGAACCGCTCGGGCTGGTCGTAGAAGAAGACCTGTCGGGGCACTCTCTCGCTCCGGTGGTGTGAAGAACGGTGTCTTGAGAACGGGCTACGGGTGCGCTTTCACCCTACGGCGTCCGCACCCGTGGAGCCGCCGACCACGGCGTCGCCGGTGCTCGCGGCGGACGGCTTGGGGCGCAGGCCGGAGAGGTCTCCGGTGTCGCCCATCCGCAGCACGAACGGCCGCAGCGGGGTGTAGCGGATCGCGGTGATCGAGGCGGGGTCCACGTTGATCCGCTGGAAGTGGTCCAGGTGCAGGCCGAGCGCGTCGGCCACGATCGCCTTGATCACGTCGCCGTGGGTGCAGGCGATCCACACCGCGTCCGGCCCGTGCTCGGCGGCGATCTTCTCGTCCCACTCCCGGGCCGCCGCCACCGTGCGGTGGCTCAGCGCCCGCAGCGACTCCCCGCCCGGAAAGGCCGCGGCCGACGCGTGGTCCTGCACGGTGCGCCAGAGCGGCTCGGTGGCCAACTCGCGCAGCGGGCGCCCGGTCCAGTCACCGTAGTGGCACTCGCCCAGCCGGTCGTCCACGGTCGGCTCGCCCAGCTCGGGCCGGTCCGCCAGCAGCGGCCCCAGGGTCTGCCGGCAGCGCTCCAGCGGGCTGCTGACCGCGAGCGCCAGCGGCACCCCGGCCAGCCGCTCGACCAGCTTGGCTGCCTGCGCCCGGCCGGTCTCGTCCAGATCCACGCCCGGGGTCCAACCCGCGAGGATCCCGGCGGAGTTCGCGGTCGACCGGCCATGGCGTACCAGCAGCAGTGTGGGCATGCCCCAAGCCTAGACGGTGGCCGCGAGCCGCTCCGGGCCCCGGGCGGTACCGGCCGTCAGAATGGGAGCCGTGATCGTGGACTCGGCGCGCTACCGGGACGGCCGTCGCCTGGCCGGCCCCGGCACCGCCGCGCCGGACGACGGCTTCCTCTGGATCGGCCTGGCGGAGCCGGGCGAGGCGGAGTTCGCACAGGTGGGAGCGGTCGCCGGGCTTCCGGCCGCGCTGGTGGCGCAGGCCCTGCGAACGCCCCGGGCCGCCGGGGTGACCCGCTATCCGCAGGCGCTGCTGGTGGTGCTGCCCACAGTCGAACGGCCTGCGGGGCAGCCGCACGCACTGACGACCGGTCAGCTGCTGGTGCTGGTCGGCGACTCCTTCGTGCTGACGGTCCGCCATGGCCCGACCGGGCCGATGAGGGGCCTGCGGGCCCGCCTGGAGCGGCAGCCGCACCTGCTCGCCGGCGGGCCCACCGCCGTTCTCCACGAGGTCTGCGCCGCCACCGTCGACGGCTGCCTGACGGCGCTCGCGGCCGACCCCGGCTCCCGGGTGCTGCGCGCGGCGGCCCGGCAGGCGCTGGCGCCGCTGCGCGAGCTCGCCGGGGGGCCGCTGCCCGGGCTGCGGGCGAGCGCGGAACGGCTGGCGGCCGCGTGCGAGGCGGGCGCCGCGCCGCGGCCCGACGGGGCACCCCGGCCCGAGCAGGCACCGCACGCCGAGCAGGCACCGCAGCCCGACTGGCCACCGCACGCCGAGCCGCCGAGCAGCAAGCCGCCGAGCGGCGGGCTGCCGAGCGGCGGGCTGCGCCGGCTGGGCGGCTGGGTGGCGCTGGCCGTCCCGCCGCTGTTGCTGGGCGGGTACGCGCTCGCCGGCCAGGCCTCCGCCGGGCCGTACGGCTACCCGCTGGCGATCGGCGCCACCGCCCTGGTCTGCGGCACCCTGCACCGGCTCTTCAAACACGGCGGCTGGCTGTGACCGGGCGCCGTCAGGCCAGCCCCGCCAGCTCCAGGGCGTCCACCGCGGTGCGCAGCGCGGTCACCCGCTCGTCCAGGGTCCAGCCGGTCGGGGCCAGGGTCAGGGTGGTCACCCCGGCGTCGGCGTAGGCGCGCATCCGATCGGCGATCCGCTCCTTGGTGCCGAGCAGGGCGAAGGCGTCGATCAGGTCGTGCGGCACGGCGGCGGCCGCGCCCTGCTTGTCGCCGGCCAGGTAGCGCTGCTGGATCTCGGCCGCGGCCTCCTCGTAGCCCATCCGGCAGGCCAGCTGGTTGTAGAAGTTCTTCTCCTTGCTGCCCATCCCGCCGATGTAGAGCGCCGCGTGGTCGCGCAGCGAGTCGGCGGCCGCCGCGACGTCCTCGCCGACCGCGATGCTGACGGTGGGACAGAGGTCGAAGCCGTCGAGGGTCAGCCCGGCCTTGGCCCGGCCGGCCCGCAGCGGGGCGAGCGAGAGCTCGGCGTGCTCGGGCGAGAAGAAGATGCCCAGCCAGCCGTCGGCGATCTCGCCGGTCTGCTCCAGGTTCTTCGGGCCGATCGCGGCGATGTACAGCGGGATGTGCTCGCGCACCGGATGCACCGTCAGCTTCAGCGGCTTGCCCGGGCCGCCGGGCAGCGGCAGCGTCCAGTTGGCGCCCTGGTGGGTCAGCCGCTCGCGGGACATCGCCTTGCGGATGATCTCCACGTACTCCCGGGTGCGCCCGAGCGGCTTGTCGAACCTGACGCCGTACCAGCCCTCCGACACCTGCGGCCCGGAGACCCCGAGGCCGAGCCGGAACCGGCCGCCGGAGAGCGCGTCCAGGGTGGCCGCCGTCATCGCGGTCATCGCCGGGGTCCGGGCCGGGATCTGGAAGATCGCCGAGCCCACGTCGATCCGCTCGGTCCTGGCGGCGACGAAGGCGAGCACCGTGGCGGCGTCCGAGCCGTACGCCTCGGCGGCCCAGCAGACCGCGTAGCCGAGCTGGTCGGCCTCCTGGGCGACCGCGATGTTGTCGGCGTCCATGCCGAGTCCCCAGTAGCCGAGGTTGATGCCGAGTCGCATGACGTGCACGCCTTTCCCGAGGGGCCGTTGCGGGCCACGGTAGCCGTGGCCGCGGCGGTCTTGCTACCGACGGGTAGGCGTGGCGAGCGTCACATTGCGGCGGGCGACGGTTACGATCACGGTCACCAAGAGTGAGGGGGTCCTGCGCCCATGGAACGACGCAATCTGGGCCGCACCGGCCTGCGGGTCTCCCGACTGGGACTGGGCACCATGACCTGGACCCGGGACACCGACGAAGCCGAGGCCGCCGACCAGCTCAAGACCTTCGTGGACGCCGGCGGGACCCTGGTGGACACCGCCGACCTCTACGGCGACGGTGCCGCCGAGCACCTGCTCGCCCGGCTGATGGACGGTCTGATCCCGCGCTCGGAGCTGGTGATCGCCACCCGGGCCGGCGCGTCCACCGAGCCCGGCACCCGGGGTGCCGCAGCCACCGGCGGCTCCTCGCGCAGCGCCCTGCTGGCCGCCCTGGACGCCTCGCTGCGCCGGCTCGGCACGGACCACGTGGACCTCTGGCAGGTGCCCGCCTTCGACCCGGCCACCCCGACCGAGGAGACCATGCACGCGCTGGACCTGGCGGTCGCCTCCGGCCGGGCCCGCTACGCCGGGGTGGCCGGCTACTGCGGCTGGCAGCTGGCCAAGGCCGCCACCTGGCAGCTGGCCGCGCCCGGGCGGGTGCCGCTGGCCGCGACCCAGCTGGAGTACTCGCTGCTGCAGCGCGGCGCCGAACGCGAGGCGCTGCCCGCCGCGCTGGACGCCGGGATCGGCCTGCTCGCCTCCTCACCGCTGGGGCGCGGGGTGCTGACCGGCAAGTACCGGCACGGCATTCCGCAGGACTCCCGGGGCAACTCGCCCCACCTCGCCGGGTATGTCCAGCCCTATCTCGGCGAGCGGTCCCGGCGGATCGTGGACGCGCTCTCCACCGCCGCCGACGGCCTGGCCAGCAGCTCGCTGGCGGTGGCGCTCTCCTGGGTCCGGGACCGGCCCGGGGTGGCGGCCGCGATCGTGGGTGCGCGCACCGCCGCCCAGCTGCACACGGCGCTGTCGGTGGAGGCGCTTACGCTTCCGGATGAGATCCGCGGTGCGCTCGACGACATCTCGGCGCCGGTGCGTCGCTACCCTGATCAGGACTGGAACGAACTGTGAGTCAGCAACTGTGAGTCAGACGGACGAACCGGCGGCCGACGGCCCCGAGCCCGACGCGGGGACAGCGCAGGCTCCCTCGGAGGAGGCGGCCGCCGCCGAGACGCCGGTGCCCGAGCCCCGAGCCGCCGACGAGCGGCCCGCGGGCGGCCAGGCCCCCGCGGCGGGCGTCACCGGCTTCACGCCCCGGACCGTGGACCCGGCGCGCCGCGCCGCCGAGCTGGCCGCGCTGACCGAGGCCGTGCGGGCCGTGGAGCGGCGCACCCCCGACGCACCGTCACGCCCCGCCCCGGCGAAGCCCGGCTCCCCGGCCGACGCCCCCGCCGCTCCCGACGCCCCGGCCACCGCGGCGCCGGCGCCCGCGCCGGCGGCCACGCCCCGGCTGGAGCTCCCGGCTGACGCGCTGCGCGCCACCGTGCAGTTGCTCACCCACGGTGGAGCGCCCGCTGCGGCCGCCGAGCAGCTGGCGCACGCCGCCCTGACCACGCTCGGCGAGCAGGCGCCCGACACCCTCCAGCAGGACCCGTGGGCCCTGCTGGCGCTGCCCGGGGTGCGCCCCGAACAGGCCGACGGCTTCGCCAAGGCACTGCTCGGCCCCGCCGCCGGCCCCGATGACCCGCGCCGCGGCCGGGCGCTGGCCGTCTGGCTGCTGGAGCAGGCCGCGCTGCGCGGCCACTCCGCGCTGACCGCCGACGAGCTGCGCGCCGGGCTGGAGAAGCTCGGCCTGCCCGACCCGGAGCAGGCGGTGCAGGCCGCCGTCGAGGACGGCCGGGTGCTGCCGTTCCAGGAGGAGGAGACCGGTCCGGGCGCCCGCGAGGTCGGCGAGGACGAGGAGCCGCCGATGCGGCTGCTGCTGGCGCTGGACCGGCTGGCACAGGCCGAGGAGGAGACCGCCGAGGGCCTGGCCCGGCTGCTCTCCACCTTCGGGACGCCGGTCGAGGCAGCCGCGACGCCGGTCGAGGCAGCCACCCCTGAGGTCGAGCCGGCTGCTCCCGAGGTCGAGCCGGCTGCTCCCGGCGAGGCCGACTGGGAGGCGGCCGCCGGCGCGGCCGGCTCCGCCTCGGCCGCCGCGCTGATCCGCGCCGTCGCCGCCGACCCGCTGGTGCTGCACACCGGGGACGCCGCCTCGCGCGGTGAGCTCGCCGCCCTGCTGCGCGCCGCCCGCGCGCTCGGCCTGCGGGCCCGGGCCGCCGCCTGGACCGAGTACGGCCGCGATGCCCTGGGCGAGCCCGAGTCGCTGACCCTCGCTGAGCTGCTGCGCCCCGGCGCCGTCGAGCGCACCGAGGAGGGCGCCCTGGCGCTGGACCTGCTGATCGTCCAGGACGCCCCGCTGCTCGACCTGGAGCAGGCCGCCACCCTGGTCGAGGCCCTGGCCGACGGCACCCGGCTGGTGCTCAGCGGCGACCCGGGCCAGCTCTGGTCGGCCGGCCCCGGGCGGCTGTTCGCCGATCTGCTGGCCGCCAAGGTGTGCCCGCAGGTGGCCTCCCGCACCCCCGACCTCGGCCCGATCGGCGAGCTGGTCTCCGGCATCGGCGTTGGCGAGCTGACCACCGTGGAGGCGCCGGACAAGGAGGTGGTGATCGTCACCGCCCGCGAGTCCTCCGAGGCGGTGCACCGGGCCGTGCAGCTGCTCACCGAGTCGATTCCGCGTGCGCTGGGCATCCCCGCCGAGCAGACGGTGCTGCTGACCCCCGGCCACGGCGGCCCGGCCGGCACCCGGGCGCTCAACGCCGCCGCCAAGGCCCGGCTGAACCCCGGCCCCGGGCGGTTCGGCGGCTTCGATCCGGGCGACCGGGTGGTCTACTCGCCGCTGCCCGGGATCAACCATCCGGGGCGGGTGCTGGGCGGCGACCGGGACGGCCTGCGGCTGGCCCTGGCCGACGGCAGCGAGCTGGTGCTGCCGCCCGCCCAGGTCGACCGGCTGCGGCACGGCTGGTCGCTGACGGTCCATCAGGCGGCCGGGCGGCGCTGGCCGGCGGCCGTCGTGGTGCTGCCCGAGGAGGCGGGCCCCGGGCTGACCCGGCAGTGGGTCTACACCGCGTTCGGACGGGCCGAGCGGCACCTCTCGGTGGTGCACGCGGCCGGTCCCGCGCTGGCCCAGGCCGTGGCCGAGCGCCCCGCCACGCCGCGCACCACCCGGCTGCGCGCCCTGCTGGCCGAGAACGCCCCGCAGGACTGAAGCACGGGGCTGACGCATCGTCAGAAGCGTTTGGGGCGGCCCCCGGTCACGATCGCGGGAGCCGCCCCGACGTCTTGCGTCCTCGGTCAGCCGAGGCCGTCCTCCTCGTCGTACACCTCGCTGACGTCGAAGCGGCAGAGCAGCAGGTGCGGGTCCGGGCTGTCGAAGGGCTCGGCGAGCCACTCCCCCGGGTCGGTCGGGTCGGTGGCCGCCACCCAGATCGTGGCGTCGCCCTCCTCCAGGCCGAACTCCTCGGCCCGCGCGGCGATCTCGTCCGGCTCGTACTCGCCGAAGACCGCGCCGACCGCGGCCGCCGTCACCCCCTGGCCGCCGCGCTCGGCCGATTCGAGCGAGGAGTCCACCCGCTCGGCCTGCGCGCGCAGCCGGCGCGGGTCGGCGATCCGGTAGTCGCGGCGGATCAGCACGCTGATCGCCTCGGGCTCCTCCGGGCCCTGGTAGCTGCCCGGGCCGCCGTCGCCGGGGACCTCGAACGGGGTCACTTCGTCATAGACCTCGTAGAGCAGTTGGTCGTAGTGGATGGCCGCCGCAGCCAACTCCTCGTAGGCGGCGAAGACCGCGGGATCGTCTGCGGTGGTGGTGCTGGACACCGCTTCCAAATGGCGGTCGATGGCGGCCTTGACCGCCTCGGCGGCTTCGCGTACCTCGGTCCGGTTGAGCTGCGCGGCATCAGACATGGGACAGACGCTATCCGCACCCGGGCCCATGATGCACAGGGGCTACCGTCTCAGTTTGCGAAAGCCCGGCAACTTGACCCGCGATGTCCGAAGCGTGCGCTTCTGTGCCCGCCGCGGCGTTTCCTGGTTCCGCCCTCGGGAATTGATTACGCATCAGTTCGCGGAACCGGGAGAATGGCGCGTGACCGGTCAGGACGGTGCTCCGGGTGGGCGTGTCGCGCCCCGGCGGCGGTCGGCCCCGGGTCGGCTCCCGCAGGCCCGGCGCGGTGGCCGCGGGCTTGCCGCAGGGCCGGTGTCAGTGTCACTGGCAAGTCGTAGGCTTGCCCGCAGACAGCACTGAGCAGACATACCGAACAGACAGACCGAGCAGACAAGCCGAGCAGACAAGCCGAGCACAGAACGCAGCAGGCAACGCTGAGGAGGCGACGTTGACCCCACCGAAGCTGGTCCGGCAGCCCGAGTACGAGTACCAGTCGCTGCGCATGCCGCGCGGCACCACGCGCAACGCGGCCCGACAGCTGCTGACGGAGCACGCCGAGTACGGGCACTGGGAGCTGGACCGGCTGCGGCTCTATCCGGACGGCAGCCGCACGGTCCGGCTGCGGCGTCGGATCATCCGGCAGGTCCGCAGCTGGTGACCGCCGGCCGTCGACGGTAGCCGTCGGCCGCCGGGAAGTGCGTGCCTGGTTGCCCTTGCGGGCGAGGCCCGGTTGCGGGCGGGTAGGCACGCACTCCCCGCCCCCGGGAGCCCCGTCAGGAGGCCCTGCGCCCCTTGCGGTAGAGCACGCCGCCGGCCAGCAGCAGGCCCAGGCCCGCCGGAGCCAGCACGTCCAGGCCGCTGACCCCGGTGTAGGCCAGCTTGGTGGCGGCCGGCGCGGACTCGGCCGACACCTGGGTGGTCCCGGGTGCGGCCGACCGCCCGATCGGCGTCCCGTGGGTGTCGGCCACCGGGGCGCCCGGCGGCACGTTCGAAGCGGGCGGCACGTTCGAAGCGGGCGGCACGTTCGATGCGGGCGGCGCCGGCGGCGGGGTGTCGCAGCCGCCGGTGCACTGCTGCGGGGTCGGGGCCGGCGGCGGGGTGTGGACGCCTTGGCTGACGGACGTGTTGGCACACTCATTGCCGAACGCCGGGTTGAGCGCACCGATCACGTCGACCGAGTCGCCGCAGGCGTTGACCGGCACGTCGACCGGTACCTGGGCGTTGTTGCCGGAGCCGACGCCCGGTGACCCCTTGGCGACGCCGGAGGCCGAGCTGCCGGCCACCGAACCGCTGGTGCTGCCGTGACCGCCGGGGCCGTTCTGGTCCCCGCCGTGGTGGTGACCCGACGAGCTGGTGTTGGCGCACTGGTTCCCGAAGGCCGGGTTGAGCGCGCCGACCACGTCGATCGTGTCGCCGCAGATGTTGATCGGAACCTCGATCGGCACCTGGACGCTGTTCCCGGAGGCGACGCCCGGCGAGCCGACCGCCGCGCCCTGGGCGCCGGCCGCCGCATAGGCGTAGCCCCCTGCGGACGCCAGCACGGAACCGGTGGCCACCGCCGTGAGGATCCCTTTTTTGGCAACCTGTCGCATACATACCCCTGTCATGTGACGGTCGGAAATTCCGACGAATGCTTTTGCCGCCCACAATTCAACGAGCCATGCTCGAAAAGGTTGAGCCATCCGGCTGCATATCACCCGATCAGGTGGATTCAAACGCGAAGTGGGGCGGTCCCGAAGCGGGACCGCCCCACAGCAATCGCCGGGCCTACTGGTTGACGCAGGTGTTGCCGAACGCCGGGTTCAGCAGGCCGATCACGTTGATCGTGTCGCCGCAGACGTTGACCGGGATGTGCACCGGCACCTGGACCACGTTGCCGGACAGCACGCCGGGCGAGCCCACCGCGGCGCCCTCCGCGCCGGCACCCCCGGCCGCCGCGGCGGCACCGGCGGCCCCCAGCATCAGGCCACCGGCGGCGACGGTCACGGCAGCGATCTTCTTGACGTTCATCCATTCCTCCTGATCATCCGAGCGGCTCGGTCACCCGTGCCGCCAAATGAGTGAACGAGCCGCCGCCGAACGGGGGACGGTGGCCGTTGGTTTCTCACTCGCGCCGGTGATAACCGGCTCAGGAGATTGACGGAACATCAGAGGAGATCATGGTCGGCTCCCGGCGCGGGAACCCCTGCTCAGCAGGCGTCGATGAACCGGTCCAGCACCCGGACGCCGAACTTCAGACCCTCCACCGGCACCCGCTCGTCCACGCCGTGGAACATCCCTGCGAAGTCCAGCTCCGGCGGCAGCTGCAGCGGCGCGAAGCCGAAGCAGCGGATGCCGAGGTCGGTGAACGACTTGGCGTCGGTGCCGCCGGAGAGGCAGTACGGCACGGCCCGGGCGATCGGGTCCTCCGCCCGCAGCGCCTGCTGCATGGCGTCCACCAGCGCGCCGTCGAAGCTGGTCTCGATGGCCTTGTCCGAGTGCAGGCTCTCCCGCTTCACGCGCGGGCCGAGCACCCGGTCGAGCTCGGCGAGGAACTCCTCCTCGTACCCGGGCAGGAACCGCCCGTCCACGTGCGCGGTGGCCTGCCCGGGGATCACGTTGACCTTGTACCCCGCGCCCAGCATGGTCGGCTGTGCGGTGTTGCGCAGCGTGGTGCCGATCATCTTGGCGATGCCGCCGAGGATCCGCAGCGTCTCGTCCATGTCCTCCGGGTCGAGCGGCACGCCCAGCGCGTCCGACAGCTCGTCCAGGAAGGAACGGACGGTCTTGGTGATCCGCAGCGGGAACTCGTGCCGCCCCAGCCGGGCCACCGCCTCGCACAGCTCGGTGATGGCGTTGTCGTCGTTCATCATCGAGCCGTGCCCGGCCCGGCCCTCGACCGTCAGGCGCATCCAGTGCATGCCCTTCTCGGCCGTCTCGACCAGGTAGAGCCGCGCCTTGTCGTTGACCGTGAACGAGAAGCCGCCGACCTCGCCGATCGCCTCGGTCACGCCTTCGAAGAGCCCCGGGTGCTTGTCCACCAGGAACCGCGCGCCGTAGCTGCCGCCGGCCTCCTCGTCCGCCAGGAACGCCAGCACCAGGTCGCGCGGAGGCTTGCGTCCGGTGCGCAGCCGGTCGCGGACCACGGCCAGGGTCATCGCGTCCATGTCCTTCATGTCCACGGCCCCGCGGCCCCAGACGCAGCCGTCCGCGATCTCGCCGGAGAACGGGTGGTGCGTCCAGTCGTCGGCGTTGGCCGGAACCACATCGGTGTGCCCGTGGATCAGCAGCCCGGGCCGCGACCGGTCCTCGCCCTCGATCCGCACCACCAGCGAGGCCCGCCCCTTGGCCGACTCGATGATCGTGGGCTCCACGCCGAACTCGGCCAGCTGCTCGGCGACGTACTCGGCCGCCGCCCGCTCACCGGGCCCGGAGTTGTCGCCGTAGTTGCTGGTGTCGATCCGGATCAGGTCACGGCAGATGTCGGCGACCTCCGACTCGCCGTTCACCCGGGCCCCACCCGCCACCGTCGACTCGCTCATGCGCCCTCCTCGTCCATCGGCCGCTCTGACCGCGCTCCGGCCATCCTCCCCCAGTCACCCCGCCACCCCAAGGGCATCTCGCGCCGAACCTCCCCGATCCCAGTCGTCCACCCCCCAGCCACCCCCACTCCCCCAGGCTTTTGGGACCCCGCACCGTTCTTTGCTACAGTTATCCATGTCAGCGCGGCCGACGAGCGGTTACCGAAACGGGTACTACTCAGGCCGAGCGGACCACCTAGTCCGGGTGGCGGAATGGCAGACGCGCTAGCTTGAGGTGCTAGTGCCCTTTATCGGGCGTGGGGGTTCAAGTCCCCCCTCGGACACGACCCATTCGCCAACATTGTTGGCAAGGGAATGCAGGTCAGGAGCAATCCTGACCTGCATTTTGCGTTGTGCGTGGTTGTAGTCGCAGTGCAGGCCGAGAGCGGCGTAGGTCTGGCGCTTGATCTCGGGGTTGGCGTCGCGCAGGACGTCGACCATTGCGGCTGCCGAATACATCATCCGACCAGGTCAGGCGGCGTGCCGGTACTCGTGGATCACTCCGCCGAGCCGGTCATGTCGGCGTATGTCCAGGCGGGAGATCTGTCTGGGATCGGTGATCGGTTCGGGGACCGCTCGGAGGGGTGCCGCTTGATTCATGGCCTGGTGGGGCCGGTGCGCGTTGTGATGCTGCTCGAACTCGCGCAGGGCGTGGCGAAGGTGGCGTTCGTTCCAGATCAAGGTCCGATCCAGCAGCTCGTGGCGGCAGGTCTGCACCCAGCGCTCCATGATGGAGTTCATCCGCGGTACGCGGATGCCGGAGAGCACGACCTGGATGCCGGCGTCGCCCAGGATCTGGTCGAAGAGAGCCGGGAACTTCGCATCTCGGTCACGGATCAGGTAGTTGACGGTGGCTCCAGCGTCCTCGAGGTCCATGACCAGGTTCCGGGCGGCCTGATCGACCCAGTGGGCGGTGGGATGCGCGGTGGTTCCCAGGATGCGGACGATGGGGGCACCTCCCGGCCGAAGGCTGGGGGAGGGTGGCGTGCTCGATGACCGCGAGGATGTACTGGCGTTGGCCGGTCAAGGTGACGGTCTCGATGAAGTCGCACGCCAGGAGGGCGTCAGCCTGGGAGCGCAGGAAGTCGGCCCAGGTGGTGGCGCTGCGGTCGGGCGCGGGGTCGATCCCTTCGGCTTTGAAGATCTCCCAGATGGTGGAGGCGGCGATCTTGATGCCGAGGGTGGCGAGTTCGCCGTGCACGCGCCTGTAGCCCCACGACGGGTTCTCCCGCACCAGGCGCAGGACCAGTACACGGATCGAGCGGACAGTAGGCGGTCGCCCCGGTCGTCTTGGCCGGCAGGTGCGGGCGTGGCGCTGCTTCATCAGGTCACGGTGCCATCGAAGAACGGTGTCCGGTTGGACCAACAGTCTCAGGCGGCGCAGCACCTCGCGCGGCAGCGGGGCGAGGAGCGCAGCGAGCAAGGCGCGGTCCTCCGGAGCGAACCTCACCCTGTCCGCACCGAGCTGCCGCTCAAGGACAGTGAGCTGATGGCGCAGCACGAGGATCTCCACGTCCTTGTCCCGGTCGCTCATCGACAGCAGCCGCAGGACGGCAAGCGCGTTGGTGACAGTCAGGTATGCCAAGCGAAGCAACACAAGTGATCATCCTGCCGCAACCACCAGGCCAGTCCTTGAGCTGCATGGATGGCATTCTCGGCAGGCGCAATGTCGCCCAGACACCAGGAAACCAAAATCAGGGCGGCAACGGAGTCCACAGCCAGGAGATTCGAATGGCATTCACGTGCGTCCCTCTCCGCCGGGGCTGGTGCCGTAGGACCCCAGCCCCGGCGGAGAGGTTGTTGCGGAGTTAGGCTGTCCAACTAGTGCTCTGCGACTGACAGCGCGCTGCCATCAGAAGTCTGCTGACTGGCAGGCACGCTCGCGAGCGATATAGCGATTTTGGCCAGCACTCCAGACGCAAGTCGATGCCCTCTCTAATTTCAATCGGACCACTTAGCGGATAGCACAATCCCCCGGGCTAATTTTTGCCAAAAGCATCGTCAACCTTTGACAGCCAATCCGAATCTGCAAGTTCTGCCTCAACAAGCAGATCGCGCCAATCAATCTCCATAAGCCGAATCGCATCGAGAAGATTATCGATGCTACCGTTCGCGACGATCACAATAGCGGCTGCGAACCTCTCGCTGGCAGCCTGACCAAATACCCTAAGCTCAGCTTCTTCCAGTAGTGAAATAACAGAGCTCGCCTCCACTCCATATTGGTCCGTAATCACGGCAGCAATACGGTTTGTGACTGCCACAAATACCTCCACGAATCGACTGCAAAGTTGGAGAACTCTAGCCAGATTGGATGCCAGGAGCAAGACGCTCTCGATTATTGCATCGGGGGAAACAGGTAGTCTCCACTCCGGGTGTAGCCCGCCTCACCAAGCTGCCTTAGCTCCCGAGCAAATATGGTCTCTTCACCTTTCCCGTTTTTAGGTTTCCTTCCTCGGGCGAGGCAACATACACGGGCTGGCGCGCCTTAATTACCCCCTGGACCCATCGGTCGTTTTCATCTAGGGAATATTTATCACCCGGCAGTTCAAGAACTTCATGACCAGGCCAGGGTTTTGCCAGATGAACATCCTCCTGCCTCCCTATTACGGCAAATTCGTCGG
The DNA here is from genome assembly GCF_029892145.1 of Kitasatospora sp. GP30. Taxonomy (NCBI): domain Bacteria; kingdom Bacillati; phylum Actinomycetota; class Actinomycetes; order Kitasatosporales; family Streptomycetaceae; genus Kitasatospora; species Kitasatospora sp. GP30. Next base: position 361,487 of record NZ_JARZAH010000006.1, read on the forward strand.
TCGACGCCGAGGGGAGTGAGATGCAAAGTGAATTATGGACCAGTCGCCTGCCGCTCCTACGGTGTGTCCTGGGACCGTGTGAGGCTCGGAAAGTCATCGCCGCTGGTCAAGCTGCGTATCGGTACTCGTTGATGACACCGCCGAGAACGCGGGTGCGCAGGAGTCTGCGGCTCTCGAGGTCGTCCGCGGCGGTGGTCTGCTCGTGGGCGTCGGGTGGTAGCTGGTTGCGGGCGCGATGGGGACGGTGCTCGTTGTAGTGCTGCTGGTAGGCGGCCAGGACGTGCCGGGCGTGGGCCTGGTTCATGATGAGGACATGGTCCAGTGCCTCACGCCGGATGCTGCCGATCACCCGTTCGCAGTGGGCGTTCATCCGGGGAACTCGCGGCGCGCTCTTGAGGATCTCCATCTCCTCGGCCTCGAAGACGGCGTCGAAGGACTGCCCGTACTTGCCGTCGCGGTCACGCAGCAGGAAGCGCAGGGACTCCGTGCGCCTGCCGAGGACGGCGGCCACGTTCCTGGCCTGCTGCACCACCCAGTCACGGGTGGGGAGGGCAGTGACGCCGGCGCTGTGCAGGCGCCGGGTGCCGTGCTCGAGGAACGCCAGCGCGTACAGGCGCTGACCGCGCACCGTGTCGAGATGGAAGAAGTCGACGGCGATGATGCCCTCGGCCTGGGCCGCGAGGAACTCTCGCCAGGTCGGGCCGGTGCGGCGCGGAGCCGGGTCGATGCCCACAGTGTGGAGGATCTCCCGCACCGTGGATGCGGCGATCGGGTGCCCGAGGCGGGCGAGTTCCCCCTGGATCCGCTTGTGGCCCCACCCCGCGTTCTCCCGAGCCAGGCGTAGCACGAGGTTCTTGAGCGCCGCTCTCGTCGGCGGCCGCCCGGTGCGGGTGCGCCATGTGCTGTAGTCCCACTTCGCCGCGATGAGTCGACGATGCCACGCCAGCAGCGTCCCAGGCGTCACCGGGAAGACCGCCCGCCAACGGTGGCGGGGTATCAGGCTGGACAGTGCCGCCAGCCAGAACCGATCCTCCGGTTCATAGCGCACCGGGCCAGCGAGGTGGCGACGCAGCACCGTGTTCTCGTGCCTGAGCACGAGCAGCTCCGCCTCCTTGGCGGTGTCACAGCGCAGCAGCACCTTGGGGAAGGACAACAGCCTGCGCGCCACCTTGTACAGCATCGAAACGATCACGCGAACATGCTGCCAGCCGGGCTCGTCCCACCCATTTCACCTGCGGCGATGACTTTCCGAGCCCGACAAGGTGTCAGGCCACCCGAAGGCGCGGTGACGGCCTGCGGTGTTCCCGTCCATGTCGCCCATGGTGGTGAGAATGAGGGATGCTGCGCCCCAGTGCTCGTCCGTGTCGTAGTCGACGACGTCGTCTTCGACGTCCCAGCAGCTATCCTTTCGGCTTACGGTCTCGCCCGTCGCCGCTCCCGAGGCCGATCCGTCCCGCCAGGGCGGGAAGAAACCGTCCGAATCGGGGGAGCCGCCGGACTGCTGACCAGTCGGTGTGGGCGCCGTGGCAGGATCAGTTCGGCGCTGTTTCGAGCTGATCCGACTCCAATGCTGACAGGACCAGCGCGGTCACGGTCAGTACGGTGTCCCAGTCCTCCTGGATGAGCTCAGGAAGGTCTTCCAAGAGTGTCGGCGGCATCGTGCTGCCGACCGCGCTGGCCAGCAGGTGCGACAGGCGAATCCCTGGCCGGAGTAGGCAGAGACCGATGTCCCAACTTATTTGGCCCTCTTGTACGGAGACACCGAGGTGCTCGGCAGCCGTCAGGTTGTCGGGCGTCGCCGATGCGAAGGCGAGCAGTGCCGCCGTCACCTTGTCGCCGAGCTCCTCCGGTGGCGTATGAGGCTGCTCCCCGATCGCCCACAGGGCCGCGCGGAACTCGGCCTGAGCGGGGCGTGGAGCCGCCTCGCTGTCATGGATCGGGGGGGACCCGAGTGCGGATAGGACCAGCTTCGCGACCCGGAGAGCGCAGTCCCACTCCTGCTGGGGGAGGCCAGGCCACCGCTCCTGCACCTGTTCCGGTATGTCGGCACCGTCTGCTAGCCACAGCACGTGGTCGAGGCGGACCGCGTAGTCCTTGAGACAGAGGCCGAGATCCGAGCGCCCGAAGTCGTCCTCCTCTGCCGCGACGTCGAGTTGTGCGGCGGCTGCGAGATTCTCGGGGGTCTCCGTACCGAACGCCAGCAGCCCGTCGATCACGTCCGCGGCCAGCTGTTCTGGGGCCGTTTCCCATCGGTCGCCTACTGCCCACAGAGCGGCCCGGAACCGAACGCGGTCTCCTGGACCAGCTGGCGCGGTCTGTTCCCTCACTGTATTTGCCCTCCTCACATCGGCATGACCGAGCCTACGGCCGGTACCGGCGGGAATCACCGCCGCCTCCGCTTCGCGGCGTTGCCGCGGTCGATCTTCGAAACGGTTGTTTGCTCGACGAAGGAGTTGAAGTTGTCGATCTGGCTGGCTGGTACCTCGAAGCGTCCCGGCTCATTTGTGGGCTTGGTTTCGTACTGCTTGAGCCAATCGAGCACGCCGGGCTTGCAGCGGAACTCCATCTTGTGCGTGTAGTGCTTGGGCTGACCGAGATTTCCGGCGCTAAGGTCGGCGTTCGCCTTCGCGATCCACTTCGGCTGGTTCTGATGGGGTTTGAACTTCGGTACGAGGCCGCCCTTCCCGCCGTTAGCGGCCACGGCCTGCTTGGCTTCATCCTCACTGCCGTAGCGGATGATGATCTCGCATTTGTCCTTCTTCGCCAGTCCTAGCGGGTCGATCTCGGTCAGCGGGTTGCCGACGTACGCGTATGGATCGGCGGCGGGTTCGAGGCCGAGCGGGTCGGGACTCAAATAGCGTGCGGTGTGGGGATCGTAGTAGCGGTAGAGGTTGTAATGCAGGCCGCTCTCGCGGTCGAGGTACTGGCCGGGGAACCGCAGCGGGCAGTCCACGGGACTGTCCGAGGTTGAAGCCTCTCGGCCCCACAGGGTGCTGCGGGCGCGCCAGGCGATTGCGGCACGCTCGTCGATGAGTTCGGTCGGTGTGCCGGCCAGGTCGGTGACGATCATGTAGAAGCGCCGATCGATCTCACGCTGCGAGACGTCGCGCAGACTCACTCTCTGTGCGAGTGCTCGGTGTTCCTCTGGTTCCCAGTCCCAGGTGGTGGTCTGCACCGTGCCGACCCGGAGGTTGGTGTGGACTTGCTCAACCAGAAGGGTGTCGTCCCAGACGAAGACGGTCTGCTCCTCCACGTTCGTGCCGTCGGCGCTCAGCCGGTCCTTTGCGACCCGCCGGCCGAACGGATCGTAGAGGTAGCGCCACTGTTCTCCGCTCGGTGTGGTCAAGGAGAGAAGTCGGTCATCAGCATCCCAGGAGTACTCCCACACCCGGGTTCCGCCGGACAGAAGCCGCCGGGTCTGCCGGACGAGGCGACCCTGGCCGTCGTACTCGTAGCTGGTCCGGCCCGCTCGCTCGAGAAGGGCGCCGGCGTATTTGCGCTCGCCGAGAGTGTCGTTCTGGGAGGGTGCAGCCGGTGTTGGCCACCCGGCCTGGGTGAGGTTCCCAGCCTGGTCGTAAGCATAGGCCTCGTGCCAGTTCGCGCCCGTGACGGCGGTGATCCGGCCCGAAGTGTCCAGCGTGAGACTGCGGGAGAACCCTGCTGTGTCAGTGATTGTCGTGAGTCGGTCGTCCTGCCAACCGAACGACCGTTGCTGTACAGTCCGGGCGACCCCGTCCGCAGAGGTGCTGATCTGCTGCTCGATGAGCCGGTCGGCACCGCCCCACGTCTGGGCCAGCAACACGCCGCCGAGCTTCCGTGATATCTCCCGTCCCGCCCGGTCGTATCCGAAGCTGAGCGTGCGTGACCCCGCTGTCAGAGCGTCTATCCGGCCATGCGTTCCGTACGACCATGCGCTCTCGGCTCCGCTGGGTGTGCGGCGGGTCGTACGCCTGAAGGACTCCGTTGCCTAATTCGGTGTCAGGCGGTGAGTGTGAGGTCGAGGCGGGCCAGGTGGCTGGTTCGGTCTCGATCGAGGGGGCTGG